>CALFTO010000072.1 GCA_937916195.1 uncultured Clostridia bacterium
ATCCCTATCGAAAGGAGGTAATTATTTGTCAATTTTTGATAAGGTAGGCAAAAGAGAGGTCTGCACAAGTTCACCGCAGACCTCACATTCACATCCCTTTGATGCTTTGGGCAATTACATTCCCTCTGCAGTTTGTCAGCCCGAACTTTACAAAATGCTACGCGAGGCAATTCCGCTGATTGACACCGCAATTTATAAGCTTGTACGTCTTACGGGCGGGTTCACCGTGAAATCCTGCAACGGCAAAAATCAAAAGGATTTAGAAAATTTTATCCGCAATGTGAATGTGGGCTCAGGCTTTGGACTTCAGCAGTTCATTGACACATATTTTGAACAGCTTCTCACCTATGGCACGGCGGCGGGCGAAATTGTGACGAGCGAAAACGGTATTACTTCTCTTTATAATGTGCCCATAAGAAACATAAATCTCAAACGTAATCCGCTGAATTTCAATGAAATTCTCGTGTGCAAGCCCGACAGTGTTGACGGTACTCCCGTTAAATATCAGGATTTGGTTATGTATTCGGCACTTAATGCCGAGGCAGGAAGTATTACGGGCAATTCAATTCTCAAAGGGCTTCCCTTTGTGGCTTCGATACTTTTGAAAATCTATGACTCGATGGGACAAAACTGGGAGCGTGCAGGAAACCTGCGTTATGCGGTTACATATAACCCCGGCTCAGATATGCTTGACCGTGCTTATGCCAAAGAACGCGCACAGCAGATTGCAAAAGAGTGGGCAAGCGCAATGGAAAAAGGCAGTGTCAAGGATTTTGTGGCGGTCGGCGATGTGCAGATTAAGGTAATCGGCGCAGACGGACAGATTCTCGACAGCGAAATCCCTGTTAAACAAATGCTTGAGCAGATTGTCGCAAAGCTCTCTATTCCGCCATTTATGCTCGGTCTTTCTTGGAGCACAACGGAGCGAATGTCCTCGCAGCAAGCTGACGTGCTCACCACAGAGCTTTGGGCATACAGACGAATTCTCACACCTGTCATTGAAAAAATTTGCTCAATGTATCTTCGTTTCTTGGGCAACAGTTCAGGAGTTGAGGTTATATGGGACGACATCACATTACAAGACACAGTTGAGCAAGCAAAGGCTGACCTTTACATTGCACAAGCAAAGACTTTGGGAGGTGAAAAGAAATGATAATTAAATCTTATTCGGGTAAAAACGAAATCGGTACTCCCACCGCTGAAGATATGAGCTTAATAAACAATTTTACACTTAAAACGCTTGCTCCCGAAGATGTTTTCTGCTTCAGCGTTATTCTTTGTGACAATGAAATTGACCGCGATTTTGAAAGGTTTGATGAAAATGCACTCAAATCTCTTGAAAAGTTATTTGTAGGCAAAACGGGAATTCAAAATCACAGTATGCGTTCAGACGACCAGACCTGCCGCACATACAAAACAGAGCTCTTGAGGGCTCAAAACAAAAAGACTTCCGACGGCTTGCCATATATGTATTTAAAGGCTTGGTGTTACACGGTGCGAAGCGAGAAAAACAATTCTCTTATCCGCGATATTGAAAGCGGAATTAAAAAAGAAGTGAGCATCAGTTGTGCATCAAAAAGCAGAGTTTGTTCAATCTGTGGCGAGAAAAATTGCTCACACATTGCGGGCAGAAAATATGACGGTAAAGTCTGTTACAAGACTATCACAGATATTTGTGATGCTTATGAATGGTCATTTGTGGCTGTTCCCGCCCAGAGAAATGCGGGAGTTACAAAATCTTTTAAAAAGGAGAAATCTATGGAAAATATTTTAAAATCCATTAAAGAGGGTAAGTCACTCACCTTGGAGGGTGAGGGACTTAAAAGCCTTTCAGATTATATTGAAAATCTTGAAAGAAAGAGTGCTGACGGTGAAAAATACCGTGCTGACCTTTGTGCCAAAACAAAGATAAGCTTTGCGTTGGCATTCCCCGAAATCAACGAGGAATGTGCTGATGAAATACTCAAAAATCTTTCAACCGAAAATCTTGAGGCACTTAAAAATGCAATGTCAAAAAAGGCAATGGCGGTTGCCCCGATTACTTCTCAGCTTTATGTTGAAGAAAACAAAGACGACAACAATTCAAACAGTCAGTTTAAATTTTAAGGAGGATATGAACTATGGCTAATTTTGAAACAATTAAACTTGATAAGGGACTTTACGGCACAGGCAAGGGCTTTTTGACCGAGCTTGAAAGAATTGACCCAAGCGAAAATTACAAGGGCACTTCTCTTGAAGGTCTTGATGCATTTGAGCGTCAGTTAAAGCGTTTTGACATCAAGGTAAAGGGTGCGGGCAGTGACGCGGTTGAAAAGTTCTTCGCGACTACTGATTCTGCTGTGCTTTTCCCTGAATATGTGTCACGCGCGGTGCGTCAGGGTATTGAAGAAGCAAACAACCTTGACCACATTGTAGCAACAAAGACAAACATCAACTCACTTGACTACAGAACAATCGCATCTGTTCCCACCGCTGACGAAAAGGAGCTTAAAGACGTAGCCGAGGGTGCTACAATCCCCGAAACAGTTGTTCACACTCAGGACAACCTTGTTACTCTCAAAAAGCGTGGCAGAATGCTCGTGGCATCTTATGAGGCAATTCGTTTTCAGCGTCTTGACCTTTTTACAGTTACACTTCGTCAGATTGGTGCATACATTGCCCGCACACAGTTCAAAGATGCAGTAAATGTGCTCATTAACGGTGACGGCAACAACAACGCTGCCGCTGAAATCAGCCCTGCAACTGCAGGCTCAATTTCTTATGAGGATTTAATTTCACTTTGGAATTCATTCTCACCATATGAAATGAACACTCTTATTGCTTCACCCGATGTTACTGCGAAGCTTCTCACAATGCCCGAATTCCGTGACGCACCCGCAGGACTTAACTTCCACGGAAAAGGTGCAATGATTACACCACTCGGTGCAAAACTCATCAAATCAAATGACATTTCAAATACACTTATTGGTCTTGACAAGAATTGCTCACTTGAAATGGTGACTGCAGGCGGTGTTATGACAGAATTCGACAAACTCATTGACCGTCAGCTTGAACGTGCAGCGATTACACAGATTTCTGGTTTTGCAAAAATCTTTGCAGACGCTTCAAAGGTAATGAATATCTGATAAGGGAGGTCGGGCAGTATGATAAATGTCTGGTCAGTTTCACAAGTTCTTGAAGATACGGGCGTACTCACCGCAGACGAAGCCAAAAAGGCAACTCCATTCTGCCTTGCCGCCTGCTCTGCCCTGTCACCTCGGCTTCGCGATACAAAAAACGAGGACAACCCCGCCGTTGTAATGGCTTGTGCGGGAATTGCCCTTTATAACTACACACTTTCAGTTGGTGCAGGAAGTGAGGATTTCTCGTCATTTAAAGCGGGTGACGTAACAATCAGCCGAAGCGCCTCTGCCACGGTAGAGAATGCCGAAAAATTTCGTGACGAAGCACTTCTTGCCGCCGCGCCGTTTCTTACAGATGTAGATTTTGTATTTGAGGCGGTGGAAATATGAATATAGAAAAAATACTCAACAAATTTGGTAACACCGTTTATATTTCCAGCGCAGACGGTTGGAAATCATCACTTTTCAACGCATTTATTCAGCCTCTACGCTATAAAACCAAGCTTTATATGACGGGTGATGTGACACCAATAGGAACAAACCGAAACAGCGTTTATCTTTATATTGGCCCTGCCCGTCACGACCTTACAAGGCTTGACAAATCTTACAGAATTCACGACGGCGATAACAATTTATATCTCATTGACCGCGCAGAAAAAATTACCGTCAAAAACAATACGGTTTATATCTGGGCGGTTATCAGACAAACAACGGAGGTGACAAAATGACCATAAACGGACAAATTGCAGAAACTATGGTTAATAAGCTTTCATCAAGTTTATCTTTCTCAGACCTTACCTTTGTTATGGCTTATGAAAACGAGATTAAGCCCACACCTGTTTCAAAACCCATTGTAGCCATTTCGGTAAAGGGGTGTAAGATTGGCGAAAAGCTCACCGAAACTCTTGATACGGGTGAAATTACTGAAACTACGAAGCGCGAAATGCTCTCAACCATCAGCATTGACATATATTTACCATATTCAATGGGCGGATGTGCGGGGCACAAGATTTTTGACAGAATTGCAACTTTTTTAATCTTTACAAGTCAAATGAAAATTGCAACAGCAAGCTGTGGCGAAGCAGATTATGACAAATCCTGCGAGGCGATAGTTTTAAAAACTCAGTTTGTCTTCAGAAATATCGTTGTAGCATAAAAAAGTACCCACCGAGGAGAAATCCTTGGTGGGTATTTTGTTATATTGAATTAAAATTAATCAGCGTTTTCTTCTTCGATTTTATCAACGATTTCCTGAGGAACAGCCTCACCGTGTTTAACGAAGAGAATACAGAGGATACTGAGGATGAACATAATCGGGCTATATACGAAAAGTGACATATATGAGCCTGTGAACATACGAACAATACCGTAAATAATTGGAGAAGCAATCTGTGCTGAGAATGTTGCTGTGTAGTAGTAGCCTGTGAATGTACCAACCTTTTCAATACCACCGATATCAAGAACAAGTGGCAATGTGTTAACTGTGATGAACATATTTGCGAAACCACCAAGAACAAGAGCTACCCAGATAAGTGCCATATTCTGTGTAAGTACATAGAGAAGGAATACTGCCATGAAGACTACAAGACCGATAAGAATTGTCTTTTTTCTGCCGAGCTTTTTACCCATTTTACCTGCGGGAATTGCAGCAACAGCAGAGCAAACAGCAAACAATGTTGTCATAATTGTTGCTTCGCCTGTGCTCTTGCCGAGAACTTCTTCAGCAAAGAGTGCGAAGAATGTTGTAATTGCGTTTGTACCGCAGAAAAGGAAGAACAAACCGCCAAGCATAAAGATAAGGCTCTTTCTTTCGCCCTTTGAAAGCTTCTGTGCTTTTCTTGCTTCTTTTTCAGCCTTTTTAGCAGCTTTTTCGTCGGCATACTGATTTTTTTCTGCAACTTCTTCAAGGCTTGAAGGCTCTTTAACCCAGATGCGAACAACAAGCATACCGAGAACCATAACAACAGCGCCAAGCAAGAATACATATGGGAAGCTTGTGAACTGTTCGTTTTCAGCAGTAACTTTAACGCCTGTTACTACCAAGTAGATAGCACTTACAAGAGTACCTGCAACCATACCGATAACAGAACCTACACCGCCCATAAGGTTGATAATTGCATTGCCCTCTGAGCGAAGATGTGACGGGGTAAGTGCGGGCATCAAAGCAACCGCGGGAGCACGCCACAATGACATTGAGAATACGAAAAGGATAATGAAAATCATTGTTACAGGAAGATTTGCCTTTAATGCAACCCAAGGAATGAGTGCAAAAAGAAGTGCTGAAACAGGTGCACCGTAAACAATGAACGGACGACGTTTACCAAGCTTTGAACGGCAACGGTCTGAAAGTTTGCCGAATGTTGGCTGGAAGATAACACCAAAGATGTTATCAAATGTCATAATAATACCAATGAACAACGGAACAAGTGTAATTCCGCCACCTGCAACGTTAACATCCTGACCCTGTGTTTCTGCAAATTTTGCAAGCACGGGGAAAGCCTCGTTAAGCTTTTGGCTGAGTGATGTTATCCACTCTGATTCTGTGAGCAATCTGTTAAGAATTTTTGTGATGTATGGGTCATAAATTGCCCATGCGATTGATGTTGTGAGAAAAGCGAAGCCTGTGAGTATGGTGTGCCATGTGTGAAGCTTACCGTTTTTCTCACAAAACAGTTCTGTTTTGTTACTCATAATTTTTCCTCCCGGATAAAATCCAAAATTATACGAGATTATTATACATTATTTTATTTAAAATGGATATGTGTAATTATTATAAATTTAAGAAAAATTTTTGTACACAGTGTCAAATAAATGCAAAATTCTAAATTCGAAATGCGAAATTGTTTTGTGATATTAAATTTTGAATTTTGCATTAAGAATTTAGAATTTAAAAGCGGAGCCGAAGCTCCGCTTTATGTTTAGTCTTTAAGTATTGACTTATAAAGTCTAATATACTCGTTTGCTGATTTGCCCCAGCTATTGTCGCATTCCATTGCGCGTTTAACAAGGATATTCCAGCCCTCTTTATTCTTATAGCCGTCAAGTGCACGCTTGATTGTATAAAGCATATCGTGAGCATTATAGGTTGAGAATGTAAATCCGTTACCCTCGTTATCGCCACTATCCTTGATGCTGTCGCGAAGACCGCCTGTTTCACGAATAATCGGGATTGTACCGTAGCGAAGTGAAATCATCTGTGAAAGTCCGCAAGGCTCACTCTTTGAAGGCATTAAGAAGATATCAGCACCTGCATAAATCTTCTTTGAAAGCGACGGAATAAAGCCCAGCTTAAGTCCCATCTTATCGGGATATTTCTCTGCCATCTCTTTAAAGAAGCTTTCATACTGCCATTCGCCAGAGCCGAGAACTACAAACTGAACATCTTCAGTTGCAAGTAATTCTTCAAGCACAGCTTTAACAAGGTCAAGTCCTTTATGACCTACAAGGCGGGTAACCATACCAATTATTGGCACATCTTCACGCTGTGGAAGTGAGAAATACTCCTGAAGCTTTGCCTTGTTAACCTTTTTCTTATCTGCAAAGTCCTCTGAATTGTAGTTAAGCTCAATATCCTTATCGGTTTCGGGATTATAAAGGATTGTATCGATACCGTTAAGAATACCGCTGAGCTTCCAAGAACGCTGATTAAGAATTGGGTCAAGACCGTGTGAATACCAAGGGTCAAGAATTTCGTTAGCATAAGAGGGGCTAACTGTTGTAACGCGGTCAGCACACTCAATTGCGCCCTTCATAAAGTTGCAACAGCCGTCGTACTCAAGAAGTGATGCACAACTGTCGGGAAGTCCTACAACCTCGCCGAGAAGCTCCATACCGTAAATTCCCTGATACTGAATATTATGAATTGTGAAAACAGTTTTGATGTTTTCATAACCGGGACGGGTTGCATAAAGAGTATTATAATAAACGGGAGTAAGCGCTGACTGCCAGTCGTTACAATGGATAATGTCGGGCTTGAAATCAATGTGAGGAATAATTTCAAGAACTGCGCGAGCGAAGAATGCGAAACGCTCGGCGTCATCATAATAACCGTAGAGTGTGTCACGCTTGAAATAATACTGATTATCAAGAAGATAATAGATTACTCCGCCTGCCTTTGCCTCGAAAATTCCGCAATACTGTCTGCGCCATGCAACAGGAACTGAAATACTTGTGACAAATTTCATTGTATCTTTAAGTTCCTGACTAATTGTGTCATAAAGAGGCATTACAACGCGAGCGCCGATAAGTCTTTTGCGAAGAGCCTGCGGAAGACTGCCCGCAACGTCACCTAAGCCACCGCTTGCCTTGAAGGGCAATGCCTCACTTGAAACGTATAAAACTTTCATTAGATAACTATCTCCTTACCAATGTAAACAGGATAATTCTCTGCGCCTGAGAGTGTTTTGTTAGGTGTAATAACAACGCTCTTGTCTGTAACAACGCAGTTTACTGTTGCGTCCTGAGCAACATATGTATCCTGCATAAGAATTGAATTCTTAACAACTGCTCCCTTTGCAACGCGAACACCGCGGAAGAGAATTGAATTTTCAACTGTGCCCTCGATAATACAACCGTCAGCAACAAGAGAATTCTTAACATCTGAGCCGATACCGTAAATTGCGGGCATATCGTCGCGTACCTTTGTGTAAACGGGACGGTCTGCTGTGAAGAGCTCGCCACAGTTATCGGGGTCAAGAAGAGCCATATTTGCCTCATAGTAAGACTGCATTGACTCGATTGTTGCAGAGAAGCCCTTTGCCTCAAAGCCGTAAATATTGAGTTTACCAACATTACGCTGAATAAGGTCTGCCTCGAAATCCTTATAGTTAAGGCTTACTGCGTCGTTCATAAGTCTTTCAAGAAGTGACTTCTTCATAAGAATTACGTTGAGTGAATAATTAACGTCGCCCTCGGCTACGGGAGAAGCAGCAATCTTTTCAGCTTTGCCGTCAGCGTTCATATCAAGAACAATCACGTCTGCAAGATTGGGCATTTTGCCGTTCTTATAAACAATTGTCATATCAGCATTTTTAGCTGTGTGATATTCCATAAGCTCTTCAATATCAATATTGAGAACTGAATTACAATCAGAGAAAAGAACATATTCTTCGTCTGAACGGCTGATAAAGCCCATAATTCCCTTTAAAGATGCAAGCTTATCACGGTTTCCGCCTGCCTCGTTTGTTGAGAATGGAGGAAGAATGAAAAGTCCGTCATTTTTACGAGATAAATCCCAAGGCTTACCTGTGCCCACATGGTCCATAAGCGACTGATAGTTGCTCTTTGTGAGAACGCCAACCTTTTCAATGCCTGCGTTTACCATATTTGAAAGAGTGAAGTCAATAAGACGGTAACGAGAAGCAAACGGAACTGAACCCATTGTACGAATACCTGTAAGCTCACTTACACATTCGTCATAAGCGTTTGAGAAGATAATACCAACAATATTCTTACCTGTCATTTTATTCAGCCTCCTTTACTACGTCTGTATCCACCTGTGTTTTAGGTGCAACTGATGCGCCCTCGCCCACATTTACGCCTGCGCCGACAACTGCAACGCCCCAGTCGTCACGATTATCCATATCTTCGGGGCTCTTACCTACAACTGCGCCTGCTTCAATAACTGCGTTTTCAGCAACGATTGAATACTGAACAACTGCACCCTTTTTAATAACTGTGCCGGGCATTACGATTGAATATTTAACCTCTGCACCCTCTTCAACTGTTACATCAGAGAAAAGAATTGAGTAATCAACATCACCGTAAACCTTTGAGCCCTCTGAAATCATTGAATTCTGCACCTTTGCATTTGCAGAAATGTAATGAGGAGGTGAAACGGGAGTTTTTGCATAAATTCTCCAGCTTGTATCGGACAAATCAAGGTCAACCTTGGGGTTGAGAAGGTCCAAATTAGCCTCCCACAAGCTGTCGATTGTTCCAACGTCTTTCCAATAGCCGTCAAAGAGATATGCAAACATTGGCTCGCCGTCTGCGTGCATCTTGGGGATAACATTTTTACCGAAGTCGTTGCTTGAATTGGGGTCATTTTCGTCATCAATGAGGTACTGACGGAGCTTGCTCCAAGTGAACACATAAACACCCATTGAAGCCTTATTACTTCTTGGATTTTTGGGTTTTTCTTCAAACTCGCGGATTGAATTGTCGTCATTTAAAATCATAAGACCGAAACGGCTTGCTTCTTCCCAAGAAACCTCAAGCATAGCGATTGTACAAGCTGCGCCCTTTTCTTTATGATATTCAAGCATCTTGTTATAATCCATCTTATAAATATGGTCACCGGAAAGGATAACAACATATTCGGGGTCATAACGGTCAATAAAGTTAATGTTCTGATAAATTGCGTTTGCTGTGCCCTTGTACCACTCTGTACCCTTAATCTGCTGATAGGGTGAAAGAATGTGAACACCGCCGTTAGCACGGTCCAAATCCCAAGCCTGACCGTTGCCGATATAGTCGTTGAGCTCAAGGGGCTGATACTGTGTGAGAACACCAACGGTTGAAATGCCAGAGTTTACACAGTTTGAAAGCGGGAAGTCGATAATTCTGTATTTTCCGCCATATGGAACAGCGGGTTTTGCAATGTTCTTTGTGAGAATACCAAGACGGCTTCCCTGACCGCCTGCAAGAAGCATTGCAATACATTCCGGTTTACGTGCCATTGTAAATTCCTCCGTTTATGTAAGATTTTTTAATTAACTATTTCAATTGTATTTCAACACATAGTTATACAGATATATTTTAACACCACAAACAAGCCTTTTCAAGTATTTTTTGAACATTTTAATCAATCCTCAAACAAAATCCGTTACACCGATTTGTGCACTTTGTTACAAAAAATGCCACAATATACTCAAAGGTCACAATTTTTGACATAAGTTTTTGTGGATTTTTAAGAAAAGGCATAAAAAAGGCCGCCAGTTTTACTGACGGCCATTTTTTCATTTCAAAGTTTTATTGATAATGCCCTCTTCCAAATCTTTAATGTTGTAGATATGTTCCATTACCTTAAATGTTTCTTCAAGATTATTTCGAGCACTTACCCAACCCTTACCATCAGTAAACCAAACAAAAGCAAATCCATTTACTGTTTCCGTTTCCCAAGCAAGTGCCTTATAGCTTCGTGCAGTTTCATTCAATTTGCTTCCGCCACCAGCATAAAAATTAGTTTCAATGCCGTAAACCATAGTGGGCGTTTTAATCACGAAATCAAATCGTTTTTCCGCTTTGCCCTGATTTGAAATTGAAGAAAGGTCAACTCCCCATTTTTCTGTAATTTGGTGTATGTAGGTTTCTTTAAAATAAGTTTTGCCTTTAATAAATCCCGCTTTTTGAATGTAACTCTCAACTAAATCTTCCATAAGGTGTCCGCCACGATTCTTTCTACCGTTAGAGTCAAGGCCCGTTTCAATCCCTGTAACATAATCTACCAAATTATTTACAATGTGATTTTCTAACAAGTCGAACAATCCTGTTTCTCTCATAAAATAGGAATATCTTTGATAGTGCTTATAGCTATTAGGCGGATAGCTTTCAAAATCGAACTGATATATGTATCCACCATTTTCATCTTGACAATAAACTTCATTAGCTCTTACTGCCAAAAGTATTGGAATACACTTTAATACTTCTGGATATTTTTTGATTAAGATTTTAAAATCTTCCTCGATATTTTTAGACCCAATAAGAGAATTCAACATATTGAGTTCAACTTTAATTTTATCTACATTTTTATGTACTTTTTCAAAATCAGTATAATATCCATAATCAGCTATACTTTCACGAAAACTCGATAGCCAAGTATTAAAATCTCTTTTCATAAAACTTCTCCTCAATAATTACAAATTAAAAGTTCGCTGATTTTTCCGCGACCGCTTCCATTACTATTAATTGCTCTGTTTGCTAAAATCCTATTTATGTTCAAACCCGAATATAAATCGTCAAAGAAATTATCATTTTCATTGGCATTTTTCGGGTCGGAATTGCTTGCCATTATCTTTGCAAAGTTAATTGATTTAATGAATTCGCTTAATCGGATTTGCTCATCATCATTAAAATCATCCGCATTATATGAAGTAAATTCGGCAGTTTTTGTCAACGGTCTGTATGGTGGGTCAAAGTAAACGAATGTATTTTCATCGATTTTATCTTTAATGGTTGAATAATCACCCTCTAAAATCGTTACATTTTGCAACAATTTCGATGCTTTTTTTAAATTGTCTTCATCGCATATTTTAGGATTTTTATACGAACCCATTGGGACATTATATAAACCTTTTTTATTTACACGATACAACCCATTAAAGCAAGTTTTATTAAGATATATAAACAAGCCTGCACGAATTATAGAATTATCATCTTTTGTCTGTTGGATTTCTAAATTATACTTTGCACGTTGGGCATAATAATATTCTTTTCTCTCTTCGTCATTCTTGTTTAAGTGTTCTTTTTCGTATTTTGAAAGCAACTCGATTAATTCCTCTACATCGTTTTGAATTGCTTTATAAACATTTATGAGTTGAATATTAGAATCGCAGATATACACTTCTTTCATTTCATACGTGTTGAGAATATCGAATAATACTGCACCTGCACCAACCATCGGTTCACAATACTTTTTGATGCTTATTCCTAATCCCTTAGGGTAAAATTCTCTTATTTTGGGAAGAAGTTGACCTTTTCCGCCTGCCCACTTAATGAACGGTTTAGCAGGATTTTTCTTTTCATAATGAAGTGTTCTACCGTCAGTTGGCTTTGTTGCATCACTTGGTATAACCCACATATTGCCGAGCATTGTCACATTAGGTATTCTTTTTTCTTGGCAAAGCGTGATAACTCGTCTATGTGATATATTCCATTTCTCTGCTGCGGAACTCGCTGTCATATATCCAAGCACAAAAGCACCTCCTATTTTATACTAAATACATTATATTCCATAATTGGAACAATAGCAAGCAAATCTTTTATCAAGCTCATAAAAAGCAGAACCCCCCACTTACCCGAAGGTAAATGGGGGGTGAACTTTTAGAAAAAGAACCTATTTTAGTTCTTATTCTTTGAAGCTGCGCGCTGAATAGCTTTAACGATTTCAACTATCGGGATTACAAGGAATGCAAGGCCGATTGAAATTGCATATTCAACAAATGAAAGATGAGCAAATCCAAAGATATCTGCAAGGAAAGGAACTTCAATAATTGCAGTTGTGAGAAGAAGTGAAGCAATCATTGCAGCATAGAGAATTTTGTTGTGACTGCCTTTAAGCATCATACCAACAACAGAACCACGCTGTGAACGCATATTGAATGAATGGAAGATTTCGCACATTGCCATTGTCAAGAATGCCATTGTCATTCCGTCTGCGCTGTCAGCAATATTTCTGAAAGCAAATGTTGTACCTGTATGAAGTGATTCGATATATTCACCGATATAGAATGCAATTACTGTCAATACAGAAACAAGAAGTCCCTGATATGCACAGTCAATACCAAGACCGCCTGCGAAGATACCATCATTCTTTGAACGTGGTTTTCTTCTCATAACATCTGCTTCAGCCTTTTCAGTACCGAGAGCAAGTGCGGGGAATGTATCAGTTACAAGGTTGATAAAGAGAAGGTGTGTTGGTCCGAGAATTGTGAAATTCATAAGTGATGCAAAGAAAATTGTAACAACTTCTGAAAGGTTTGAACCGAGAAGGAACTGAATTGCCTTACGGATATTGTCATAAATTCTTCTGCCTTCGCCTACTGCTGAAACGATTGTTGCAAAGTTGTCATCTGCAAGAACCATATCGGCAACATTCTTTGTAACGTCAGTACCTGTTATACCCATACCAACGCCGATGTCAGCACTCTTGATTGAAGGAGCATCGTTAACACCGTCACCTGTCATAGCAGTAACGAAGCCCTTTGCCTGCCATGCTTTAACAATTCTTGTTTTATGTTCGGGCTGAACACGTGCATAAACTCTGATATGGTCAACAATCTTTTCAAATTCTTCGTCTGAATACTTATCAATATCAGTACCCATCATTGCCTGACTGTCTTCTGTAAGAATACCGAGCTCGCGGGCAATTGCTTTTGCTGTATTGATGTGGTCACCGGTAATCATAACAGGTGTGATACCTGCTGTGCGGCACTCTTCAATTGCAAGCTTAACCTCAGGACGAATCGGGTCAATCATACCTGTAAGGCCAATGAATGTCATATCGAATTCGAGAGATGCAGAATCCATTGTTTCGGGAACAGCATCATAAGTCTTATAAGCAACTGCGAATACGCGAAGAGCCTTATTACCCATTCTTGTATTCTCTTCCATAATCTTATTACGGATTTCATCAGACAATTCAACAATTTCGCCGTTAATGTCTGCGTGTGTGCATTTCTTGAGGATTTCATCAGGAGCACCCTTTGTGAACTGAACAAATCCTGCGCCCTGACGGTGAACAGTTGACATCATCTTACGACCTGAATCGAAAGGCACTTCACCAACGCGTGGATATTTTTCAACAAGTGATGCTTTAGGAAGGTCAAGAGTTTTTGCATAATTGATAAGTGCAACCTCGTCGGGCTCACCTGTGCCCTTGCCGTTTTCGTCAACCTCTGCATTTGTGCAAAGAGCCATTGCTGTTGCCAACTGCTGTTCGTTGTTAGCATAGTGGTCAACAACTGTCATAATGTTTTGTGTAAGAGTACCTGTCTTGTCAGAGCAGATAATCTGAGTACAACCGAGAGTTTCAACCGCATTCATTTTACGGATAATAGCGTTCTTCTTTGACATATTTGTAACGCCCATTGAAAGAACAACCGTCATAACTGCAACAAGTCCTTCAGGGATTGCAGCAACTGCCAAAGCGATTGCGGTGATAAATGATTCAAGAGCTATGGGGAAGAATTCTGCGCCCTCGCCCATAAAGTATTTTGTGATAACATTATAAGCAAAAATAAATACACAGATTGCAAGAACAATTTTTGTAAGAATACCTGACAACTGTTCAAGCTTGATTTCAAGGGGAGTTCTGCCCTCTTGTGCAAGAGCGATAGCATTTGCAATTTTACCCATTTCGGTATCCATACCGGTAGCAACTACCACTGCCTTACCGCGTCCGTAAACAAGAGTTGAGCCCATATAAGCCATATTCTTACGGTCGCCGAGAGGAACTTCATCCTCCTGCTTGCCCATAAGAGCTTTAACAAGCTTTGTTACGGGAACAGACTCACCTGTGAGTGCTGCTTCTTCAATTTTCATGCTTGCACACTCAAAAATACGGCAGTCTGCGGGAATTGCATCACCTGCGTCAAGCAAAATAACATCGCCCACAACCAAATCTTCACTCTTTACATTGACAATTTTTCCGTCACGAAGAGTGCGTGTTGTTGCGGCAGACATTTTCTGCAACGCTTCAATTGCTTTTTCAGCCTTGCTTTCTTGTACAACACCGAGAATTGCGTTGACAACAACAACCACAAGAATGATGATTGAGTCAGTGGGAACAACCGCACGACCTGCCTCAACAAACTCTGTGATAGCTGAAATCACAGCGGCAATAATAAGAATGATAATCATCGGGTCTTTCATCTGATTGAAAAATCTTTTGATGATAGAGTCTTTCTTTGCCTCTGCCAGCTTGTTTTTTCCGTTTTCCTGAAGTCGTTTTTCAGCCTCAGCAGTAGTAAGGCCCTGTTCAGAGCTCTTTACCTCTGCAAAAACGTCATTGACTTCGTGAAGATAATGCTTCATTAAAAACACCTCTTTTTATATTTTCGCTTTCGCAATAAAATTATACAAATTCCGTAGGGACAGACATCCTTGTCTGTCCGTATAAATACGCTAACTGACTTGCGGACAGAACAGGAGTTCTGTCCCTACGCGATTTAGTTACCATATCAAAAAAGACCTTCCACAGTTTCTACTGCCGAAGGTCTTGCTACCCGTGTTAACAGGTTCGGCAACCAGCCTTTTGGGCGTTTGTTGATTACCGAAAATTAGCTACTCCCCTTAGGAATTATCTTAAAAATAGTATATCACCTGCGGGAATATTTGTCAACAAAGTATAATGTCAGTTTTTATTTATTTTTCTTTTTCTTCATCTTTTGTTCATAAAGAAAGAGTGCAAGCAGAACAAAAACGATTGTTATAACCGTTTTTAACGGCACCATATGCGTCATTGTTTCTGTAAAATACACATCAATAGGTGCTGAAAGCTTAATCGGGAAGAACAAAAAACTCAGCAGAAGCCAGCACGCCGCCCCTGTAGCTGTTGCCAACAAAAATTCTGTAACCTTTTTAGACATTTTGCTCACCCTCAGTTATCAAGTGCAATTCTGCCGAGTTCTTCGTTGGTTGTAAGGTCAAAGGCTACAACATATGTGTTGTTTTTATTGTAATATTCCTGCTCATTTACAACAATATAGAAAGTATTCTCAACATAAGTTGCACCAAATACTCTTGAAGCGCTGTCTTCAATATTATATCGTGCAACCTCGCAAAGTTCATTATCTGAAAGTCGATAACGTATATAACACAAATGAGTTTTATTTCTTAAATAATCTCCCGATTGAACATAGCTATACACTATGAACGGAACTGCAAATTCGTCTTCAGAAAGTTCAATATAAAGCTTATGATTTTCTGCAACTGACGGATAACAATCCGCCTTGCCACCGGATACTGTGAGCACCGAGCTTTCTTTTGGCTCATAAGGATTAGTCACATCAAAAAGCGAAACCTTGCAATCACCGTTTGTGCCGAATTCCGTACCGTCATAACCCACGCCCACAAGAAGTCCATCAGCAATGGGGTGAAGATATTCTGAAAAACCGGGTATTTTAAGCTCGCCCTTAACAGTTGGATTTTCAGGATTACTCAAATCAATTACAAATAATGGGTCTGTCTGACGGAAGGTTACAACATAAGCCATATTGCCTACAAAACGAACAGACTTAATTGTTTCACCCTGTGCCATATCCTCAACCTTTCCTACAATCTGCATATTGTTGTTTAGGATATAAAGGTTATTCATTGTCACGTTTGATACTGCAACATCGCCCAAATCCTTGTTTCGTTTGCCATCTTCATCGAAAAGCTGAACTTCAGTTGCATTGCCGTTTGCATCATAGGTAACATATTTATTCACCGTTGTTGCAATGCGGAAATGTTCGCCGTCATAGCTCATTGAGAACTGGTCGTTGATATATCCGTCAACCCTGCCCATACACTTATAATTCACGCCTGTGTCGGTGTATTCAAAACGGTAGATTTTTGTTGTCTGCTGATAAGCGTGATAGCTTTCGCTATAATAATCAGTTTCGCTTATGAACAAGCCTTTTGCAGAAGCATAAAGTTCGTCACAATTACCCAGAATTGCCTCACTTGTAGGCTCTGTGCTATTTTCAATATCCAAAGTAGTAATAACTGCATACACATTTGAATTGCTTTCTTCAACCACCGAAATGCAACCCGCAGGAATTCTTTCGCAAACACCGTTAACTACGGTTTCGGGGATACACTTGTCTCGATAATTATCATTTCTGATGTCAACATAATATGTGCTGATTGTGTAAAGCTTTGTGCCAATCATTCGCGAATTGTCATATCCGCCCTGCTGTGTATACTCTGTCAAAAGCTTGGGTGCAGTGCGGTCAGTTACGTCATAAACCTTTACAAATGTGCTGTCTCCTCTTTCACCGTAGCGAGCATATTCCTTATAAACCACATTACCGTTGACTGAATGAACTGTATCGTGTGTTTCATAAGACTCGTAAAGATTTCCAAGGACAATCAGTTTGTCACCGTTAATATAAATTTCCAGCACATGCTCATCTGTTTCAACATCAATCTGTGAAGCGATTTTCATTTCTTCGCCCGTAACATCAACAATTGAAACGATTTCGCTGTCAGCATTTACTATATAAAGATAATTACCATCGGTTTTGATTATATCACCCTCGTCAACACCCTCTTCTTGAGTGTTAGTCGTGCCGTGCTCTTTTTTGTCGGTTGTTTCTGTACTCGCAGAATCAGAAGTTGCTGTATTTTCGCCTGTGCCTGACAAGAAATTTTCATTAGATGATTCAGGCATCATTGCACCATCGCTCACCGTGCCGGAGCTCATATCTCCTGCCATATTTTCCGCCATAGCATCATCAGACGAAGTATTATAAGCACTACCGAATAAATCTACAAGAAAATTGCCATTGTTATCTTTGTATTCTTTTCTTAATGCGTCAAATTTTTCGTAAATCTTGTCATAGGATTGGTAACGCATAACCTCGGTTTTATCGGCGCTCTGAGGGTCTTCAGTTTTAATCTTATCGCCAAGTCCTGCACCAAAATAAATGCCCAAAAGACCAACCACCAACGCCAATGATGCGGCAATTGGAACAAGTTTTTTCGCAGTATTCCTTTTCTTTGGGATTTCAATTATTTTCTCATTCTGCTGAATATTATCTAACTGTTCAAGCAGTCTTTCTTTTGAAAGATTTTCGGGAAGCTTTACATTCAATTTTTCATTAAGTGCTTTTTCAATTTTCTTGCTCATAATTCCAGCTCCTCTCTCATTTTGCTCAATGCTCTTTTTCGTTTTGTACGTACCGTGGCGGCGGGAAGGCTCATCATTTCACCGATTTCGCGGGATTTAAAGCCTGCCACAACAGAAAGCATAAGTATTTCGCGTGAGGCATCGTCCAGTTTGCCCAATGCTTCGCGCACGGGAATTGAAAATTCGATTTCGCTGTCAGTATAGCCCGTATCCACGAATTCAGATTGTTCATTTCTGCCTGCCATTTTGCGTTTACAGGTGTTTGAAAGAGATAAAAACAGATATGATTTAAATTTTTCGGGATTTTTAAGTGAAGGTATGCTTTTGAAAACGGACAAAGCAGTTTCTTGAACGGCATCCTGCGCATCGTGGGTATTTTTGCATATACTGAGGGCAAAGCGGTACATATCGACAGAATATTCCTCATAAAGAGTGCCGAAAGCATTTCTGTCGCCGCCAATTGCCGCGAGAACGATATTTCTCAAATCCTTTCTCATAATCATACCTCCATTCGTAAATGAATGTTCTAAAATCCCTTTCATAACATAAGAGTAGCAAAAATATAAAAGTGTTTCAAGAGTTTTGAAAAAATGTGAAAAATTTAATATATTGAAGAACAATTTAAATAAAATCTTTTTCAAACAAGTATATAAAACTTTTTTACGTGCAAAATATTACAGATAAAATCAATTTTTGAAAAATGTGAAATCAAAGGAGAATGATATATAATGAAAGCAACAGGAATAGTTCGTAGAATAGACGATTTGGGAAGGGTTGTTATTCCGAAAGAGATTCGTAGGACTATGAGGATACGTGAAGGCGACCCGTTAGAAATTTACACCGCATCTGACGGGGAGGTTATTTTTAAAAAGTATTCACCTATTGGTGAGTTATCAGAGTTTGCGGGGCAATACACAGATGTTTTGTATCGTGCAACCAATTTGCCCGTAATTATTACTGACCGTGACCATGTTATTGCGGTTTCAGGCTTACCTAAAAAAGACGCAATGGACAAGCGAATTTCAGAGTCACTTGAAGACTTGATTGAGGACCGCGAAAATTATGTTGCCTCCCCCGACACAAAGGCTCTTTATCCTTTAGCAGATAGTGATAAAGAAGCCGGAATTGCATTTCCGATTATTGGTGGCGGTGACGTGGCGGGGTCTGTGGTGCTTATGCTCAACCCCGACGGCAGTATGCCCTCACAAACTGAAGTTAAGCTTTTAGCTGTTGCGGCATCTTTTTTAGGCAAGCAAACTGAAGAATAAGAAGAAAGGACCTAACTCAATGAGTTAAGTCCTTTAATTTTTGATATTTACTTAATTAATAAGCAACTGTCCACCATTCTTCAAAACCAAGGCCGATTTCATAAGAATCCATATAAAGTATCATAGGAAGGTTGAAATAATATTCAACAAGATTTCCGCTTTCTTTCTCAATCTTTGCTTCAACAGTTGTATCTTTATAATCACATCTGGGTTCAATTTTGTTAAGTCCAGGAACACTTGAAATAGGCTCTTGAATTGATTCTTTTGTAATTATAGAAGCGACTGAACCTACGCTCTGTCCTGCTGTGGGGTTAACTGAACCTTTTACTGTAACTGTAATAATGTAATAGTTGCCTTCTTCTTTACAAGTGATGTTCTTTACATCGCCTTTAGTAAGACCGCAAGTTGCACCTGCAGGTGGGAAGTTAGCTGCAATATCAGCATCTGTATAAGTTTGACCTACTTCTTCCTCTTTAAGAAGTGAACTCATAAGACCCTGTGCAACACTTGAAAGCATTCCCGCTACAACGTGATTGTTATAGTTATAAGCATTCTTCTTAACGATAGTTGCACTCTTAGCGTTTGTCTTAACACCTGTAAATGCCTTAACGAAAAGGTCAAACTGCATTGAAGATGAAGTCATAACATTAGCTGCGGGCTTTTCTTCATTGCCTGCGTTGTTATTTGCATCGTTATTTGTATTGCCACTATTATCGTTTACAGTATTGTTTGAGTCAGCGTTATTGTCTGTTGAGGGAGTCTGTGTATCATTACTGTCTCCCCAATCCATTGAATCGTTGTTATCAACTGACTCGCCGCCATCATTATTCTGGTTACCTGCTACGACTGAACCTGCAGCGCCGAGGCTATATTTACCCATACGTATATTAGCAATTGAAGTTGCACAATATACCATTGCAATTGCAAGACAGAATGCAAGTACTTTTAAGAATGTAGAAGAGAATTTTTTATTCTTTTCAGCCTTCTTCTCAAGTTTTGCTTTATATTCTTCGGGTGTGTATTGTTTTTTAGCCATTGAAAAATACCCCTTTCAATATTTTCACCCTATTAGTTTAAAACAAATCGTTTAAAAAGTCAATATTATTCTCAAACTATTCTGCAATACAGAGTTATAAATAATACAAATATTTACAATTTCTAAAAACAGTTGTAAAGAAACGAGGTTTTATGGTAGAATAAGGAATAAGCAAAAAGGTGATAATATATGAAAAGACGCAAAACTGATAAAAATATTATTGTTCCGTTGGCAGCGGGATTTCTTGCCCTTGTAATTATTGCAAGTGCTTTGATTTTTCCTAATCTAAATAAAGATGAGCCAAAATATGAACAGGCGAACGGTACGGCAAGCACAACGCAGAGCACTACCGCAAGCACCACAGAAAGCACTACTGTCAGTACAACTCAATCAACTACACAAACAACAACCACTACCGCACCTTCAACTACTACAACTACTGCAAAGGTAAGCACTGGTAGTTTTTATGACAGCGTTACATACCGCTCACCCACAGCCAAGCCTGCTGACATTTTTAAGCACGGCAGAAATCTCATGCTTTTAAACAACGATTATGAATTGCCTGAAGATTTCAAGTGGGATTTGGTTTATTGGAAAAACGGTGAAAGCGTTGATGCTCTCTCACTCAACTCTTCAAAATATGATTCTGTTGACGCGGTTGACCGCGCCGCTTATCAGCCATTGAAAGATATGTTCAAGGCGGCAGAAGAAGCGGGAGTTCCCTTGGAATTGGTTTCAGCCTATCGTAGCATCAGCCTGCAGGACAGACTTTTCACCCGCTCGGTAAATTCTTATATCAGCGAGGGTTATTCAAAACAACAGGCAATTGAAAAAGCAAATTATGCCCGCACATTTTCAGGCACAAGCGAACATAATACAGGCTTGGGCTTTGACATTTTACAAAAAGGAAATTATTATTTATCAACGCAGTTTGAAAAAACCGCTCAGTTTAAATGGCTTATGGAAAATGCCGAAAATTACGGCTTTATTCTTCGTTATCAAAAAGATAAAATTGATATTACGGGAATTATGTATGAGCCATGGCATTTCCGCTATGTAGGTATTGAACACGCAAAGAAAATCAATGATTTAGGCTATTGCCTTGAAGAATATATAGAATATCTGGAAGCATAAACTATGAAAGCATTTAAAGAAAAACTTCACACAATCTTATTTTTTGCAAAATTTTTTATTTACGGAATTTTCACCGCTATGCCACAGCTCAAAAAAGAGTTGAAGAAAAAAGAGGGTGAAAAAATTGCGAACCGCGACGGCTCTATCGGTGAAATCGCTTACAAGTGGTCGAAATATTGCCTTGACGATGCAGGTGTAAAGGTGGAAGTTCGTGGAACGGACAAAATCCCCACAGACAAGCCCGTGCTTTTCATACCAAACCATCAATCCTATGCTGATATTCCAATTCTTTTATGCGCACTTCGCGGTTTTCCCTTTGGTTTTGTAATCCGCTATACAATGGCGGCATTACCGCTTATTAAAAATTTCGTTTTACCTTTGGGTTGTGTTTCAATTAAGCAAGAAGACATTCGTCAATCTGTAACCGCACTAAATAAAGCATCAGAAAACATCAAAGAAGGCTTTTCAATGCTGATTTTTCCCGAGGGCAGACGCGAATTCACCAACACTCCCAAGCCCTTTAAAAACGGCGCATTCAAGATTGTACAAAAAACAGGTGTAACCGTTGTGCCCATATATCTTCACAATTCACATTTGATTTTTGAGGCGAACGGTATGCGAATAGGCTCACCCGAAGTAACGGTTACAATTCTTGACCCCATTGAAACCGCCGAGATGTCAAGAGCCGACATTAAAGTGCTTAATGAAAAGGTTTTTGACGCAATAAGCACCGCGGCAAAAGAGTTTAAGAAATAAATATTGAGAGCAGTTACAAAAGTAACTGTTCTTTTTTTATATATTATTTATAGTATTGAAGATTTTATGAAAATGGTGTATAATATCTCATATTATTTCTCGTGGGAGGGATTATTTTGAAAAAAGGAATTGTTTTTGACAAGTCAAAAAAGGTATTTCCAATGATTGTTGCGGCAATCGGCGTTGTTCTTGCCCTTGCACTACTCATTATGCGACTTAACATTTTAGCAGTTGTGAACGTTGCGTATATGTGCATTGTTGTTGCTCTTACAATGCTTGGAATATTCATTTTCAAAAAGCTTTATGTATGGTTCTTTTTAGGATATGGCGTTTCTGGTCTCGGCATTGTGCTTTATTACACAATCTGGGGTGCTGATGCAGGCTTCGGTGCATTCACATCAGGTCTTGCAGGCTGGAGTTCTGCTGAAAATCCGCTTTTCTCAGGTGCAAGTGATTATAACCCGCTTGTTCGTTTGGGCGGAAACCTGCTTATAATTCTCCCCTGCATTATTGCAGTTGTTGCTCTTTTCCTTGTTGGCAGAAAGCAATGGCAGAAAAAAGGCGCACAGGTTGCAGTTACAAGTATTGTCAGCATTCTTCTTGCAGGTACAACAATTATTTATGTGCTTACAATGAACCTGCGCTCTGTTCCAAATGTAGACAGACTTTGGGAAGGTCATGACGATTACCTTAAGGGCGTTGATAAAAATACCGAGGGTAAACCAAACGTGCTTTTCATTATGATGGACGATTTGGGTTGGGGTGACATTTCACTCAACGGCGCAATTTATGACACACCCAATATTGACAGCATCGGTGAAGAGGGCGTATGCTTTGATAACTTCTATTCAAGCTATTCAGTTTGCTCACCCGCACGTTTCAGCCTTATGACAGGTCGTTACCCATTCAGAGGCTATGCTGACAATGTTATTTATCCCACAGTTGATTCAACATCAAAATTCGCATCAACAAGAATTTTCAACTCAATCGAGATGGGTAATAACTGCGATGGTATGCTCGGTGATGAAATCACAATTGCAGAGGTATTCCAGAACGCAGGCTATAACACCGGCGCATTCGGTAAATGGCATTTGGGTGACTACGGCGAATATCTTCCCACAAATCAAGGCTTTGACTATTTCTACGGTAGCCACCACGTTAACGATATGACTCCTTTCTACTATGTTGAGGAAGAAGCAGGCGAATACGAAATCGTTCGCGGTACTGACGAATTCTTCAAGGACGGCAAGAAAGACCAGAGTGAAGCAAGTGCACTTATTCACAATTCAATTAACGATTGGATTACAGATAAGGTTACAAACTCTGACGAGCCATTCTTCGCTTATTATGCAACTCCGTGGCCTCACGGCCCTGTATTCGCGGGTGATGATTTTGACGGCACAAGCGGTATGGGTACATATGTTGACTGCGTAACAGAGTTTGACTATTATCTCGGCGAACTTTTCAATACTCTTGAAGAGCTTAATGTAATGGACGACACAATTATTGTATTCACAAGTGATAACGGCCCCGCACTTGAGGGTTCAACAGGCGAGCTTCGCGGTGGTAAATACCTTGCATATGAAGCAGGTCAAAAAGTTCCGTTTATGATTAAATGGAACAACAACGGCGGGCTTTGGCAGGCAGGCACAACACGTGAGCAGAGCTCTGTGCTTGCAGATATGTTCCCAACTCTTATTGACCTTTGCGGAATTACGGGCAACGGCGGAACTGCAAATTATCTTCCCGCTGACCGAGTTATCGACGGTGTTTCAATGCTCCCCGTACTCAAAAACGATACTGCAATTCACACCGAAGAACACCCCATTCTTCATATGAAGCGCGAAGAACTCAAGGCACTTCAGTACACCGTTAAAACCGAAGATGTGCTTGCCCGCGAGGAATATGCAGATTATGAGTACCCCGTGCTTACAGACAACGAATTCGTAACATTCAAATACTTCCGCAAGATGCAGAATGACAACCCTGCATTCTTCGACAAAACAAGAAAGAACTGGCTCTTTGTGCTCACCGATGACAAAGGTGAAAACTACAATCGCCAGAGCACGTACCCCACAATTGCAGAAGAAATGAACGAAAAGATGACCGAGGTTATGAAGAATTTCAAAGAAAATCGCCGCGGCATCAATTATGAATATTACGAAAATCTTTAATAATCAATAACGAAATAGCCCATTGAGAAGTGTTGCTTTTCAATGGGCTTTGTTATATAATTAAGTCAAACATTTTGCGATATAAAACCTACTGATTCGGGCGATTCGTGATGTACAGTGTAGTATGATAGTAAACAGGTAGTGCAAGATGATAGTATACAGTTTT
>CALFTO010000073.1 GCA_937916195.1 uncultured Clostridia bacterium
AAAACACAAAGTGCCGTTACAAACGACACAAATTTCAAAAATTTTTTCGTCATAACGACACCCTCTTTTAATTTATTATTTTTTCTGGTCAAGGAAGCTTGAAAGCTCATCCATAAACGCATTAACGTCTTTAAACTGCTTGTAAACAGATGCAAAACGTACATAAGCAACCTCGTCAATTGCCTTGAGTTTTTCCATTACAAGCTCACCCACACGAACAGAAGTTACCTCGCGGTCAAGTGAATTCTGAAGAGTTGTTTCGATTTCGCTGACTGCATTTTCAATAGTTTCCATTGAAACAGGACGTTTTTCGCAGGCACGAAGCATACCATTCATAAGCTTCATACGGTCAAAAGCCTCGCGTGATTTATCCTTTTTCACAACAAGAATGGGCACACTCTCAATAATCTCGTAAGTAGTAAATCTTTTTGTGCACTTGATACACTCACGGCGACGGCGAATTCTCTCGCCCTCGTCTGTGGGACGGGAGTCGATTACCTTGCTTTCTTCAAATCCGCAAAAAGGACATTTCATAGTAACACTTCCTATATTTTACAATCTATATATAGTATTTTATCACACTTTTATACACAATGTAAAGGGGTTAGAGCAATTTTTTAAGTTCCTCAATTGCAAAAGTTAATTCTTTGTCGCTTTCATATCCGTTTTCATACAATTCTATAATATAATCGCCCTTATAATTATGTTTTTTCATCAAATCGAAGAACTTTTTAAAATCGAAATTACCGTTTTTGCAAGGCACAAAGCAATCGGATTGCTCATTGTGGTCGCTTATGTGAATGTGACGGATATATTTTTGAAGCTTTTCGGCGAAATCATAAGGGTCAAGCCCCGTTCTGACTGCTTGTTTTATATCGAAAACCATATTGAAATCTTCACCGATATATTCACCCATACGCAAGAGAAAATCGGGGCTTTCACTGCGGTAATGCACCACATTTTCCTGACAAACTTTAAGTCCCTCGGCTTTGCCCATAAGGGTTAATTCACCAAATCGGTCAAAATATTCTTCATCACTGATGCTTCCGGGGATTTTTGAGCCGTGCATAACAAGGAATTCTGCGCCCAAGGTGTGCATAACATCAAAATGCCGTTTGAACGCGGTATCCTTTGATTCATAAAATCTGCGTTTATATGAGCTGAAAAGATGAAAGGATTCCGTAAACGAGCCCATTGTATGAACTGACGGCACACGCACACCGTAAGATTTGCAAATTTCTGCCATATTACGCACAAAATCCGGCTCAAATTCAGAATGAGCATTCATAAAAACTTCAATTGTTTTCGCGCCTGTTTCACATGCTCTTACAACAGCTTTTTCCGTTTCAAGCGGGTAAAAGCAGGCAGAGGATAATCCTATATCCATAAACTACTTCCTATCTTTTTGTTACCTTTAAGCCGACTGTCTGTGTTTGAAAACCGCCACCTGTTAAAAGTCCGCGGTTAATTCCGCAATCGGCAAAATCGCGACCACGGCTGATAATTATATAATTTTCGTCGGCAAGTCTGTTATTCGTGGGGTCAACACCGTGCCAACAGCCCTCGTGATAAACCTCAACCCAAGCGTGAGTTTCACCCTCGCCCACCATCATACCCACAACATATCGGGCGGGAATTCCCGCTTTACGTAAAAGGGCGAGCAGAATATGAGAATAGTCCTGACACACACCTGCGCCATTTAAAAGTGCTTCTTCTGCCGTTGTCACAACACTTGTCGAGCCTGTTTTATACACAATATTTGCACGAATTGCTCTTGTAAATTTGAGTGCTGTGTCAACCGCATCGTCAGAAATACCGATTTGAATACGGTCAAACATTTTATTGAGCTCTGCACCGCATTTTGTGTAATTGGTGGGATATTTATAAACGGGATTAAGGTCATTTTCAGGTGTGATGTGTGCCCCCGTTGTTACTGTGCCCGAAACATCAACCGTAAATTCGTTGTGCATTGTAACAATTCGGTCAGTAACGAGAATATTGCCAAATCCGTCGTGAGAATATGTCAATTGATTTTCGGGGAAAACCGTCACCTTAATGTCTTCAATGTGCTGATTTTCGCACTCTAACGGAATACAACGAAGTGTGTAGCAATGCTTAATTACGGGCAGAGAAAATTTGATTGACATATTATAAGAAAAATCTAAAACTGCCATTTTACATCACTCCCGTCACAAAAAGCTGTGCCAATTCGTTCTGAATTGAAAATTTGTAAGGCTTATAATCATCTTCTTCGAGAATCATACGGGTAAGCCTTTCAATTGAATGAGAATTAAAGTCAATTCCCACCTTATAAAGTCTGTTGAGCATTATTGAAAACTCTTTACGAAGAAGCTCAACAGGATAATCAAGTCTTGTGTAAAGGTCTAATCTTTCAATACTTCTTCCGAATTTCAAAATATTTCGTGAAGCCTCTGCTTCAATATTATCGTCGGCACTACCCCAAAATGCAAAAATCCAGTCGGTTACTTCTTGAACCTTGAGTAAAGGCGCATTACTGCTACTGCTCTTTTCCATAATATCAACTGCAAGCTGAAGATATGAAAGAGTGTCAGAAGAAATAACATTTCGCATTTCTACCGCGTTGTCATAAGCGTGAAGAAGACTTGAATAAATTGACGCGGGGTCATTTGCATCAAACAAAAATGAGCTAATAAATTCCTGACGACAAGAATAATTATTGGCAATTCCAAGTCTGCGACAGAAATTTATATATTCTTCGTCATTGATATCAATCATAATATCATAACACTCAGTAAAGGCTTTAAGAGTTGTGAAAACTCGCTCAACATATCGACCGAGCCAAAAAAGATTGTCACTTGATTTTATCGAGATAACACCCATGTGTCTTTAAAGCCTCCTCCCTGCGAAGAATTTACCACAAAGGAATTTGCATCCTTTGAAAATCTTGTCAAACCGCTTTTCCAGACAACAGGCTCTTCGCCCATAAGCACAAATGCACGCAAATCTGCTTTACGCTCTGTCCAAGCGCCGTTTTCAACCACTTTCAAATCGTTGAACTTAATAACCTCTTGTGCAATAAAGCGACGAGGCTCTTTTTGAATTAATTTCTTTAATTCATACACTCTTTCAAGAGATAATTCACTGCCGAATACAACACCGTAGCCACCCGACTCAGCAACATCCTTGATAACAAGCTTTTGAATATTATCAAGAACATATTTCATATCTTCGGGGTAGAATGGCAAATATGTTGGTGCGTTTGAAAGTATCGGCTCTTCGCCTAAATAATATTTAATCATAGCGGGTACATAGTAGTAAATACCCTTATCGTCTGCAACGCTGTTACCGGGAGCATTTACAAGAGCCACATTACCCGCGCGGTAGGCATCCATAATGTGCGGAACACCGAGAAGTGAATCTGCACGGAAGGTCATTGGGTCCATAAAATCGTCGTTAATTCTGCGGTAAACCGCACCAACGCGCTGACGCTTGCCCGAATATTCATTATAATAAAGCACATTACCCTCTACAAACAAATCTTGGGGCATTGCGAAAACCGAGCCTGTTTTTTCAGCCAAGTATGAATGTTCAAAGAATGCGGAGTTAAATCGACCGGGAGTAAGAACAACGTTTATTCCGCCTGTATTTACATAGTCAAGTGCATTACGAAGCAAATCACCGTAATTACGATTATCAACAACTGTATTTGCGCGGAAAGTATCAGGGCTTGCTCTTCTACAAAGCTCGCGGGCAATCATAGGATAAGACGCACCCGACGGCACGCGAAGATTATCCTCAAGCACATACCAACGCATATCGTTACCCTGCACCAAATCTATACCCGAAATATGATTAAACACACTTTTTGGCGGAACTGCGCCCTCGCACTCCATCATATATCCTGCCGCACCGTAGACAAATTCTTCGGGAATAATCTTATCCTTGATAATCTGCTTTTTGGTATAGATATCCTTTAAAAAGATATTAAGTGCTTTTACACGCTGTTTAAGTCCTCTTTCAAGATAGTCGAATTCATCCTTTGAAATGATACGGGGTACTGCATCAAAGGGAAAAAGACGCTCGTTGAATACATTGTTTTTGTAAATGCCGAATTTAACACCGTAGCGGGCTAAAAGTCGGTTGATTTCATCGGTATGTTCTATAAGTCCGTACAATTTTTTCACTCCCGATAACAAGTTATTATTATACAAGTATAATTATAGACTTTTTTGATTGCGGTGTAAATGCGACAATTCAACAAATATATAGGTGTTTTTTTGACAATATAGATATTATGTAGCGATTGACATTCAACAAAACAAAATTGAATTTGGCGAATTGTTTTTAATGCGTGCGTAGGGACAGACGTCCCCGTCTGTCCGTTGTGGGTGCTTGCTTATTGCGGACAGAACAGGAGTTCTGTCCCTACGCGATTGCATTTTGCGTTTTGCACTTTGCGTTTATCACGACAAACCCTAATTTGTCGAAACACAAAGCAATAACCTCCCAAGAAAGTCTTGAGAGGTTATTTTTATTCAATGGGTTTTGATACATCTACCCATTCTTTGTAGTTTGAGTATTTTTCGAGTTCGGGGATTGTCAGTTCAATAGCACTGTTCGAGCCACCAACTGCGGGAAAAACTGTTTCAAAGCGTTTTAAAGAGTTGTCGAGATAAACTTCCACACCGTCTTTAATACCGAATGGGCAAACTCCACCAATCTGATGTCCTATATATTCTTCTAATTGGTCAGGTGACATCATTTTTGCTTTTGTATGGAAAAAGCCCTTATACTTTGAGTTGTCAACTTTAACATCCCCTGCCATAAGTATAAGAATCGGCTGTTCGCCAACCATAAATGAAAGAGTTTTCGCAATTCTTGCACCCTCAACACCTAAAGCCTGTGC
>CALFTO010000074.1 GCA_937916195.1 uncultured Clostridia bacterium
AATCTAAACTGTATACAATCATCTTACACTACTGTATACAATCATACTCTTGACACGTGAATCGCCCCTACAATTGCAACGCAGTTCCGACATTTTTCACTTTGCACTTTGCGTTTTGCATTTCACATAAGGATTTATATCGCTTTTCACGGAGTGAAACTATATGCCTCCCCTTTCAATAATGATTAAGCCTGCGTCAAGCCTTTGTAATATGCGTTGTAAATATTGCTTTTACCACAATGTTACAGAGCTTCGCGAAGTATCGTCTTTCGGCATTATGACAAACGAAACCGCTGACAATTTAATAAAAAAAGCCCTCGCCTTTGCAAACGGCGAGAGTGTGGCGTTTGCCTTTCAGGGCGGTGAACCGCTGATTGCGGGTCTTGATTACTACAAACATTTTGTCGATAAAGTAAAGGCAGAAAACAAGCTCCATAGTCAGATTTATTTCACCATTCAAACCAACGGAACGCTTGTAACGGACGAGTGGTGCGAATTCTTCCACCACAATAATTTTCTTGTGGGCTTAAGTCTTGACGGAAGCTTTGAACACAATAAATTTCGCGTTGACGAAAAGCGAGAAAATACATTTTATAAGATTACAAACACCGCTGAAAAGCTGAAACGACATAAGGTTGAATTCAATATTCTAACCGTTCTTACGGGGCATTGTGCCGACAATATCGAAGAAATTTACAGATATTTCAGAAGCAAAGGCTTCAAGTATTTACAATTTATTCCTTGCCTACGCCCCTTTGATGACAAGAGCGAGAGCGAGCTTTATATGACAAATGAGCAATACGCAAATTATCTTATAAAGTGCTTTAATCTCTATGTTAAAGACTATGTAAGAGGTCAATACACAAGTGTGCGATATTTTGACAATCTTATGCACCTTTATCTCGGTAACCAAACCGAGCAATGCGGAATGTGCGGACATTGTATGCACCAGTTTGTTGCCGAGGGTAACGGCAATATTTACCCCTGTGACTTTTACTGCACAGACGAATGGTTGCTTGGCAATATCAATGATGAAAATGAGAATTTTGACACTCTTGCCCATTGTGAAAAGGCGATTGAGTTCTTACGTGAAAGCCTTGCAGTGCCCGAAAAATGTAAAAAGTGTAAGTTCTATCCAGTTTGCCGTGCAGGCGGTTGCAAGCGTACCCGTGCCGACCGTGACTATTGTGAGGCATATAAAAAGTTCTTTTCATCGTGTCTGCCACTATTCAGAGTGTTTATAAACGAAAAGAAATAAAGGCGAGAATTTCTCGCCTTTTTTTCATGCCATTATATACATCAATGCCATCATAAGTGTTTCGTCTGCGCCCTCGCTTTTAAGTAAAAGCAATAAGCCTAACAACAAAGCACGGTCTGGCTCTGATGAGATTAAATCCATAATATTTCCTTGGGAATATTGTGGTTGCGGTGGAGTTTGCGGTTTTTCTTTTTCGGGCGGTGTCACTTCGGGCTCACTTTGCATATTGAAATACTCTTTAAAATCGGGAAAATTAGGTGGCAGATTTGTGATTTTAGGCTTAATTTGTGGCTCTTTTGGGGGAGTTTCTTTTTTCGGCTCAACAGTCTTTTCGCTTAAATCCTGCCTTGCAGTTTCAAGCACCGCCTCGGAATTCTTCTGCATTTCGCGAACTCGCTCCATTGCCTTTTTCTGCATATTCTGAATTTCTGAATAAGAATAGTTATTCATTGCCGAACAGTCCTTTCAGCAGAGGCAACATCTCCATAAGCTGTAAAAATTTTATCGCCTCGTCGGCTTTTTGCCTGCGTTCTTCGCTTAAAAGGGGTTTTAAATCGCAAATAAGCCTTGTGCGGTGGTCCTCTTTATTCATTTGCCCCATAAGTGACATCATTTTACCCATTGTGCCCATATCAAAGGGCAGAGAAAATCCACTCTGCGAGGAATTGTTATTTGAATTATTATTTTGTTGTGTATTTGTGTTCGATTGTCCGTTGCCGTTCATAATTGAATCTGCAACGCTTTTTATTTTTGCCATATCTTCATCGCTGATAGATGACAAAAGCTCCTGTAAATCAGCCATTTTTACCCTCCGTAAACTTCTTTAATAATTCTTGTGCCTGCGGGGTTGAAAGTAACTGTTCCAGAGCGTTGCGGTCACTTAAAACCTCTTGCAGACGCTTGCTCTGATTAGGATTTAACTGCTTCATTAAATAATCCTCTGCGCCTTTTTTTGAGTTTTGCCCCTTTACCCCGTTTATTATTTCATCAAAATTGCTGTTACTCATTGAAAACACCACCGAAATAAGATATAATTATATATCATAATATGCGAAAGCGTGGTGTGATATTCTTGCGAATTCTTGTTCTCTCTGACTCTCACGGTCAAGCAAAGACAATGCAAAGAGCAATTGAAGCTCAACCGAGCGCCGAGGTAATAATATTTTTAGGTGACGGTTACACTGATTTTGAATACTGCAAAAGTTTTATCGGCAACAAAAGAGTTTATGCTGTCAAGGGCAACAATGATTTTCATTGCGAATACCCTAAAAATCAAGTAATTGACGCTGACGGAATAAAAATTTATATCACCCACGGGCATTATGAATACGTTAAAAGCACCTTGGGCGGAGTTCTCAACAATGCAATGGAAAACAACTGCAAAATTGCACTTTACGGTCACACTCACCGTCAGCAATCTGATTACTATAAAGAAATTCACGCTTTCTGCCCCGGTGCCATATATAATAATGAATACGGAGTAATCGACATAACCGAAAAAGGTATAATTTGCATAGGAATGAGGTTGAAATAATGATACTTTTCAAAAATGCAGAGGTAATACTCGAAAACGAAACGAAAAAGCTTTCAGTACTCGTTGACGGCGACAAAATCGTAAAAATTGCCGAGAATATTGAAGAAAACGACGCTGAAATCATAGATTGTGAGGGACTTTACCTCTCGGCAGGCTTTATTGATTTGCACGTGCACGGCGGTGGCGGGATTTCCTGTATGTGCTGTGATGCCGACAAAATCAAGGCAATGGCAAAGGCACACGCACTCCACGGCACAACCTCAATTCTGCCTACAACACTTGCCGCTCCCGTTGAACAGTTATTAGAGGTTACTGAACACATAAAAAAAGCCAGCGAAACCTCGACTGACTCAAATATTTTAGGCGTTCACTTTGAGGGACCATACCTTAACCCCGAAAATCGTGGTGCACAGAGTATTGATAATATTCTCTCACCATTAAAAGACGACCCCACTCCCCTACTTGAATGTTGGGACAAGGTGAAAATTATGGGTGTTGCGCCCGAAATTGACGGCGCATTCCCGTTAGGCGAAAAGCTTAAAGAAAAGGGCATTGTGGCCTCGGTTGCTCACACAAAGGCAGACTATGACACCACAATCGAAAGCTTTGACCACGGATTTTCTGATTTCACCCACCTTTACAACGCATCTACAAGCTGTTTTAAGCGCGGAATTTTCCGTGTGGCAGGTGCAGTTGAGGCAGCTCTCGTTGACGACCGTTGCACAACTCAGGTTATTGCGGATTTAAGACATCTTCCCCTTGGCGTGCTCAAGCTCATATACAAATGCAAGGGTGCTGACGGAATGTACTTAATCACTGATGGACTTGAATTCTCTGCCTCTGACCTTAAAGACGGCGAGATTTGTATGCAGGAAAACGGCGTTGAAGTAGTTTATGAAGACAATGTAATGAAGCTTGCCGACCGCAGTTGTCTTGCGGGCAGTGCGGCAACAACCGATATGCTTGTACGAAATATGTACAAAGAGGTTGGTGCACCAATCTATGACGCAGTTAAAATGGCATCTGCCACACCTGCAAAGGTAATCGGCATTGACAACCAAAAAGGCTACATAAAAGAGGGTTATGATGCAGATATCCTCCTCTTTGACGATAATATCAACATTAAGAATGTTATGGTAATGGGGAAATTTATAAAATAGAAAGGAGTACTATTTGTGAAATATTTGTTTGAAGCCGCCTTGATTATTGCAGGAGCGCTGATTATCGCCGCAAGCATAATCGCAAATGGCAGTTCGCTGATTTATCTAGGCTTTGGCTTGATAGTATGGTCATTTGTCTCATACATAGTTAAAACAGTTAAAAAGTAAAAAAGGACAGTCTCTTTTAATTTTCACCATTCTGTACTCTGCATTTATCCCTCTGCACTATAAAAGAAACCCCTCGGGAATTCCCGAGGGGTTTCTTTTATGGTTTATTAAAGCCTTACCGCATTAGTCGTTGATAAGTTCGATGATGCACATTTCAGCAGCATCGCCTCTTCTTGGGCCGGTTTTGATAATTCTTGTGTAGCCACCGTTCTTTTCTGCGAACTTGGGAGCTACTTCGTCAATCAACTTCTTAGCAACAGACTCTTTTGTGATGTAAGAGTAAACCTGTCTCTTTGAGTGAAGACTGTTATCTTTACCGATAGTAATCATTTTTTCAGCCATAGCTCTAACTTCTTTGGCTCTGGTTACTGTTGTTTCAATCTGACCGTTCTCTATAAGATATGTTACCATACCTCTGAGCATAGCCTTGCGGTGATCGCTTGTTCTGCCGAGTTTTCTTGTTCCTGGCATTCAAAATCACTCCTTTATTATTCGTCGTCCTTACGCAATGTGAAGTTCAATGAGTCGAGCTTTGCTACAACCTCTTCAAGAGACTTTCTACCAAGGTTTCTAACTCTCATCATATCTTCTTCTGACCTGTTAATCAAGTCTTCAACTGTATTGATGCCTGCACGCTTGAGGCAGTTGAAGGAACGAACTGAAAGGTCAAGCTCTTCAATTGTCATTTCAAGAAGCTTACCCTTTGAGTCGTCATTCTTGACAATCATTGTCTCTGTTTCTCTTGCCTCATCAGAGAGGTCAACAAAGAGATTGAGATGGTCTGTAAGGATTTTTGCGCCGAGAGAAACGGCATCCTGCGCTGAAATTGTACCGTCTGTCCAAGCTTCAAGTGAAAGCTTATCATAGTCAGTAATCTGACCTACACGGGTATTTTCAACTGTATAATTCACCTTTAATACAGGTGTATAAATTGAATCTATCGCGATTACGCCGATAACGGGCTGCATAAGCTGTTTGTTTCTTTCAGCTGAAACATAACCTCTGCCCTTGTCACAGGTAAGCTCCATTTTAAGAGCTCCGCCCTCTTCAAGAGTAGCGATTAAATGCTCAGGATTAAGAATTTCAACGTCTGAATCAGCCTTAATGTCACCTGCTGTAACCTGGCACTTGCCGCTTGCGTCGATATAAATTGTTTTTGGACCGTCGCCGTGAATCTTAAGAATTACGCCTTTGAGATTCAAAACGATTTCTGTTACATCCTCTTTCACACCGTCAATGGTTGAGAATTCATGAAGAACACCGTCAATTTTTACCGAAGTAATTGCATATCCGGGAAGTGATGACAAAAGTACACGACGAAGGCTGTTGCCAAGTGTTGTACCGTAGCCTCTCTCAAGAGGTTCAACTACGAATTTGCCATAAGTTCCGTCAGCGGTTAAATCAAGTGCTTCAATGCTGGGCTTCTCAATTCCTATCATTCAGAACCCTCCTAACTGAGTACAGAATAAATTTCCGCTAGTGTTATTATAAATTCAAGCCTATTATTTAGAATAAAGCTCGACGATAAGATGCTCTTCAACAGGAACAGCGATTTCCTCTCTCTCGGGGAATCTTACAACCTTAGCTGAAAGCTCTTCTGCATTCTTGTCAAGCCATGTGGGAACAGGACGAGATGCGTTTGCTTCAAGAACTGCCTTGATTTTAACGCTGTCTTTACTTCCGTCTTTAACTGATACTACATCGCCTGCTTTAAGAAGGTATGAAGGAACATCAACCTTCTTGCCGTTTACACGGAAATGTGCGTGAATAACAAGCTGTCTTGCTTCTGCACGAGATGAAGCCCATCCAAGAAGATAAACAACGTTATCAAGACGGCTTTCACAAATCTTCAAAAGGTTTTCACCGACAATTCCCTGACGCTTGTTAGCCATCAAGAAATACTTGTAGAACTGACCTTCCTGAATACCGTAGTATCTCTTAGCAGTCTGCTTTGCGCGAAGCTGCAAGCCGTATTCAGAAATCTTTTTACGGTTCTGGCCGTGCTGACCGGGAGCGTATGAACGACGCTCGATAGCACATTTACCAGTATAGCAACGGTCGCCCTTGAGGAAAAGCTTCTTTCCTTCACGGCGGCAGAGCTTACAAACCGCACCGGTATATCTTGCCATAATTTAGTACCTCCAAATTCTGTTATACACGTCTTCTCTTGGGTGGACGGCAGCCGTTGTGAGGAATAGGAGTTACGTCTTTAATCATTGTAACTTCAAGTCCTACTGTCTGCAATGCACGGATTGCAGCTTCACGTCCTGAACCGGGGCCCTTAACGTATACTTCTACGGTTTTCATGCCGTAATCAATCGCAACCTTTGCTGCTGTTTCAGCTGCTGTCTGTGCTGCGAAGGGAGTAGATTTTCTTGAGCCTCTGAAGCCCATCTCGCCTGCGCTTGCCCATGATACAGCGTTACCCTGAACATCAGTGATTGTAACAATTGTATTGTTGAAGGTGGACTGAATATGAACTGCGCCTTTTTCAATGTTTTTCTTTTCACGACGTCTGCGTGTTACAGCGCCTTTTTTAACCTGCTTTGCCATTATTTAGTCCCTCCTTCTTACTTCTTCTTGTTAGCGATTGTCTTCTTGGGTCCCTTACGTGTACGAGCGTTTGTCTTTGAACGCTGACCTCTTACGGGAAGACCCTTGCGGTGACGAACACCTCTGTAGCAACCAATTTCAACAAGTCTTTTAATATCAAATGCTGTTTCTCTTCTGAGGTCACCTTCAACTGTTACGTTGTGTTCGATGTACTCACGAAGCTTTGAAACGTCTTCTTCGGTCAAATCCTTAACACGAGTGTCGGGATTAATACCTGTTGCAGCAACAATGTCGCTGGCTGTTTTTCTGCCTATACCATAGATATAAGTGAGACCGATTTCTACTCTCTTTTCTCTTGGTAAGTCAACACCTGAAATACGAGCCATTTACAGTTGCACCTCCATTTTCAAAAATGCGGCTGTTTTAGCCTTTTATGGTTTTTAACTTGCATCGTTTCTTAGTACTTTAGAAACGATTGAGCGAAAGCGCTCAAGATAAATTCAAGCTGCTCTGCAGTTGCAGCTCACTGCGATTTATCTTAGCCCTGACGCTGCTTGTGCTTGGGGTTTTCACAGATAACCATTACTTTACCCTTGCGCTTAATTACTTTGCACTTTTCGCAAATTTTCTTGACAGAAGGTCTGACTTTCATTATAAATTACCTCCTAAAAAATGCTGTCAAAATTTTACTTTGAACGCCATGTGATTCTTCCGTTGTTAAGGTCGTAGGGTGAAAGCTCAACCGTAACCTTATCGCCCTGAAGAATTCTGATGTAGTTCATACGAAGCTTGCCCGAAATTCGAGCGTGCACCTTGTGACCGTTTTCAAGCTCCACAATAAAGTTTGTATTGGGAAGAACTTCAACCACAGTGCCTTCAACTTCAATCATATCTTGTTTTGCCATAAGTTTAAACCTCTCTTGATAATGCTTTTCTCAATGCTCTGTCCGTACTCATTTCTTTTACGGAAAGATTTTTCTGTGTTTTTATAACGTGTTTAGGATTTTTACGCTTCGGATTGTCAAGCGGTCTCTCCTTACCGTCACACAGATAAACATATTTTTCGTCAAAGTCTTTGACACACAAAAGCCTGTCTTTTTCTCGACCTGCGGTACAAATGACCAGCTCGCCTACACAAAACTCCATAAGTCACCTCATACAAGTTTTGTAAGTATTATCGGCTCGCCCTTTGTAATTGCAACTGTGTGTTCAAAGTGGGCGGACAGTTTGCCGTCAAGCGTTTTGACGGTCCAACCGTCAGGCAAACATTTTACTGCTTTTGAGCCTTCATTAATCATAGGTTCAATAGCAATTATCATTCCAGGGAGAAGTCTTTGACCTCTTCCCGCTGTTCCGTAATTCGGAACGGACGGGTCTTCGTGAAGGTGAGTTCCTATACCGTGGCCCGTGTATTCACGGACAACCGAGAAGCCTCTTTCTTCACAATAGGACTGAACCGTAAAGCCTATATCGCCGATTCTGTTGCCTGCGACAGCCTGTTCGATTGCCTTATAAAGACTTTCTTTTGTTGTGTCACACAGCCGCTTCGCATTTTCGGTAATATTACCGACTGCGAAAGTAGCAGCATTATCGCCGTTATAGCCGTTCACTTTAGCCCCAAGGTCGATACTTACGATATCGCCCTCTTTAAGCACTCTCTTTTTCGAGGGAATGCCGTGAATGACCTCGTCATTTATGGAAATACATGCGGTAGCAGGAAAACCGTTATAATTCAAGAAGTTTGGCTCAGCGCCCTGCTTCTTAATATAGTTATAAGCAATACGGTCAATCTCGTAAGTTGTAATACCGGGCTTGACCGCCTCGCCTGCTACTTGTAATGCTTCTGCAGAAATCTGACAAGCTTTACGCATCATCTCAATTTCTCTTGCAGTTCTAAGCACTATCATGTTAATCCTCCAAAGCTTTGTAAACAAGAGCAGTTGTATCAGCAACCTCTTCCTGTCCTTCTACTATTACAAGCTTACCTGTCTTTGCATAGTAGTCTTTAAGCGGCTCAGTCTGTTCGTGATAAACATTAAGTCTGTCAAGCACTGTTTCAGGGCTGTCATCCTTACGCTGAACAAGCTCGTCACCGCAAACGTTACAGATACCGTCAACATCGGGCTTTTTGTATTCAAGATGATAAGTAGCGCCACACTTTAAGCAAACTCTTCTGCCTGAAAGACGAGCAGCAATCTTTTCATCGGGAACTTCGATATCAACAACCTTGTCGATTACGATGCCCATATTGTCGAGAGCCTCTGCCTGAGGTATTGTTCTTGGGAAACCGTCGAGAATGAAGCCGTTCTGGCAATCAGCCTCTGCAAGTCTCTCTTTAATAATACCAATTACAACATCATCGGGAACCAATTTGCCGGCGTCGATATAGGACTTAGCTTTAAGCCCCATATCAGTGCCGTTTTTAAGAGCTTCTCTGATGATATTACCTGTTGACACAGCGGGAATATTGTATTTTTCACAAATCTTCTCTGCCTGTGTGCCTTTTCCTGCGCCGGGAGCGCCGAGAAGGATTAAGTTCATATCATTTACCTCCGATTAATCAAGGAAGCCTTTGTAGTGACGCATCATCATCTGGCTTTCGAGCTGCTTCTGAGTTTCAAGAGCAACACCAACCATAATGATAATTGATGTACCGCCAACTGCAAGGTTCATACCATTTTCTGTGAAAAGGCCTGCAACCTGTGAGTAAATAATCGGGAACATTGCTACAACACTCAAAAGGAGAGCACCGATGAGTGTCATTCTGTTGAGAATCTTCTGAATAAATGTTGATGTGGGCTTGCCGGGACGAATACCGGGGATTGAACCGCTGTTCTTACGAAGGTTCTCTGCCATATCAACTGCATTATACTGAATTGCTGCATAGAAATATGCAAATGCGATAATCAGAAGGAAATAAATTGTTCCATAGAAGGGATGTGTCTGACCAAGCCACTCTGTTGTGAGCTTATTCCAGAAGCCGCCCTCTTTACCTGGAGCAAACATAGCGATTGTTGGAAGAATTGAAAGAATTGAGCTTGCGAAGATAACGGGAAGAACACCGCACATATTAACCTTGATAGGCATATGTGTGCTCTGACCGCCGTACATCTTACGGCCCACTACGCGTTTTGCGTACTGAATCGGAATTCTTCTTTCAGCGTTATCCATCCAAACGATGAAGAAAATCATACCTACAAGAGCAATTGCTGCTACGGGAACAAGTGCGAAGTAAGCGCCACCTCTGTCAAAGTACTGATAGAGGTTGTAGATTGTTGTAGGCATACGAGCTACGATACCTGCAAAGAGGATAACTGAAATACCGTTACCGATACCCTTTGCATTAATCTGTTCGCCGAGCCACATAACAATCGCTGTACCTGCTGTGTAGCAGAGAATGATAACGATTGCCTGGAACACTGCCCAGCCACCTTTGTAATCACCAGCCAAGTAATCCTGTGAGCGAATGAAGAAGTAGTAAGCAATACTCTGTAAAAGACCAAGGCCCACTGCAGAATAGCGAGTAATCATGTTAATCTTCTTTCTGCCTTCTTCACCCTCTTTAGCAAGTCTCTGAAGAGGAGTAATTGCTACTGTGAGGAGCTGAATGATGATTGATGCATTAATGTAAGGTGTGATTGAAAGTGCAAACAATGTACCATAGTTGAATGCGTTACCTGTCATCATTGAAAGGTAAGTAAGGAATGTGTTTGCATCTGCACCGAAAAGTCCGTCGCCTCTCATTGCGATATCAACGAAGGGTACGGGGAGTGCTGAACCGATTCTGTAAATTAAGATTATAAGCGCGGTAAAAAGAAGCTTTTTACGAAGCTCAGGGATTTTCCACGCATTACCAAAAGTACGGAGCACGGTTAAATCACCTCAGCCTTTCCGCCTGCTGCCTCAATCTTCTGCTTTGCAGCATCAGAATAAGCGTTAACCTGAACAGTAAGCTTTTTGCTGAGTTCGCCGTTTCCTAATACTTTAACTCCATCAAGAGCTTTCTTTACAAGGCCTGCGTTAACGAGTGCCTCGATTGTTACTGTTGCGCCATCCTCAAATGCGTTGAGTGCTGAAACGTTAACAGTTGCGATTTCCTTAGCGAAGATGTTGTTAAATCCGCGCTTGGGAAGTCTTCTCTGCAAAGGCATCTGGCCGCCTTCGAAACCAACCTGCATACCTCTGCCTGCACGGGCCTTCTGACCCTTGTGTCCCTTACCTGCTGTTTTACCCTGACCTGAACCTGCGCCTCTACCGATACGCTTAACGTCCTTCTTTGAGCCTGCAGCCGGTGAAAGTTCGTGCAATTTCATTTTAGTGCACCTCCTTAAGCCTTAGTAACCTCTAAAAGATGTGAAATCTTCTTAATTTTACCCTGTGTCTGAGGATTTTCGGGCTGAGTAGCCACATCCCCGATTTTGCGGAGACCAAGTGCGTGAGCAGTGGCGATTTGGTCTTTTTTGCATCCGATAAGACTCTTTACGAGTTTAACCTGAAGGTTTGCCATATTCTCCACTCCTCCTTATTCTGTAATCTCTTTAACTGACTTGCCGCGGATAGCAGCAACTTCCTCTGCATTGCGGAGCTTTGAAAGTCCGTCGATTGTAGCGCGAACTACATTACAGGGGTTATTTGAACGAAGTGCTTTTGAACGGATGTCCTTGATACCTACTGTTTCAACAACAGCACGAACAGGGCCACCAGCGATAACACCGGTACCGGGTGCTGCGGGTTTAAGAAGAACTACGCCTGCACCAAATTTACCTGTGATTTCATGAGGAATTGTTGTGCCCTTAAGAGAAACCTTGATAAGATTCTTCTTAGCAGCTTCAATACCCTTACGGATAGCATCCGGAACTTCGCCTGATTTACCAAGACCGAAGCCTACAATGCCGTTACCGTCACCTACAACAACTAAAGCGGAGAATTTCATAATGCGGCCGCCCTTAACTGTTTTAGAAACACGGTTGATAGCAACTACTCTTTCCTGAAGTTCGAGTGTTGATGCGTCAATAATAGCCATTATTAATTTCTCCTTTCCTTAGAAGTTGAGGCCGCCCTCACGGGCACCTTCTGCGAGAGCAGCTACTCTACCTGTGTAAACGTAACCGCCTCTGTCAAATACAACATCAGTGATGTTCTTTTCTTTTGCACGTTCTGCAAGGAGCTTGCCAACTTCTTTAGCAGCTTCCTTATTTCCGCCGTAGTTTGTGAAGTCCTTCTCTGTTGTTGATGCGCTTACAAGTGTAACACCTGCAACGTCATCTATCAACTGAGCATAGATGTGCTGGAGAGAACGGAACACATTAAGGCGGGGGCACTCAGCAGTGCCTGAAATCTTGGCGCGGACTCTCTTGTGTCTCTTGAGTCTTGCAGCCTTTGTATCTGGTCTGTTAACCATAGCTTAACTCTCCTCCTATTATTTGCCCTTACCGGCTTTACCTTCTTTACGACGGATGTGCTCATCAGCATACTTGATGCCCTTGCCCTTATATGGCTCGGGAGGTCTCTTTTCGCGAACTTCTGCTGCGAACTGACCAACCTTCTGCTTGTCAGCACCTGAAATAACGATTTTGTTGGGGCCGGGAACTTCAACTGTGATTCCTTCGGGCTCAGGCATAATTACCTGATGTGAGAAACCGATGTTGAGAACAAGGTCCTTGCCCTGCTTTGCTGCACGGTAACCAACGCCGTTAACTTCGAGCTCTTTTGAATAGCCCTTCTCAACGCCTTCAACCATGTTAGCGATGAGTGTACGAGTAAGACCGTGGAGTGATTTGTTGAGGTTTGAGTCGTTGGGACGAGTAACAACTACTGTTGCGCCGTCAAGCTCAACCTTCATATTGCTGTGCACTGTTTTTGTAAGAGTACCTTTAGGTCCTTTAACGGTAACAGTGCTGCCATCTACTTTAACTTCAACCCCTGCAGGAATTGCAACGGGCTGTCTGCCTATACGTGACATTTACTGTACCTCCTCTTACCAAACAAATGCGAGAACTTCGCCGCCTACATTCTGCTTGCGAGCCTCTTTATCTGTCATAACACCCTTAGATGTTGAAAGGATTGCAATACCAAGACCTTTCATAACCTTAGGCATATCTTCACAGTTTGTGTAAATACGTAAACCGGGCTTAGAAACTCTTCTGAGACCTGTGATTACGCTTGACTTGTTGGGGCCGTACTTAAGAGCGATTTCGATAACGCCCTGCTTGCCGTCTTCCTCAACTGTAAATCCTTTGATGTAACCTTCATCAACAAGAATTTGAGCAATCGCTTTCTTCATGTTTGATGCAGGCACTTTCACTGTATCATGCTTTGCAGAATTCGCATTGCGGATTCTGGTGAGCATATCACCGATTGAATCAGTAATTTGCATAATGAGTTACCTCCTATAAATTTTGATTGCTCTAATTACCAGCTTGATTTCTTAACGCCGGGAATCTGACCTGCGTGTGCTAACTCTCTGAAGCAGATACGGCATACACCGTACTTGCGGAGGTAAGCGTGTGGTCTGCCACAGATTTTGCATCTGTTGTAAGCTCTTGTTGAATACTTTGCAGGTCTTGCCTGCTTAACCTTCATAGATGTCTTTGCCACTGTTACCCCTCCTTATTTAGCGAATGGTGCGCCCATGAGAGTTAAGAGCTCACGAGCTTCTTCGTCTGTGTTAGCTGTAGTTACGAAACAGATATCCATTCCGCGAACCTTATCAATCTTGTCGTAATCGATTTCAGGGAAAATCAACTGCTCTTTAACGCCCATTGAGTAGTTACCTCTGCCGTCAAATGAGTTGGGGTTGATACCTCTGAAGTCACGAACACGGGGAAGAGCAAGGTTGAAGAATCTGTCGATAAATTCATACATCTTGTCTCCGCGAAGTGTTACTTTAACACCGATTGTCATACCTTCACGAAGCTTGAAGTTTGCAACTGATTTCTTAGCTACACACTTAACGGGCTTCTGACCGGTAATCTGACCGAGGTCGTTCATAATAGCGTCAACAACCTTAGCGTTGTCCTTTGCTTCACCGCAGCCTACGTTGATAATAACCTTATCAATCTTAGGAATCTGCATAACGCTCTTATAATTGAACTTCTTCTGAAGTGCAGGAACAACGTCGGCTTTGTACATATCCTTAAGTCTTGCTGCCATTTTATTGTTCCTCCTTATTCAAACTTTGCGCCGCACTTTTTGCAAACGCGTACTTTTTCTTTACCCTTGCCCTCGTGGCCTACTCTTGTAGCCTGACCACACTTGGGGCAAACGAGCTGAACCTTATCAGCGTAAAGAGCACTTTCTGCCTTGATGATACCGCCCTGTTCACCCATCTTGCGAGGTTTAACATGCTTTGATACCATATTTACGCCTTCAACAATAACCTTGCCTTCTGAAGGGCTAACTTCAAGGACTTTGCCCTTCTTGCCACGGTTTTTGCCGTTGATAACGATAACTTCGTCACCAGTTTTAACGTGAACCTTATTCATTTAGGGCACCTCCTTAAAGTACTTCGGGAGCAAGAGAAAGGATTTTCATATAATCCTTATCGCGAAGCTCTCTTGCAACCGGTCCAAAGATACGAGTACCTTTGGGGTTCTTGTCTTCTTTAATAATAACTGCTGCGTTTTCATCGAAACGGATATATGTTCCGTCATCTCTGCGAACGCCTTTAACTGAACGAACAACGACTGCCTTTACAACATCGCCCTTCTTAACGATACCGCCGGGGGCTGCTTTCTTAACAGATGCTACAATGACATCGCCGATGTTAGCATATCTTCTACCTGAACCACCGAGAACGCGGATGCACATAAGTTCTTTTGCACCGGTGTTATCGGCAACCTTGAGGTAAGTCTGCTGCTGTATCACAATGATTGCCTCCTTTAATTACTTAGCTTTCTCGATAATTTCAG
>CALFTO010000075.1 GCA_937916195.1 uncultured Clostridia bacterium
TTGGTTTTACAGGTGCAGACCTTGAAAATCTTCTTAATGAAGCAGCACTTCTTGCGGCAAAGAGAAAGCTTTTGTCTATTACAATGGAAGAAATTGAAGAAGCCACAATGAAGGTTGTAATCGGCAGTGAGAAGAAATCACGCAAGATTACTGAAAAAGATAAGAAAATCACTGCTTATCACGAGGCGGGCCACGCTGTTTCTTCATACTACCTTGAAAATAAAGACCCCGTAACGCACATTTCAATTGTTCCTCGCGGAATGGCAGGCGGTTTTACCCTCTATACTCCCGAAAAAGACGAAATGCATATGATGAAATCCCGTATGCTTGACGATATCGTGTCACTTCTTGGCGGTCGTGTTGCAGAAAAGCTTATTTTCAACGACATTTCAACGGGCGCGTCAAATGACATTCAGCGTGCTTCTGAAATTGCCCGTAAGATGATTACAAAATATGGTATGAGCGAAAAGCTCGGACCAATCGCTTTCGGCTCTGATAATGACGAGGTATTCCTCGGCAAAAACTACAACCATACAAGAAACTATTCTGAAAATGTGGCTGCAATGATTGACGAAGAGGTTGAAAAGATTATAAATGAGGCTTACGAAAGAACAGAAAAAATTCTTTCAGAGCATATTGATAAGCTTCATCTTCTTGCTGAAACTCTCGTAAAGCTTGAAAAGGTTAACGAAGAGCAGTTTGTTTCTCTTATGGAAAAAGGCGAATTACCCGAAGAAAAGGAAGAGGTAACACCCGAAGAAATCGAAGTAGTAGAAGAAGTTGAAGAAGTAGTTGAAGAATTTGCAGAAAATTCAACAGAAGCTACTGAAAACAGCGATAATGCGTAAATTTGCATAAATAAGAAAAGCAACAGAGTGTTAAATCTGTTGCTTTTTTTGTTGATTTTAGATTGATTTTTTCTAATAAATAGTATAGAATATATATTAAATATTTTCACGCATTAAAGCGTTGCAACAAATAGCGAATACTTGGAGTGAGAAAAAATGAAACTCAACGGTTCAGAAATTTTAACTGAAGTTTTAATTGAGCAGGGGGTTGACACCGTTTTCGGTTATCCGGGCGGCGCAGTCCTTAATATTTATGATGCCCTTTATAAATATAGTGATAAGATTAAGCATATTTTGTCTGCACACGAGCAGGGTGCTTCACACGCGGCTGACGGTTATGCAAGAGCTACCGGAAAAACAGGCGTCTGCATTGCCACAAGTGGCCCAGGTGCTACAAACCTCGTTACAGGTATTGCAACTGCTTATATGGATAGCGTTCCAATGGTTGTAATCACAGGTAATGTCGGCTCAGGTCTTATCGGTCGCGATGCCTTTCAAGAGGTTTATATCACAGGTATCACAATGCCCATTACAAAGCATAATTTTATGGTGCAGAATGTTGACGAATTGGCAGATACAATCCGTGACGCGTTTCGCATTGCCAATACAGGCAGAAAAGGTCCTGTACTTATTGATATTACAAAGGACGTTACCGCGGCAGTCACCGAATTTGAGCCGAAAGAAAAGGTAGTTATTAAAGACGATACAGTTATTAATGCTGAAGAACTCAAAAAGGTAGCCGAAATCATAAATAATGCTAAAAAGCCCGTAGTTATGTTCGGTGGTGGTGTGGTTTCTTCAAATGCGTCAGAATTAGCACTTGAGCTCGTTGAAAAAGCCAATATACCATCTTGCCACACTCTTATGGCGGCAGGTGTAATCGGCTACAATAATCCACTCAATCTTGGACTTTTAGGTATGCACGGTGGTTACGTTACAAATAAAGCCGTTGACGATGCAGATGTTCTTGTTGCAATTGGTACTCGTTTTTCAGACCGTGTTGCTCTTGATACAAACGATTTCGCAAAGAAAGCCACAATTATTCAGATTGATATCGACCTTAGCGAAATTAATAAGAATGTCGCCGTTGACCATTATGTAATCGGCGATGTTAAAAAGGTGCTTGAAAATCTTTTGCCACTTATTGTGAATAAAGACAGAGCAGAATGGCTCAAAGTTCTTGAAGATTATAAAGCAGTTGACTATAAACCCATTGATGACAATTCACAGATTTTGCCCCATCAGTTAATTGGTGCAATCTGCGATATGGCAGGTGAAGATACCGTTGTTGTAACTGATGTTGGTCAACATCAGATGTGGGCGGCACAGTATGTTCACCACATTAATCCCCGCGGTTTCTTAACAAGTGGCGGCTTGGGTACAATGGGCTACGGCTACGGTGCGGCAATCGGTGCAAAAGCCGCTTTGGGTGAAAACAAAAAGGTTGTTCACATCACAGGTGACGGCTCATTCCATATGAACCTTAACGAAGCTTGCACAGCAGTAAGTTATAATCTCCCCGTTATTACAGTTATTATGAATAACAAGGTTTTAGGTATGGTTCGTCAGTGGCAGCGTTGCTTCTATGGTAAGCGTTTTTCAGAAACTGACCCACATCGTAAAACAAACTTTGTAAAGCTTGCAGAAGGCTTTGGCGCAAAGGGTTATTATGCCGAAACAATCGCACAGTTTAAAGATGCCTTCGCAGAAGCACTCAAAGCAAACGGTCCTGTATGGATTGAATGTGCAATTGATAAGGATGAACGAGTTCTTCCTATGATTCCCGCAGGTAAAACCGTAAACGATATAATGATGGGCGACTGCTCAACCTGCCCAATGCAATGCGAAGCGAAAAACAAATAAATCATACCTTTGTTTTTGTTCATTTTTTGTTAAAATATCATTGAAATCAACATTGTGTTGTGCTATAATTATAATATTAAATTTATGAAAGAGGGATTTTATGAAAATCAATGACCTTTTGCATA
>CALFTO010000076.1 GCA_937916195.1 uncultured Clostridia bacterium
AAGGCTCACGGTGGATATTATACACAAGAGGATATAAAAGAAATTGTCGCATATTGTCACGCACGAAAAATAAAGGTTATCCCCGAATATGATATCCCCGGTCACAGTGTTGCTGCAATCTCGTGTTATCCGTATTTATCTTGTCTTGACCGTGATTTAGAGGTTGCAACTCATTGGGGAGTTAAGCACGATATTCTTTGTGCCGGCAAAGAAACGACATATAAATTTGTTTATGATGTGCTTGATGAGTTGATTGAGCTTTTCCCTGATAAGATTATTCATATCGGCGGTGACGAGGCGGTTAAAATGCGTTGGAAGAACTGCCCGCATTGTCAAAAAGTGATTAAAGAAAATGGGCTTCGTGATGAAGATGATTTGCAGATGTTCTTTATGACAAAGGTTAATGAATATCTTAAAGCAAAGGGCTATTCCTCTGTAATGTGGAATTATGATAAACTTGAAAACGCCGAAAGCTTAAGCCCCGATATAATGTGGACAGTCTGCGGAATGGGCGACGATAAGGATTTAGTTAAAAACGAACTAAAGCGTGGGAGAAAGCTTATAAATACAAATTGTTACCCATATTATTTTGATTTCCCGTATGGCTGGAATACTCTTAAAATGGTTTGTGAGGATGACGGCGCACTGACTGAAAACGACGAAGAAACCTTGGGAATTGAAGCACAGATGTGGACAGAATATGTGCCGAATATGAAAAGACTTGAGTTTCTTACGTTCCCTCGCTTGGGCGCAATGGCTGAAAATGCTTGGGCAGAAAAGGGATATCCCACATTTTCAACCTTTTTACACAAGGCAAATGACTATTACAAACTGCTTGACGCCTACAAGGTAAATTACGCACCGCTTAAAAAAGCGTGCCCGTCGTTTATCTATAAGCACGCATCGTCACTTTGGTTTAAACGCAGAGTGCTTCATTGGGAAGGTCTTCATAATCTGATTGACGATAAAAAGGCAGAAAAAGAAGCTAAAAAGATTAAAATTAACTAAAAATAGGGAATTAGTTAAAAATCTTCTATTTAATATAAGAGGTGTTATACTATGAAAAAATACGTTCTTGCTCTTGACCAAGGCACAACAAGCTCACGCGCAATTCTTTTTGACAAAAAGGGTAATATTTGTTTCAAGGCTCAGCACGAGTTCACACAAATTTATCCACACACAGGCTGGGTTGAGCACAATCCTATGGAAATTCTGTTTTCACAGCTTCAGTCCGTTATGGAAGTAATGGCAGAAAGCAAGGCAACTGCTGAAGACATTTCTGCAATTGGTATCACAAATCAGCGTGAGACCACAATTGTATGGGATAAGTCCACTGGCAAACCCATTTACAATGCAATTGTGTGGCAATGTCGCAGAACTGCCGATATGTGTGAAAAAATCAAGGCAGACGCAGAGCTTACACAGTACATAAAGGACCACACAGGTCTTGTGGTTGACGCTTATTTCTCGGCAACAAAAATCAAGTGGATTCTTGAAAATGTTGAAGGGGCAAAGGATTTGGCCGAAAAAGGTCAGCTTCTTTTCGGCACGGTTGAAACATGGCTTATCTGGAATCTCACAGGTGGTGCTGTGCATATAACTGACTATTCAAACGCATCAAGAACAATGCTTTTTGATGTTGATAAGCTTTGCTGGGACGAATATCTTTGCGAAAAGCTCGGTATTCCTATGAATATGCTTCCTGAGGCAGTACCTTCAAGCAAAATTTACGGCACAGTTGGTAAGAGTGTTATGGGTATTGAAGATTTGGCGGGTGTGCCAATTTCGGGCGCAATAGGTGACCAGCCCGCAGCACTTTTCGGTCAGGGCTGTTTTGAGAGCGGTCAGGCAAAGAATACATACGGCACAGGCTGTTTCTTGCTTATGAACACAGGCGACAAGCGAGTAAAATCTGACAACAATCTTGTTACGGGTGTTGCTTGGGGAATTGGCGACAAGGTAACTTACGCAATTGAGGGCTCGGCATTCAATGCGGGCTCGGTTATTAAATGGCTTCGTGACGATTTACAGCTTATTCCGTCTGCCCGCCGTTGTGACGAGCTTGCAGAGAGCGTTCCAAATTCAAACGGTGTGTATTTTGTGCCTGCATTTACAGGCCTTGGCGCACCTTATTGGGATATGTACGCAAGAGGTACAATTGTTGGTCTTACCCGCGGTGCAAGTGCGGCTCACATCTGCCGTAGCGTGCTTGAGGCAATTGCATATCAGATGACAGATTTGCTTGAGGCTATGAAGCAGGATTCTGACATTGAACTTTCAGAGCTTCGCGTTGACGGTGGTGCATCTGTAAGTGACATTATGATGCAAATTCAGTCGGATATGATTAGAACAAATGTTAACCGACCCAAAATGGTTGAAACAACTGCAATCGGTGCGGCTTATCTTGCAGGCCTTGCAACAGGCTTTTGGGAAAGCACTGATGAAATTGCGAAAATCCGTCAGGTTGATAAGATTTTTGAGCCACAGATGGATATGGCTAAACGCGAAAAGAGATATCGTGGCTGGCTTCGTGCAGTTGAGCGTTCAAGAGATTGGGTAGAGCATTAATAATTAAGTTTGCCCTGTCGGGCAAGTGAAGTTGCATATAGCAGTGAAGTTACTTTGTAGTGAAGTTGCACCTTGCGGTGCAGAAGCAAACTTAACTTCACTTTTGTGTAGCAAAAACTTCACTGTGGTTTATCACAACTTCATTTTGAATGAAATGAAAAACTTCACACAAATATAGGCGGGATAGTTTCATATTATTCCCGCCATAAATATATTTCTAATACTGAGGCGAATACTATGGACTACGCAAAAGAAAGTTTAAAACTCCATTACGAATGGCAGGGTAAAATTGAGATTAAAACAAGGGCAAAGGCCAACAATAAAGAGGCATTGTCCCTTGCTTACACTCCCGGTGTAGCCGAGCCTTGCCTTGAAATTCAAAGGGATATTAATAAATCCTTTGAATTGACAAGACGTTGGAATACAGTTGCCGTTGTCACCGACGGAACGGCAGTTCTTGGCTTGGGTGACATTGGTGCTGAGGCAGGTATGCCCGTTATGGAGGGTAAATGTGTACTCTTCAAGGAATTCGGCGGAGTTGATGCAATCCCACTTTGCGTGCGTTCAAAAGATGTTGATGAGATAGTTAACTGTATTTCACTTCTTGCGGGTAGCTTTGGCGGGATTAATCTTGAAGATATTGCTGCTCCCCGATGCTTTGAAATCGAGAAAAAGTTAAAAGAGAAGTGTGATATCCCCGTTTTTCACGATGACCAGCACGGCACTGCCGTTGTAGTTGGTGCGGCGGTGACAAATGCACTTCGCCTTGTGAATAAAAAAATAGAGGATTGCACAGTTGTGTTCAGCGGTGCAGGTGCGGCAGGCATTGCAATTGCAAAGCTCATTATAAAGATGGGCGCGGGCAATGTGATTATGTGCGATAAAGAGGGAATACTCTCTGTCGGCAGAGAATGGATGAATTCAGCACAGGCGAAAATGGCGGAAATCACAAATAAAAACAATCTTGAAGGCACACTTGCAGACGCAATGAAGGGTGCGGATATATTTGTCGGCGTTTCTGCGCCGAATGTTGTCACCGAAGAAATGGTGAAATCAATGGCTGAAAATGCGATTGTGTTCCCCATGGCAAATCCCGTGCCCGAAATTATGCCCGATAAGGCGAAAAATGCAGGGGCTAAGGTCGTGGGAACAGGCAGAAGTGACTATCCCAATCAGATTAACAATGTGCTTGCGTTCCCCGGTATTTTCCGCGGTGCTCTTGATTGCAGGGCAAGTGATATAAACGAAGAAATGAAAATCGCGGCGGCAAGGGCAATCGCCTCGTTGGTGGCAGATGAGGAATTAAGTGAAGATTACATTTTGCCTAAAGCCTTTGACGAGAGAGTTGGCACAACCGTTGCAAAAGCAGTGGCAGATGCGGCACGCAACAGCGGAGTAGCGAGGAAATAAATGTCATTAAAGATTTGGAAAGTCAGTCAAAAATAAGGCGGAACCACTTTAAAAAGTGAAGCCGACCACTCTAAAATTTATAGCCGACCATTCTAAAATTCAGAATCGACCACTCTAAAAATTGAAACCAATAAATAATAATATAAATAATAAATATAATTAATATATAAAGAGAAAAACGTTCATAAAAACCCAAAACCCCACCGAGAAATCTCGATGGGGTTCCTTTTTCATCTGCCCGAAGACAGAATATAACCTAATATGCGGTTGTTACAACCTACATATAATAGCATAAAACCGATATGCTGTCAAGTGCGTAGATATTATTTGTCTTGCATTCTGCGCCAATGGAAAAGATATTGTTGAGCAATGCCCTCTGTTCCTTTGGTGCATTCGGGAAGTCCTTGCGGGTACATTTCTGCCATAATTCGCTTTACCCACACATCAACGGGAAAGGCCTCAAGCTTATGAAAGCCGTAAAGCAAGGTGCATTCGGCAACCTTTGCGCCGACCCCCTTGATTTTTTGCAATTCTTCTCTGCCGAATTCAATTGGATTTTCGTGAATTTTATTGAAATCCACCTCGCCGCTTGTAACCTTTTGTGCCGCGTCAATTATATATTTTGCGCGAAACCCTGCGCGTAAGGGGGCTAAATCCTCAACAGTAAGACCTGCTAATTTTTCGGCTGACGGAAAGCTTTTTTGCCCCTCGTCACCTTCGCCAAATGTATTGCAAAGTCTCTCAACAATGCCTTTAATTCGAGGGATATTGTTGTTTTGTGAAATAATAAACGAGCAAAGTGCCTCCCAAGGCTCTTGGCGAAGAATTCTTATTCCCGAATATTCGCTGACCGCAGTTTGCAAATATTTATCGTTATATGATGCGGTAATTTTTTCATAATCGCAATCAAAATCAAAATAGTTTCGCCAAATGTTTTCAAAATCTTCGGCGGAGCAATCAAAAATAAGTCTGTTTTCGATTTGTTGAACGGTGAGAACTTTGCCGAAAGCTACACCGTGCCACTTTCCGTCTTTTTCTGCCCAACGGAATGCCTGACCGCAATCAAGACAAAGTCCCAAATCAAAAACGGCGGGACAAGTTATTTCGAACGTGTTTTTCATTTCAAATCACCTCGCAAAATAGCCAAAATTTTAATAAATTTCTATTAAAATATGCTAACGACAAAATGCACAAAAATTTTAGATAATTTTAAAGTAGACAATGTTCCAAAATGTATAAATTGTAAAGACTTTATAACATTTAGTATTTGATATTATTTTAACAATCTTTTTCAAACACTGTCGAAAACTGCAAAAAATAGTTAAAATCCTATGATTTTAGCGGGAGTTATAAACATTTTCAACAGAGTTTTCAACAATTTCGTTGAAAAGTCAATTATACAATCAGTATATTTTTGTTTGTAATAATTTTTGGTAAAAATCCCATATTGACAAATTTTACTAATAAATCTGCATATAAACGGTAGTATAAAACTAACCATAAAACCCTAAAATAACAATGAATAAATGAATTTTATGTGAGGATATTAAAATGGTTAAAGGTGTTAACCGTCAGGTACTTGAAATTCACGAGACGGGCTGTGAATATTTTGAAAAAGCCCTGTTTTTTGTCAAACCCGAATACAGTGCAGAAAAAGAGAGTAAATTAAAGGGAAGTGCGCTCAAAAGCATACGAAACTCTGCCGGTGTTCCCAAAACCCGCAAGCAAAAAATCAAAAGCCGAGCCTTTTTCCTTGCTGAAATGGTGGCATCGGCTGGGGTTGGTGCGGTAATAACCGCGATGATTATAAGATAATCAATTCTTTTGGTGCGTTTGTCAGGTTTCTGCAACCGTCGGGTGTGATATATGCCATATCTTCAATTCTTACACCGAATTTGTCGGGCATATAAATTCCGGGCTCAACAGTTACGACATTACCTGCGTGCAATTCGCCGTCAGTAATTGGCGAAAGATTTGGAAATTCGTGTATTTCAACGCCTACACCGTGACCTGTGGAGTGAGTAAAATATTCGCCATAGCCTGCGTTTCTGATAACCCCGCGAGTAAGCTCGTCACCCTCTTTGCAGGAAATACCCGCGTGAAGATTTTTAAGGCAGTTGTTTTGCGCGTTGAGAACGGTGTTATAAACCTCTTTCATTTCGTCAGTTGCATAACCCACTGCAATTGTGCGGGTCATATCGCTGTGATAACCGCCAACAACCGTGCCGAAATCCATAGTTACAAAATCGCCGTTTTCAATTTTCTTGTCGCTTGGTACACCGTGGGGCATAGAAGAGTTTGCACCGCTAACAACAATCGTTTCAAATGAAAGTGCCTCACCGCCGTGGCTCAACATATAGAAATCAAGCTCAAGTGCTACTTCTTTTTCAGTAACGCCAACCTTGATAAAGTCGAGAATGTGATTGAACGCATCTTCGGCGATTCGTTGTGCCTTGATAATCTGTTCAACCTCGTTTTCGGTTTTGATTGCGCGGATTGAGTTAATTATAGTATCAAGCGTATTGTCAGTTGCCATGCTGATTTTTTTAAGCACACCTTTAAGTGCGTTGTATGTTGAAACTGTCATTCTTGTTGCTTCAACAAGAAGATGCTTGCAACCCATCTCTTCAAGAATACCCGAAATCTGCGGATAAGTTTTGCCAAGAAGCTTTACCTCGCAGGCAGTAATCTGCTTTTCAGCAGCTTCAATGTATCTGCCGTCGGTAATAAATACCGCGCGGGCGGGGGAAACAAGCAAAAATCCGTCAGAGGAGTCAAATCCTGTGAAATATTTTCTGTTTTCGGGTGATATAATAAGGGCGGCATAATCGTTGCCCTTTTCTTTTAAAAGCTTTTGTAAATTATTCATCATAAACACCATACCCGTGTGATTTTTCAAATTCTTCAATAATTGGTTTTTCTTTGCGACGACGGTTTGCGTAAAATATGGGAAAACGAGTTTCGCCCTGTAACGCATCAACAAGAACGGGGATTGCACCGCAACTGTTTGCCGCCATAATGTCAGCAAAAATCTGGTCGCCAACCATTGCCATCTCATTTATTTCAACACCCATAAGCTTTGCGCCCTGCACAAGCTTGTGAGCCTTGGGCTTGCGTGCAAAAGAAAGGTGAGCAAGACCTAATTTTTCGGCAACTTTGCGGGGGCGTTTGCCAATGGCATTTGAGATTATCATAATCTTAAACCCTGCATCTTGCACCTTTGCAAGCCATTCTTCGAGCCCCTCAATGCAGTTTTCTTTACCGTCGTTGCATATTGTATTGTCAATATCAAGGGCGATTGCCTTTGCGCCCATTTTATGTAAATCTTCAATTGTTATATCAAGAACGCTTTTAAAGCGGTATCTCGGCATAGCAGAATTCATAGTAAACTCCTGAAAATTAAATTAAAAAAATAGCGGGCATTCCCAACAGGGATTGCCCACTCTCTTTTTCAAACGCCAAAAAAGCCTAAGTTAAAACTTATTTAAACTTACGCTTACGGGCAGCCTCAGACTTCTTCTTTCTCTTAACAGAAGGCTTTTCATAATGCTCTCTTTTGCGTACTTCCTGAATTACGCCGTCACGAGAAGTCTGTCTCTTAAATCTTCTGAGAGCACTTTCCAAGGACTCATTTTCTTTAACTTTTACCTGACTCATTAAAAATCCCTCCCTTTACATTGGGATACATTGTGTATTATACAACACCA
>CALFTO010000077.1 GCA_937916195.1 uncultured Clostridia bacterium
TTTAGAAAATTTGAAAGAAGAAAATGACTAAATAAAAATGCGGTAGAGGAATCCCTCCACCGCAAGCGGTCCCCCTCCCTTTGACAAGGGAGGCTTTTATTTTGTTTACTGTCTGTAATCTTTAAGAAAATCTGCAAGCGCTTCCATTGCTTCGCCTAGAAGTCTGCGGCGTGGAAGATACACAATTCTCGCGTGGTCGGGTGTTGGGTAATTAAAGCCCTTACCGTGCATTATGAGAATTTTCTTCTGCTTCAAGAAATCGAGCACCATTTTTTCATCGTCGTGCAAATTGAATTTCTTTGCATCAAATTTGGGGAATATGTAAAACGCTGCTTTAGGCTTCACAACAGAAATGCCGTCAATATTACAAAGAGCGTTATAAACAAACTCTCTCTGCTCATAAATTCTTCCGCCGGGGAAAAGTAATTCGTCAACACTCTGCACACCGCCTAACGCCGTCTGCACAATACTTTGTGCGGGCACATTTGAGCAAAGTCGCATTGAAGAAAGCAGATTTAAGCCCTCAACGTAGCCTTTTATTTTCTTTTTATCACCGCTGATTACCATCCAACCCACGCGGAAACCTGCAATTCTATGGGACTTTGAAAGCCCGTTAAAACTGATACAGGGCACATCGGGAGCTAAAGATGCCAATGCAGTGTGAGTAAGTCCGTCCATTACAAGACGGTCATAAATTTCGTCAGCGAAAAGAATAAGCTCATTCTGACGGGCAATTTCAACGATTTCTTTTAAGATTTCGTCGCTGTAAAGTGCACCGGTTGGGTTGTTGGGGTTGATAATTACAATACCCTTTGTATTCGGGGTAATTTTCTTCTTAATATCGTCAATGTCGGGATTCCACTCATTCTGCTCGTCACACATATAATGCACAGCCTTACCGCCTGCCAATGTGACAGAGGCAGTCCACAAAGGATAATCGGGTGCGGGCACAAGAATTTCGTCGCCGTTATCAAGTAAACCCTGCATTGACATAGTAATCAATTCACTGACACCATTGCCTATGTAAATATCGTTGATATCAACACCCTTGATACCTTTAAGCTGACAATACTGCATTATGGCTTTTCGTGCAGAAAACATACCCTTTGAGTCAGAATAACCCTCGCATTCGCGAAGATTATACATCATATCGCGAATAACCTCGTCGGGTGCTGTGAAACCGAATGGTGCGGGGTTGCCGATATTAAGCTTTAAAATTCGCTGACCCTGTGCTTCCATTTTCACAGCCTCATCCATAACAGGACCGCGAATATCATAACAAACACAATCTAATTTGTGACTTTTATTGAATTCTCTCATAAGAACACCTCGAAAAAAATAAGCGGATGCCATTTTTTGCATCCGCCTTCTTTTTTAAACAGAAAATACAACAAATTACTGCTCGATAGCGTAAACGCTAACCTTTTTTCTGTCCTTACCCATTCTCTCAAACTTAACTTTACCGTCGATGAGAGCAAAGAGTGAGTCGTCAGAACCGCGACCTACATTGTTGCCGGGATGAATGTGAGTTCCGCGCTGCTTAACAATGATGTTACCTGCAAGAACTGCCTGTCCGTCTGCCTTCTTAACGCCAAGACGCTTTGACTCTGAGTCACGGCCGTTCTTTGTTGAACCCATACCTTTTTTATGAGCGAATAACTGAATGTTGATTTTAAGCATCAAAAACACCTCTTTCAAGTTTCAAGTTGTTAGGATACTGACTTTGTAATTCACCTAAATGTAAATACAAACCGTCAGTAATTACTTTTGCTTTTTGGGCGCTGTTTAAATTCATCTGGAATTTAAAATACCCATCGGAAACTTCTGCATTTGCCTCGATTTTCATTATTTCAAGAATTGTGTTTGCCGCCATATAAACCGCTGAAGAAACTGCACTGCACACAATGTCTGTGCCCTCTTCACCAAATCCACTGTGACCGCTCAACTCAAACGAAACAATTACATCTTTGCAAAACAGAAATTTTGCTTTTGTCATTATGCGTTGATACCGGTAATCTCAACCTTTGTGTAAGGCTGACGATGACCCTTCTTGCGCTTCTCGTTCTTCTTGGGCTTATAAGTAAATACTGTGATTTTCTTGCCCTTACCGTTCTTGAGAACCTTACCTGTAACTGTTGCGCCTTCAACATAAGGAGCACCTGCTGTAAGACCTGCATCAGAACCAACTGCGAGAACCTTGTCAAAAGTGATTTCAGCATTCTCTTCTGCGTCAAGCTTTTCTACGAATACAACGTCGCCGTTAGCTACCTTGTACTGCTTGCCGCCAGTAACAATGATTGCGTACATTTTTCTAACCTACCTTAAATTATAGACTCGCTATCGAGGGTGGAAAACTCACTTATAGTGCGAATAGACACACTACCCCCTAATATGCGGCTTGAATATGATAACAAAATGTGTTTAAAAAGTCAAGAGTTATTTGAAAATATTTGCAATTATTAGAAAAGTATAGTAAAATACTTTGCAGACAATAATTATTCTGAGGTGTCATTATGGATATAATGGAAGCTATGCAGTTGCGTCATTCGGTGCGCAGATATACTGACAAGAAAATCGAGGGTGAAGTACTCGCAGAATTAAAATCCGAAATCGAAGCTTGCAACCAAGAAAGCGGGCTCAATATTCAGCTTATTACTGACGAGCCAAACGCTTTCACTGGCGGACTTGCTCATTACGGGCACTTTTCAGGTGTGCAAAATTACATTGCTCTTATCGGTAAAAAGAGTGCTGATTTGCAGGAAAAATCAGGATATTACGGTGAGAGAATTGTACTTAAAGCACAGATGCTCGGTCTTAACACCTGCTGGGTGGCACTTACATTCAGCAAGCGCAAGGCAAAATATAAGGTAGACAAGGGGGAAAAGCTTGTTTGCGTAATTTCGGTGGGCTACGGCGAAAATCATGGCAAGCCTCATAAGAATAAGTTCATTGACTCCCTTTGCAAATTCTATGGTGATATGCCCGCTTGGTTTATGGATGGTGTTCAGGCGGCAATGCTTGCCCCAACTGCCACAAATCAGCAAAAATTCTGTTTCCACCTGCTTGACGGTGGCAAGGTAAGAGCCGAAGAAACCGGTGGATTTTACTCAAAGGTCGATTTGGGAATTGTAAAATATCATTTTGAGCTTGGTGCAGGAAAAGAGAATTTTGAATTTGTCTAATAAGATATAAATATCCCCTACAATTTTTCAAAAATTGTAGGGGATATATTTTTAGAAGTTATCTAATAATTCTTTATAGAATTCAGTATAATCGCTTCGTTTTTTATCGGTAAAGTTCATTGCCTCTCTTGGATGTCGGTTAAGCTGACCTGTGAACATATACTGCAAATCAAATCCCCAAACAACACCCTGCTCTTTAAGAGGAATCATATACTTTTCAATGAATTGCAAAAGAGCATAAATACTGTATTTAGGATTTTTAAGGAAGCCGAGCATTAATTCCATTGCGCAGTTGCCTGCACCACGCCCCATTGCCATTGCAGTTGCATCAACATAAGATGCACCATAAGACAATGTTTCGATTGTATTTGCGAAAGCGAGATTTTGGTTATTATGACCGTGGAAGCCCACAATTTTACCTGCGGGCTCAGCATATTCAAGATATTTTTTAACAAGAATTGCCGCATTTTCGGGGTAAAGTGAGCCGTAGCTGTCAACAAGATAAATTACGTCAACTTTTGATTCACAAAGCATTGCAAGCGCCTCGTCAATCTGGAAAAAGCTTGCCTGTGAAATAGCCATAATATTGCAGGTTGTTTCGTAGCCTAAATCGTGGAAATAGTTAATCATTTCAATGGCGGCAGGCATCTGATGAATATAACAAGCCACGCGCACCATATCGATAACGCTGTCTTTTTTAGGTAAGAAGTCGGTTTTATAATCACAACGTCCCACATCTACCATAACGGCAATTTTCATATCTGAAACATTGTCGCCGACAATGGCGCGGATATCCTCTTCTTTACAGAACTTCCATTTACCGAAATCTGCCTCATTAAAAAGATTACGGCTTGCACGGTAGCCGAATTCCATATAGTCAACGCCGCATTTTATATTTGTTTTATAAAGCTCGCGAACGAACTCGTCTGAAAACTCAAAATTATTGCAAAGTCCGCCGTCGCGGATTGTTGCGTCAAGGACCTTAATGTCGTGACGCACGCTCATTAAATTACCTTTTCTTGGTGCCATTTTGTATCATCTCTTGTAAATAATATTTGCTTTAGCACTTGAAAGTGCGAAACTGATTTGAAATGTATTATAGCACTGTAAAATTAGTTTGTCAATAAATATTTTTCATTGACTAAATTTGCTCATTTTGATATACTTATTTTGATTTTAACATATTACAGGTGATAAATATGAGTCTTAAAAACTTTCTTGACAAAACCCTTCAGCGTCCTATGGACGGTGACAAAGTAGAATACTTTAACGACATTAAGAAAAAAAGCAACGGATATATCCTTTCAAAAGCTACAAGTCAGCCTACTGCCGCTTACGCTTATGAAGCTGATGTTACAAAGCTTTGGGATGCATATAAGGAATTAAAAGCCGAATGCGGCTACCCTATTTCATTCAACACAATTATTATGCGTGCAATGGTTGAGGGCTTAAAGGCTGCACCAAGACTCAATGCACATATTGATTTTAAACCATTTTCAACTACTGGACGAATAATCATCAAAAAACACATGGATATTGCAATGCCCGTTGTTCTTGATGGTGGTGAAACATTCCCTGTTAAAATTTTGAGTGCTGAAGAAAAAAATCTTAAAGAATTGCAAGAAGATATTATGGAGTCAGTACACCGTATGAAAACTACAAATATTGACGATGTGGTAACCGATATTGCAATTAACCGTGAAATTGCTTTTGCAATGACCGGCAAATTAGCAAACGCAATAGCAATGGGTGTTGGCGGACTCTTTGGCAAAAGTAAAATGGGAACAATAAAAGGCTTGTTCTCTCGTCCAAAAAAAGAAGAAAACGCACTTGAATTAGAGCGTCTTAATGAGGGTACTGTATGTTTCTCAAACTGGGGAACACTTTACAGAGGGCTTAACGGCATAGGCACACAAGCGCCTTTACTTTACCCACAGGTATTTATGATGGGTACAGGCATGGTGCAGGATAAGGAATTTGCATTCCGTAACAGCAAGGGTGAAGTTGATTTAGGTGTTAAGAAAATTCTTCCTATTACGCTCACCTTTGACCACAGAATAGGTGCATTTAACGATGTTATGCCTTTTATTAAAACGCTTGACGAGATTTTTGAAAATCCTGAAGTAATTAAAGAATGGTAAAAAAATCACTCCTACTCAATGAGTAGGAGTTTTTTATTGGCGCACTTGACTGGAGTCGAACCAGCGACCTTCAGAGTCGGAGTCTGACGCTCTATCCAACTGAGCTACAAGCGCAAATTAAATGCGAAATGCTGAATTCGAAATGCTAAATTTAAAAGCAACAATTTCGAATTGCGAATTTCGCATTTTGAATTTATTATACATTAAAACGGAAAAGAACTATGTCTCCGTCTTTCATGACATATTCCTTGCCTTCGCTACGAACGAGACCTTTTTCCTTTGCTGATTGCATTGTGCCGTTTGCCATAAGGTCATCAAAATGGATAACCTCTGCGCGAATAAATCCGCGTTCAAAGTCTGTGTGGATTTTACCCGCTGCCTGTGGTGCTTTTGTACCTTTTTTGATTGTCCATGCCCTTACTTCAGGCTGACCTGCGGTGAGATATGAGATAAGTCCTAAAAGATTATATGAACGCTGAATGAGCAAATCAAGTCCGCCTTGCTCAATGCCTAAATCAGAGAGGAACATTTCTTTTTCTTCTTTGTCGAGTTCGGCAATCTGTGCTTCAAGCTCTGCACAGATTGGTAATGTTTCCGCACCCTCTGCCTTTGCCAATTCGCAAACTGCGTTGTAACGAGCATTGTCGCGGATATTATTTGCGAAATCCTCTTCGCTCATATTACAAGCATAAATAACAGGTTTAGAAGAAAGAAGTGCAACTGTTGACATAATTTCACGCTCTTCGTCGTCCATTTCAACAGCACGGGCATTGATACCGTTTTCTAATTCTCCACGAAGACGGTTTAAGAAATCAACCTCTTTCTGAAGTGATTTATCACCCTTTAAAGCCTTTGTGCTACGGTCAATTCTTCTGTCGAGAAGCTCGATGTCAGAGAGAATTAACTCAAGGTTGATTGTTTCAATATCTCTTTGAGGATTAATACTGCCCTCAACGTGAATAATATCATCGTTATCGAAGCAACGCACAACGTGAATAATCGCGTCAACCTCGCGAATATGAGATAAGAACTTATTTCCAAGTCCCTCACCCTTTGATGCACCCTTTACAAGACCTGCAATGTCAACGAATTCGATGGTTGCGGGTGTAATCTTTGCGGGATTATACATTTCTGCAAGCTTGTCAATTCTGTAATCGGGCACTGCAACAACGCCCACGTTTGGCTCGATTGTGCAGAAAGCATAGTTTGCAGACTGTGCGCCTGCATTTGTAATTGCATTAAAAAGTGTACTTTTACCTACGTTGGGAAGTCCAACTATACCTAGTTTCATATTTCTCTATATCTCCTTTAAAATCCTTTATTTATCAGGGTTTTCGGAGTATGGCGTATATCTACTACTCCATTTCTACTCCATTTTTACTCCATTTTCGCATGGAGTTATATTAAGATTCATCTAAAACCTGATTATTTTCAAATTGCTTTATAGCCTGGTCCATAGACTCAGTTGTAACGTGAACATAACGGTCCATCGTTGTTTTGATACTGGCATGGCCGAGTAGCTTTTGCAGCACCTTCGGTTGCATACCTGCCTCGATTGCTCTTGTGGCGTAGGTATGGCGCAGAGCGTGCATACAAAACCGTTTGATTCCCGCCTCATCACAAAGCTTATAAAGATGTGTGTCGTAGGAACTGTTCTTTGCCGGTTCTCCCGTACGCCAATTGATAAACACAAGATCTCCCATCACAAGCTGAGAGGTGGCACCTGTTCGCCTATCTATGTATTCAAGTGTTTCTGAAAGCAAGGGAGACTTTTTCCTATACTCACGGTTATCCCATATCTCTTTCAGAATGTTGTGTGCGCGTTCTGTCAGAGGTATGGTGCGATAGCTTTGCGGTGTCTTGGGCGGTCCTGCTCGCCAATATCCTTGTTTGTGTCTGTACTCCAAAGTTTTGTTGACGGTAAGCGTGCGCTTCTCAAAATCAATCGCATCCCAAGTAAGTCCTATCAGCTCGCCCGTTCGCAAACCCGTCTCAAGAATCAAAGCGTATTGATTATAATTATGAGAACGCTTTGCGGCTTCGAGAAAAATCCGTTGCTCTTCACGAGTTAGGAATTTTATATCGTCCTTCGCCCGAACGGGTTTTGTGTATCGAACACCGTTCATCGGGTGCTTTATGATTAAATCGTTCATCAGTGCCGCTTTCAGCATCGTACCCATTGCAATATAGGTTTGTCGGATGGTTGAGCCTGCATAGGTTTCATCCATTTGCAGTAAAACCTTTTTGCAGTGCATTGGCTTTACGTTAGCAATTGCCATTTTACCGATGACCGGCTGAATATTGAAGGTGTACCGTTCGCGATAGTTTCGCAAGGTGTTCGGTGCGAGATCTCCAACGATATTTTCTATCCAAAATTCAAACCATTCATCAACCGTGGTTTCGGTCGGAACAAAAATGCCTTCATGCTTATCGGCATACTTACTTTCTTCAATCCAGTTACGAGCTTCGGGAATGGTAGCGAAATATTTTTCGTGACGATTGCCTAATTTGTCAACAAATCTTGCGCTGTATAAACCATCCTTTCTTTGACGAATGCCTTTACCACATTCCTTACCTTTTAAATTCTTTCCCAATATGTACTCCTTTCCCACTGAGAAAAGAGCACACCGCTACACAATAAGTATAACATAAAGTGTGCTTTTTCTCAAGTGATTAAACATTATTTTTATAATTTTTTTGATTGCTGAGTTATATCGTCAGTCTTGAACTGATAAACTCTTCAAACTCTTTACGTTTTACCAACTTCTTCTTACCCACAAAAAGCACGAACGGACAGTTAGGTTTGCGAAGCATCTCATCAATTTTATTAATTCCAATATTGCTGTACTCGGCGGCTTCGCGTATTGTCAACGCCAACTTTTCGTGGATAGGAACCGTTTGAACATTATCTGTCATACAGTTTTATCCTCCTTCGATGTTTTTTCCGAAAACATTTGTGGATAAAACTTGAGGAATCTTTTTTTCGACTTTCAAGAAAACATTAACTAATCTTTCCGAGAAAAGTCGGCTGAAAAACAAAAAGAACATCACCGCAGTAAGTGATGTCCCCATAAAAAACACAGATATGTAGCAAAATATGTCCCTATAGAAAAGCATTTTCGCAGTATATGGTGATACCCGTTCCATTTGTTAAGTGGAGTAAAGGTGACCCCGATTAAACTTATCCGGAGTAAAGGATGTCCCCACAGCATTACCATTATCCGCAGTAAAGCGTGATACCGTCTTATGAAGAAGCGTCCGCACTAAATATGTCTCTACTTATTAAGGGTAATGCCAAAAAGATGATTTCGCAGAAATACACTCCCCCTTATAGGGTAATTTTTGATTTACAATAATAATCGTACCTTATACAATGCTCAGCCGATGGAATGTTTATAAAAATCTAACTTTATCGTTCAAAATCATTAAAAAGCTTTTATTTTCGTTTTTCTATGACCAAAAGATAAAAAACTATAAAAATGATTTACTGTTCGATATGATTAGAGTTCGAGAGTTTTTTGCGCCTTTCGTTTTTGTATTTTAGACATTTTGAGAGAGCAAAATGATGCTCTGTCTTTTTCACATTTACCTTCTTTTTTAGTTTTAAGAGCATCATACTTTCAGTTTTAGATGACAAAGAAATTATTTGCATTTTGAGGTTGACAAGAGGGAGAGAAATCTGAGCATCACAAAGGGACAGTCATTTTTTATAATCTCCAAATGTAAATCATCGCAAATCGAATCACCTGAAATGACAGTCATTTATTCTCTCGAAACGTAAGTGAACCCCTCATTAGAAAACGACAGTTTCCCTATAATTAATCTCCCATTAATCTAAAAATAATCTATGAAGGTCATTTGCAAACGAGTATCATCTAATCATCCGAAAGAGAAAATCATCATCATTTGCAACCGACAATCATTAAAAAAATATTCCCATAAAATATCGACCTGTGCCCGAAAGGGTGCAGGTCGTTAATGTTTTCTTGAACTGAACATATATAAAGTTTTTACATTTTCTATAGAAATTTTATAAAGGAAATTTCTTATTACGGCATAAAACTGCGAAAAAATTAAAAAAATTTATCTTTTTAACCGCAAAATCAAGAAATTACCATCAAAAATTCTTAAATTAGGCAAAAGTTAATGTTTTCTTGAAATGCAAAAACAAGGTCTAGCAGATTTTATGTGTTGAAAAATTTATTTGTGGCGGTCAAATAAGTTCTCTCAACGACAACGAAAAATTAAAAGAAAGAAGAATGTAATTATGACAACTAAACATCATTTTGTACTAACAAAAAAGGAACCCGAGTTAATCGCATTTATTACCTCACTCCCAAAAGGTGAGCGCAGTAAAACGGTTGTAACGATTATGACCGAGGCATTAGAAGATAGTGTTACTACTATCCCTATGAATTTTAGCATAGAACCAAGCAGCCAAATTTTGCACACGAAATTTTCTCTGCCAGATGATCTGGTAAAAAAGTTTTGCAAGAAGTTCGGTTGCACCAAGGGAGCTGTTGCTCCCACAATTAAAAGAGTAATTAAAAGGTGTATCGAGAAAAATCTTGTAACGCAAGCAGAATGGAAGCTCCCATCAGAATCCTTTGATTCAGCATTCCGAAGAATGTTTAAGCGTGACGGGGATAAATACGAGGCTTTGTTAGATGACAAAGAAAAATACCGGAAAATGCTTAAGGAGCACAAAAGAAGCTTTCTTTTGATGAAAGACACACTTTATATAGAAAGGAAAACTAAAAATGAGTGATAGACAAGCCGTACACATTGAATTTGATAAGTCTGCTTCCGATATAATCTGTTGGATGCAAGCGTTGCCGCCTCGAACGGTCAACCAAACCGTAAACGAAATTTTAAGTGCAGAAAGCCGTGGCAAAACGGCTCGGATTTTGCACCGATTTTCGTACACAACACAAGCAGAACCGATAGGCTGCCAATTCATTATCCGAGACAAAGACGCTTTGGCATTCTTGGCGAAAATTCCAAAGAGGAAGAGAAAACAAACAATTATAAACGCTATTCGAAAGCATATACGAAAAAATCAAGAAATGCCGCCCGAACCCTTCCGCATAGATGAAAAGGTTTATGAGATTCTGGAAGAATTTATACCCAAGATGGAGCAAAAAGAATGGGAGTATGCCGGGACTCCTGATAAATATCGGAAGCTTTGCGATTGTTATACCTTGGCAAAACAAGCAATATATCGCGAGATCCACAACTGCTATCAATTTGTGGACGAAAATCGCGGCGACCTCAACCTTAAAAATTTAGACTGCGGTAAGATTGTTGATTCCGTGTTCGAATCGGTTTTCGGAACCACCAAAAAAGATACGGTTCAAAACAATAATCAATATATTTTTAACAACAACTCAAACGAATAAAAACGGAGGCAATATTATGAGTAATGAAAATAAAAATAAAACAGAATTAATGGCTATTGAACTGAACAATCTTTTCAGCAAATTAAGCGCAAAAGAAAAGTTTGTTTTTGAAACTATTGTATCTAACGGTATTTCCGAAGAAAAAGAAGCCAAGGAAATCGCGGCTAACATACCCTTTGACGAAAATATGAGATTTATCAGTAAGGATACTGCTTGGCGTTCAATAATTACACTTGTTAAAGCGGGAATTTTCGATTTGCAAAGTATTCATACCGGTTATCGCACCTTTAATATTTTAAAATTAACCGATATAGGAGCTAAACTGTATCGTCTGCAGTTCAGGAAAGAACCGGCAGTGCAGGAACATATGCGGTTAAGGAAAGAACATGCCAGTTACTTACATGGATATATGGTTAAGGACGTTGCAACGATCGTTGAGAAAAAAGGCTGGTATACTCACATCTCGACCAATCGAAAACAAAATACACTGAAAATTTCTGACGGCAGAACGCTGATACCGGACGTTATTGGAAAAAGCGGAGTAAAATTCGATATGTATGAGGTTGAATGCGGAAATCATAATCAAGCTGATTTTAATGATAAATGTAATAAAATAATGGCCGTCAGCCGAAAAATTATTATTGTCGGACAAAACAGGGATATCGTCACGAGAATTCTTAAACCGCAAGTGGGAAAATGGATTCAAACCGTTGGAAAAGACGTGTTAAAAATGGTCGGTATGAAAGTATATCTATTTGGTATGTCGGACTTAGCAGCAGGACAAATAACATATTATTATGATATGAAATTGGAAGAACCTATTTGCTGTTTTAAGAAGCCGAGAAAGGAGGAAACGACAGATGAGCAGTAATTTTATTAATATTGGCAATAAGGTGTTTATCGATGCAAACAAGGTGAAATTCATTATGTCTGCCGATTCGGATAGGGTGCGAAAGGTTCTTGCCAAGCGAAAACTCACAAGAACAAGTGATGAAGTGTTTGACGGAACGTCGGACAAGGAAACCCGTTCTTTGCTTATTTTGGATGACAATTCTTTCTGCATCTCAAGCGTAAACGCTGCCGTTTTAGTTAAAAGAGCCAAAGGCGATATTGCGGATCTCACCGCAAGTGATGATTATAAAAGTGAATTATAAAATAATTTTAGCAAAAAGCGCAAAGCTTCGTTGGAACAATCTGAAAAATCAGGAGTCCGAGGAAATCCTCGAACTCCTAATTTTAATCATCTGCCTGAAAAGAGTATGGTCTTAACTTATATATAGAGTCTTCTGATGAAATTATTTGATGTTTCATAATTACAGTAAGTACCACGTATCTTTTCTTTAAAAATTCTACTATTGTTTCTCTTGGAAGAAATACTCCTTCGTAAACAAATTGTCCATCAGCACGCTGATAGGAATCTGCTTTTTTAGAAATTTCATCTTCCGAAAGCTCTGATATTTCGATTTTTTCAAAAGCAAAATTAAACTTAAAGCCATTTTCAAGCATAATAAACATATTACCAAGAAGCTGACTTTCGATCTCTTCCATTGAATCACACGCTTGTAAAAATTGTGTTTTTAGCATTTCGTCACTAATAAAGAAATATGGGATGGTCTTTTTGATGCTCGCCGTTGTATACTTCGGTTTTTGAGCCAATATTTTTCTTATACCATCTTCAAAGTTGTTATCGTTAACTAAGACTGTTCTTTTGATGGATTTTTTCAGGTCAGAAATAACGCTTTCTTTACAATAACTCGATATAGTATCCTCGAAGTTAATTGCTTCTGGCATTTTCTCAAACATAACAGAAAAATATCGGCTTTGGTTCTCGATTGGCAATGTAGGATCAAAACCCCATTCGTTAGTTAGCGTGTTTTCTATGCTTTTGCGTATTTTTTCAGCAAAAGCATCATTGTTTACTAATTCTGCTTTTGCAACGTTTTCGGATAATTGTTCATAGCGAATAGCGTTAATGAAATTAAAGAAGTTGTGATCTCGTTCCTCGTCAATCTTAAATAAAACAAATGCGTCGTCCGAATCACTATAAAACTCAATTATTTTATTCATTTCATTAGAAGGGGCAAATTCACCACTATCGTTAATGCAATTCTTGCCGAAATCCAACAAATATGGTTTTGCTTCGGAATATGTAGTGCAAAAATCCTCAAAATTAATCCCGTGAATTTTTTGAGCATTAAACAAATGGGTGAAATACCAACTTGAAAAATAGTAGCCATGCAAAATAACATATTTTGCGCCATTACCATATAAGAAATATTCCATAGTTTCCGAGGACCTTGACGCTAACGCAATAAACTGTGCATAGTCAACTTTGAAGGAATTTGCCGCTTTTTGGAACAATTCTTTCCACGAAGTGATTTTTGTGTCACCTTCAATACCGGATTCAATTAAAAAATCCGAAATTTTACTTTTTAATTCATTAGGGACGTCCTGATCCGAACAGGAAAGATAATATAAAAACATGCTCAATACAGCAAAGACGTTCAATGCCGGGGTTTCTTTATCTAAGCAATAATCCGAGCAAGATAATTGATGACGAATTGACTTAATAATAGCAAAGTCACCGTCTTTGACTGTGCGAGAAACTAATATTATTAAAATATCGGAAATCAAATCGTCCCATTGTTTAGTATCTTTAGAGGTAAACTCTAGACACTGAAACAATCCACGAATCTTACTAAGCCAAAGTTCTTTAATTGAAGGTAATTCATGAACTCTAAAGAGGACACGAGTTAACAAATGTTTGTTTTTACAAATCTCTGTATATGTTTCTTTGCTAATATCAATATGACAAAATATTACATCAAAGACATTTTCAATGAGGCTATCTGCGATGTTTCTTTGTTCGTTTTCGTCATATTTAGTTTTAATCTCAAAAGCTAAATCGTGTTGATATTCTAACAACTTTAATATGAGATATTGATTGTATTTATGGTCCAAAGGATCCTTGAAATTATTATAAATTTCTTTCAAATTTTTGCGGTAAAGAAGATACCTGACTGCATCCTTCAAATCTTTAGTAGCCTCTTTATTGTTTAAATAGCAAGAGATTACATTATCTTTGAGTATATGCAAAAGCGCATCTTCTTTTTTAGACATTATCGGCACTTCTGACCATACAACCTGTATTAGAAAAATAAAGGCAACTAGCAATGTTCCAATGGCTGCAATTGTTAAATCGAGCATGTAAAATGCCAGATTTAAAGCACATAGAAAAATAGAAATGATAATAACTGCAAGTGTAGAATAATGCTTTGTTACTCGCAAGCTGTAGAGCTTAGTGATTTTTATTCCGAAAAATTCTTCGTTTTGTAGTGAGATGGCAATGCCTATAATTGAAACAACCAAAGATATTATCGAGGTAATAATTTGTGAAGAAACACCTACAACTTCGCTGTATCCATCCGGCCAACTTACAACGCCAAAAATTTTATCCAATATAGAAGCGGCTACGGATATGCCTAAAATCAAACACATTAATATACAAAGAAAGACAAAGTGCCCGTTTCCTGATAACGATACTTTCTTAAGTTTTGGAGTTTTTTTCTTGCCATTGAGCTTTACTTCACTCTTCATACATTCTACACCTTTTGTTGTTTAATTATTGTTAGCGCTTGATTTATAATTCTTCAAACCGCTTTGCCAACTGCAAAAACGAAGAATTAGGCATAACCTGTTTAGAGGGTATAAACAAATAACGCCACTCTTTATAACCGTTTGCCTTGCCCCAGCGAGATGCAACTTCGCAGTATTGAATACCGCGATTCTTTTTTGCAATAACATCCGCATCGTTCAGTTTATCTTCACCTTTAACTTCGACAAGATAAATGGTTCCTTCCGTTTCAACAACGAAATCAGGTTCATAATTCTTTCCGTGATTGTAGGTTAAGTTGAATTCTTGAGGTGCCGGACGCAGCCAATTCAATACATCTTCCGCATCGTTTTCAAGTACACGTGCTAAAACAAGTTCGGGATGACTATCAAATTTTGCACAACTGAACACACCCCTTTTAATGCCATCAAACAGTACAGAGCGAATATCTTCTTTGTATTCTTCAAATAATCCCACCTTTTCTTTGTACGAATAGGATTGTTGAAGGTTATAGTCCCTTGTTCCAACCACTTCTTCTTGTAAGAATCCATTTTCACAATAGAAGTGCTGTAACATTTGTTTATAAATCTTGTTAGCAATATCCTTTTTATACATCATTATGATGTTTTGCATACCATTCACACCGTATATCCTATCATAGTGATCACATACGGTTGAAATTAGTTTAAAAAGTAATGCCGAACATTTTTCATAATCAATTTCAGGTTTCTGTCGGAGTTGCTCAAGAATAACCTTCTTGGGATTATAGCCTTCAAAATCTATGGCATCACCTTTGATGCGCTGTCTGTCATACATATCTTCAAGATTTTGAATGAGCAATTCATTTTTAATCGGAACGTGGTTAAATTCAGATAGGTCTAAATCAAAATCGACAAACACATATTCTTCGACACCGGCATCGGTTACTTTAATTCGAGGAATAGGAATAAATTTACTTACTGCTACCCGATGTGTTTCTTCGGTTTTATAAAGCATCCAAGCAGCAATAGGTAATTCGTTTTCCTTAAATATATCGCCTAAATCCTTATCCTCAACCACTTTCTGTTTTACAGTTTCAACAATTTGCTTTGCTTGAACAGGCGTTACCGTATGCGTAGGGGTATGCTGAATATGACGCGAAACCTCATCATTGATAATTTCCGCCACCTTTTTTAATAATTCATCAGTTTTTTCGGTCTTTTCGATTTTTGTCTGCTCATAAGCTTCTTCGAGCTGTTTATCAGGTTCAACCTCAAGCGATAATTGGGTATATGTAATTTGCTCAGGCTCAATTTCCTCAACTTTAATAATATTGCCAGCCTTGAAAATCGAATCGCCCTTTTGTGCTTCTGCTATGATATCGTTAAACTTATCGTGTGCGGTAAGCATAACAGAGTCAACATCCTTATCGCCCGTGCGTTCACCATAAGGCAACCGCAAACCACGACCTACCATCTGCTCGCGCAAAATTTTGGAAGCAGCGGTTCTTAAAGGCACAATGGTATAAAGGTTGTTAACATCCCAACCTTCTTTAAGCATATTAACGTGGATAACAATTTCAACGGGGTTATCTGATCGTTCTACCTCTAAAAGCAATCGGGTATTTGCCTCGGTTTCGGCACCTTTTTGTTTTGAGTGAACAGTAATAGTTTTATTCTTATATGTCCCGCTACGGAATTCGTCGGATTTAATATAACTTTCAACCCATTTAGCATGGTCAGTATCTTTACATACTACAAGCATAAAAGGTTTGACAATATGTTTGCCATTGTTGTGTGCATATACCTCTAATTTGCCTTTGATGTTTTCATGGCAAAGAATACCATCTAAAAGCATCATCTTATCCAGTTGTTCGTCACCGAAATTATAAAAATCAATATCGGTACGAGTAACGGCAAAGGGAGTTCGAGTATATCCATCCTCAATAGCTTTGGATAACGGATATTCATATACAACATTTTTAAACGGAACCTGTTTATTGCCTTTGGTAACAAGAGGCGTTGCAGTGAGTTCCAAACCGAGCAAGGGATTCAATTCGTTTAATGCCTGAGCACCTTTTTCTGCACGGTAATGATGAGACTCGTCCATAATCATTACAAGATCGGGCAGGTTGGAAAGATAATCATAGAAGGAATCGCCAATCAGTTCGTTAACCTTCTTCATGTTGGCACCTTCTTTATTGAACTTGTCAATATTATAAACAAAAATGCGGATATCAGAATCAAAAATAGAAAGCGATTTTTGCCTATAATCATCATCTGTGATTATCTGTGGAGGCGCACTAAAACAGCCTAAGCCTTTAAACACATACTTAGGGCTATTAAAATCACTAAGATCTTTTTTTAGTTTGTCATACACCGTTGTACCAGGTGCAACGACAAAGAAATTTTTAATGTTATGTTGAGTATATAGGTAAGCGATAAAAGCACCCATCAATCTCGTTTTGCCAACACCGGTCGCCAGTGCAAATGTCAGTGACATGAAATCACGTTCAAAATCGGAACATATCGGATACATGGCATGAACTGCACCAAGTGCGGCTTTTAAGTTCATACCTTTGCGCAGAGATACACTATTTACAATTTCTTCTAATATTTTAAGCGAGGCAGTCTGTGGTTTGCGCAAAGACATAACACCACTGATATAGTCAGTAGTATATTGTGGAAAATAATTATCAGCCATTGCAATCCTCCTCATCCCATTCATCCTCGTATATCGGCGGATGAACGATATTTAAGTTATAATCACTCTTTCCAAATTCACAACGATTCAATAACATCTGCGGTATTTTTTTGATTGTAATATTATCATACGCCTTGTCCAATCCATAATCGAAGGAACGGCAGGCAATAATCAAATACTCACCATCTTCCATAGTATCTTTAATAGAATCAAGATAGGTGCTGGTTAAATGTCGTGTGGTAGTAAAAAGGTAACTGTTTTCATTGCTAACAGACTGTTTCCAAAACAATTTATCATCTGGTTGATAAGAAAAACCTTCATGAAGCGCAACAGCAGCCGCGAGCATATCTGCATCATATTCGGGATTGATTATTTGTTCGCCAAAGAGATCTTCTTTAATCAAGGTTGGTGCTAATTCGTAAAAACGATATCCGCCGCCACCATTCCACTCAGCATTTTTTGTAATGCCACTATTGTCGGTGGCGCTGATTATATTGTCCAATCGCGGTTTGCACAATGTATATGCGTGATCGCCCATTTCCACACCAATGTAACGTCTGCCAAGTTTGTGAGCAACGGCGGCGGTAGTACCGGAACCAAGGAAACTGTCAAGCACAAGATCTCCCGGTTGAGTACACATTTTAATAATTTGTTGAATCAATTTCTCGGGTTTTTTCGAGTTGGGAAAATCAACGCTACCTTCTTTGGCAACATTTTTCATCCAAGCATTCATATCCCAATAGGTACCCTGAAGATCTTTCTTATAAAGCTCTCCATCAACAACTTCTGATGTATCACGCAACCATACCAGCAGATTACAAATATCGTCTTTGTAGAATTGTTAATAAACAACACCGCGGTTTTTACCTGTTTTGGGGACATATTCGATTGAAAGATACTGATTTGCGACATTATTTTCTTTTCTATATTCCATAACACGAGTTCGAATAGAAGATTGTGCATTGGTTGTTCTGAAAATATAATAACCATATTTTTGGTATGCTTCTTTGGTGGTAATTCCATCACGTTTAGCAATTTGATTAACCGACATAGTTGTTACGTTTTTGCGCAAAAATACCTTAATTTCATTCCCGTCACCATCGACGGTAGAGCCGTAATATTCTTTTTCACCAGGATCTACCAATACAGTTGTGTATTTCCAACTTTTCCCTTCGTCTAAATATTGCTGAATTAATTCGGACATTTCTGTATATACATATGGTCCATTGAATAAAGGCATTAAATCATAATTTTTAGCATACACCAAAATAAATTCGCAGTTTTTCTTGAGCTTTTTATCTTCACCGCCACCAGATGCACCGGCGGCATTTTTCATGTTTACAGAAATCATATTTACAAAATTTCTGCGACCAAAAATCTCATCGCAAAGAATTTTAAGATAAGCTTGCTCTTCATCACTGATTTGAATAAATATTACGCCTTCTTCGCAGAGCAGATTTCTTAAAATTTGTATTCTGGGACGCATGCGATTTAACCAAAGAGAATGTTCTATTAAATCGTCATAATATTCGTTCATAGCACCGATATTATAAGGTGGATCTATGTAGATACACTTTACCTGTCCAGAATATTTGTTTTCTAACGCTTTTAATGCAAGCAGATTGTCTCCGTGAACAATCATATTTTCGGTATCGGGATCTTGTGCAATATTAGAAAGTGCCGCATTTTCAATCAACAAACGCGGTTCGACATTAATCGGTTCCTCTTTCCCAAACCAAGTTAATTCAAGTTTATTAGCCATTTCATTTCCTCTTTCACACTTTTTATCCAAAAGTCTTATTGTTTATTTCTTTTTTCTTTAAGCGTCTTTAAAATATCGTTGATATTGGATTCTTTTGCGACTTTTGGATAGTCTTTTTCAAAGTCTACCAAAATATCTTTGGATTCAATTTCATCATTTTTTACGGATGCATATACATTTTCAAAATCTCCGTTTTTAAGTGCATCCTCAATGAAGGGCTTTGAGTCCTCGGGGAAGGAGTCCCAACCGCCGTAAAGATTTTTTACGGCCACATCAATTTTTTCGAACGTAATGGGCATACCTTTCTTTTCGTGTTCGGCTAATATACCAATAACATCGGAAAGGTCGTTCTTATACTTCCTGCCCGAACGAAGCTTCATTGCAATCAGATATTCCGCCGCAATCGTGCGAACCGACAGAACGCCGTAAAAGGATTTATAATATACCGAAAATTCATCAATCTTGGGCGAGTAAGAGCCGGTATGCATAAAATCAGCATTTAGCCAGCCGTTTGGCAAATCAAATTTATCGCCAACGTGGTTTATCGCATCCTTCATGGAGGATGCGGCGTGAATTACCGCATCAATATCGGTGGTCATATCGCGAAAGCCGTAATTGGTCAAAATTGCGGCGCCGCCAACCAAAACAATTTCTGCCGGCATTGATTTACCGTTCAGCCGTCTGAATTCCTTTGCCAATTCCTTGAGATAGGTATCAAGGTTTTCCTTTGTAAAGCTGTTAGATGACATTGCGGACCTCGCTTTCTACGATATTAAATCGCATAAATTCTGGAATAGCTTCCATAATGGAACGATGCTTTAATTCATCGTTTTTAGAAACCTTGGCTGCAACCAATACGCTTGCAGGGAAAAGAATGGTTTTAAGCTTCAAGCTGCGCATATCGTCATATTGAGTGCAGATAGGTATATCGTTCTCTCTGCTGACATAATCAAGCATGGCTAGAAGATAAAGACTTTCGGGATACCATTTTTTCTTATAGTATTTACGGATAGGATCTTCTTCCAAAAGTTCAATAACAAAGTCGATATCGCCAAGTTCTTTTAATCGGTGACAAGTATTGCTCTTGAACAGTTCAAAATCACTGCGTTTATCAAAGCAGGGCTCAATAAGATTTTCCATCGAAACACCGAGTACCTTTGAAATGCGATAAATTGTTTCGGCAGAGCACTTTTCAAGCTGTGCCTTGCCACTACAAATATCATTGATGGTAGTGTAAGCGATGCCGCTTTCCTTAGCAAGTCGATATTGCGTTATTTTTTTGTTTTCCATTAATTCGTTGATCATCACGGTGTTTCACCTCCTGTTACTAATATTATATCGGTTGACCGTGATAATGTCAATAGTATTTGCCTTTATATTAAAATTTATTCATTAACTGTGGTTTCAAAAAATAATGCTCTCTGAACAAAAAAGTCCAAAGAGCATTTTGTAGCAATGTGCTATTTTCTTGTGTTTCAAAAAATCTTTTACTCCATTTTTACTCCATTTTCGCAGGGAGTTATATTAAGTAGTATGAAGTTATATGGTTTTCGGTTTCCTGAAAACCGCAGTATCTATGGGGTTTTATAAGCATTTGTGGATTTTTAAGGAGTTATGAAATTCGGTCGGTGTCTTACAATACCAAGTTTCATTATATCTCTTCCTTATTTTAGTATATTTTACTCTAAAAATGAATTATACACTATTGCCGAATTTTTTTCAATATGGTAAAATAATTAAAGGTGATTTTATGGAATTTTCCCGTACTGAACGGTTGATTGGTGCAGAAGCACTTGAAAAACTTAAAAATGCGAATATTATCATCTTCGGGCTTGGGGGCGTTGGCTCTTATGTTGCCGAAGCACTTGCACGTTGTGGCGTTGGCAAAATGACGGTTGTTGACAAGGACACAGTTGACATTACAAACATTAATCGTCAGTTATATGCTTTGCACTCAACAATTGGCAAAAACAAAGCAGATGTGGCAAAAGAGAGAATTCTCGACATTAACCCCGAATGTGAGGTTACACCGATTGTTAAAATGTATCTTCCCGAAAACGCAGATGAATTTGAATTGAATAAATATGACTACATTATTGACGCTATTGATAATGTGACGGCGAAGATTGATTTGGCAGTCAAATCTCAGGAATTAGATGTTCCGTTGCTCGCTTCAATGGGTACTGGTAACAAATTAGACCCTACCGCATTTAAGATAACCGATATTTACAAAACCGACACTTGCCCTCTTTGCAGAGTTATGCGCAGAGAGTTAAAGGCAAGAAATGTGCAGAAATTAAAGGTACTTTATTCAACAGAAACACCCCATAATGACGGTGAGCGCACACCCGCAAGCATTTCATTCGTGCCGAGTGTAGCAGGGCTTATAATCGCAGGGGAAGTTATTAAAGATTTGATAAAATAGAAACCAAGTGGGATTGGTGAAGGATATGAAAATAAATCTTAAAAACACAAAAAAGTTGCAGGTTTTAAAGGGATTCGGCACTTCGGCTTGCTGGTGGTCACATTATTGCAAGGACGAAAAAACTCAAGACGAGATTGCCGAGCTTTTATATGGTGACACGGGACTTAAACTCAACATTTACCGTTACAACATCGGTGGTGGTACTGACGAGGGCAATTACAGAGTGCAAAACTCTTGGCGCAGAACTGAAAGTATGTATGTTTATGACCGCGAAAAGCAAGAGGGTTATTGGAATTACTCTCTTGACAAAACCGCAAAAGATGTTATGCGCAAATGTCTTGACAAGGGTAATATTGACACTTTGATTGTGTTTGCGAATTCGCCTCATTGGTCACAGACCTCAACGGGACAGGCATCGGGTAGTTTAATGATGCACACCTGCAATCTGCCAAAGGCGAATTACAGAAAATTTGCTGATTATTTCTTAACAGCAACCCAAAGACTTATTGACGAGGGCTTCCCTGTAAAATATGTGAGCCCTATAAACGAGCCTCAATGGAAATGGGGTGGCTCTTATGTATGGCAAGAGGGTTGTCACTATGAGCCCGAAGAAATGGCAGAGGTTATGCACATTTTTGCCGAAGAAATAATCAAGCGAAATATGAGCGTTAAACTCTATGGTCCCGAAAGTGGCGAAATGATGGGGCTTACTCCCGAATATCTTGAATTGCTTTCAAAAGACGAGTTGGTTATGAGCGTTATGCCAATTTTCGCTTATCATTCATATCACGATGACGACAATCCGCAAATCAGAGTGCAATTTAAAAATGAATTGGTACTCCCCCACCCTGAACTTCGCTTTGATATGAGTGAATGGTGTGAGCTCCCCAACAAGAGTCACACAAAAAATTTCAAGGGTGCTTTAATTACTGCACGAATTATCGGTCAAGATTTAATTTATGCGGGTGCTGAAAGCTGGACCTCTTGGGTAGCAGTAAACCAGTTTAGCATTAAAGAAGATGGCAATGATTATTCTGACGCAACGCTCACCGCAACCGACAATTATGAAGATTGGTATGTTGCCGAGCGTTATTACGGCTTCGCACATTTCTCAAAATACATACCCGTTGGCTCAGTTTGTCTTGACAACGGATTTTTCCCCGACGAAAACAACGATTTCAATGTGTTCAGTTTCTTAACTCCCGACAACAAAACTGTTACAGTTATTGTTAATGAGGGTGAAGACAGAGAAATCACACTTGAGGGTGAATTCAATCAGACAATTATAATTAAATCTTGTCAGGGATACAAGCTTAAAACCGTTTATGACGGTGTATACAAAAACAAAATAAATGTAAACAGCAACAGTATTTTAACTGTAATCAATGAATAGGAGTATTTTAAAATGAAAATTGCAGTAACTTATGAAAACGAGCAGGTTTTTCAGCACTTTGGTCACACCGAAAAGTTCAAAATCTATGAGGTTGAAAATGACAGCATTATCGGTATGAACATTGTTGACACAAACGGTAGCGGTCACGGTGCACTTGCCACATTCTTAAAGGCAAACGGTGTTGATGTACTCATTTGCGGTGGCATCGGCGGTGGTGCACAGAACGCTTTAAGCGAAGCAGGGATTAAATGGTATGGCGGAGTGAAAGGCGATTGTAATCAGGCGGTTATTTCATATCTTGTTGGCAAATTAGACTATAACCCCGATGCAAAATGCGACCATCACGACCACGAACACGGCGAAGGACATACTTGTGGTGAACATTGTCACGAATAAGAGTTAATAAAAACAAAAATTGCCCCCTCTGACGAGGGGGCTGTCATTTTGCAAAAATGACTGGGGGAGAGATTGTTTTTCCTCTCCCTCCGTCAACGCTAACGCGTTGCCACCTTCCTCGTCAGAGGGAGGATTTTTTATTTATTTTGTTTTTCTTTCTCACAATCAATTTATCAAATGCGGCTAAAAGACCGGGCAATACAAAGAGGATTAAAAGTATTGCTGAAAGTGAGCCGATTGAAATTGTCAGACAAATCTGTGCGATTGTTGGGTCAACGGGGCTAAATCCGATTACACCCGTTACAATTACCATAATAAGTCCCGACGTGAGAATTGTATGGATTGAGCCGTTATATGCGGCTGTAAGAGCATCTTTAATATCCATTGTCTTACGGGTTTCGCGGTAGTAGTTTGTAAAGAGAATACCGTAGTCAATAGTAGCACCCATCAAAATGCACTGAACCACAAGCAACGCAAGATAGAATATGCTGTTACCCATAAGGCAGCTTACTGACATTGTTATATAAACACCGCACTGAACAAGCAAAACAAGAATAAGCGGTACCCAAATTGAACGGAAACTTATTAGCACAACAATGAAGATTGCCACCGCGGTAAGTACTGTAATAAGCAACAATTCTTTATCAAAGCTTTGCTCCATTTCGTAGTTCATAGGTGTATTGCCAATGAAATACACGCGGTTTTCAAGCTTTGCGTCGCAAAGCTCTGTGAGGCTATCCATAAACAAGGTTGTTTCTTCAGACTCAACAGGCAACGAGGTTTCAACCATCATAAGTGAATGATTTTTGCCCAAAAGCTGTGCGATACCGTCGTCAAGCTGAGATTTCATAGAGCTTATTTCGTCCTTTAAATCTTCACTGAGGAATGACGAGAATTTGGGGTCGTTGACCATATCCTCTGAAAGATAACCGAACAATTCTTCAATTGTGAGTGTCCATTCGGGATTACTCTGCTTTGTGCTTGTATAGTAAAGATAAAGCATTTCAAGGGTATTGCTGTCAAGCTGGTCCGTAAGCCCTGAAAGAACTCCTGAAAGTTCAGTTGCCGTATAAGCCTTTCCTGAAGCCACCGCATCAATTACGGGAATTGCAGATTTAAGCATTGAAGTGGACTCTGCATCAAAATAACCTGCATAATCTTTATTTGTAAGCACATCGCTGTCTACAAAGTGAACAAAACGCTGAACTGACATTTTCCAGTTACTTGTGTTACCGTGCTCGCTGATATAAAACAGATAAAGCTGACGAAGCTGTGACGCGGGCATTCCAGTAACATCTGCAAGCTGTTCGGGAGTGAGTGCAGTACCATTTTTGGTAGCATCAATAATTTTTTGTCCCATTTCAATCTGTGACAACTGCTCAGCATCCATCATTGAGCCGAATGTTCCCTTGTTATCAGCAACAAAATTTATAAGCTGATAAATTGACATCTGATGTGGTGGCTGAATCATCTGCCAAGCCACGTATTTTGCAATAACGTCTTCATAATTTACTGCTTCGGGATTTTCAAGATATTCACTGTGGTAGCAGTATAAGAGAAGAATATCGTCGGCGGAATATCCGAGAACTGATGCCATATTGTTGTAATCACGTTTTTCGGTAAGCTTCTCTTTATCTGTAAAGGTTACAAGAAGTGAAAGCTGTGATTTGGTTTTATCGTCAAACATTGCAGAATACTGCGGATTTTTTGCAACCTCGTTTACCACAAAATCGGCAAAAACAGGCATTTTCATTGTACCAAAATCCGCACCGTCATACTTGCTGTAATAAAGTACGAACACCTTTTTCAAATCGTCGGCGCTCATACCGAAAAGCTCTGCAAGCTCCTCTGCTGTTTTGGGAGTTGTGAGGGCATCTTTATCTGCAAACATTTTCATTTCATCGATACTTGATTTCATATCGTCGCTTATGAAATCAGCAAACATAGGATTGGGAATAATCTCATTTGAAATGAAATCGAAAAGCTGTGGAATTGTCATTGGAAGCAGGTTTTCGCCATTGTAGTAGCTATAATAAATAATATCAAGAAGTGAGGGGTCAATACTCATTGCAACACCCATATTGTCAATCATATCAACCATACCCTGCGAAGTAAACTTCTGACCCAAAGTGGTTGAATAACTCATTACACTCTTGACATTTTCGTTTTCTTCAAGCTCTGCCGCCATATCTGCAATTCGGTCTTCATCTGCATTATTGTAAAGCACAACAATTGGGTTTGAGGGTGTGAAAACCTCGGCTATCGGGTCTTCGGGAGAAAGTGAATATGCAATCTGTGTGTAGCCCTGCAAAATATATGAGCCTGCAAAAAGCACAACGAAGAAAATTGCAATAACCTTACGAAGTTTAAACTGACCCTTTGAGATAAGTCCCATAGGAATTTTAAGCTCTTTTTTCTCAGTATCTTCAACCTTTTCATTGAATATAAGAAGAAGTGCGGGGAGAATTGTGAGCACGCAAATCATACTAAGAAGTACGCCCTTTGCAAGCACAAGACCCAAGTCCATACCAATCTTGAAGCTCATAAACACAAGCATAATAAGACCGATAACAGTTGTCATACCGCTACTTGTAACTGAAGAAAAGGCATTGCACCAAGCAGCTTTCATTGCCTCTTCAACATCGTCATAGTTCTCTTTTTCTTGGCGGAAACGGTTTGCAAGAATAATTGAATAGTCCATTGAAAGAACAAGCTGTAAAATCGCGGCAATGGACATTGTAATCTGCGAAACCTCACCAAGAACAAGGTTTGTGCCCATATTAATTGCAATTGCAACGCCGATTGTCGCCATAAAGAGTATGGGCTCAAACCACGAGCCACTCATAACGAAAAGGATTATAAGCAAAATTACAATTGCCGCCGCAATCATAAGCCACGGCATTGCCATACTGCTTGCGTTATCATTCATATACTCCATTTTATAAGCAGAAAACTGCTTTTCAATGGCATCTTCAATAGCCAATTCTTCAGGCGAGCCATATGTATAGGAAGTGCTTACAACAAATTTTGTATATCCGTCTTTATTATAATCTTCGCTGTCTTCAACATAAGCCACGCTGTCTACATACTCAATATTTTCAAGTTGTTGACGAATAAGATTGATTTCTTCGGCACTTAAATTTTCAAACATTACGCGGATTGTCTGTGCAGTTGAAAGATTTTCAAAATCCTCTGCCATAATATCAACGCCCTGACTCATTGAAGAATCATCGGGCAGATATTTCGTCATATCCGTATTGATTGTAACTTTTGGAATGAGCGCGGCACAGAATGCGCAAATTATCAACATAGCCACCAATATGACTTTATGTCCATCAACAATAATCCCTGCTATTTTTTTCAAAATATAACACCTCAATCGGCAAAATTTCTCTATATTATTAACATTATATCACATAATTGTTAATAATCTATTGCTATTTTAAAATTTTTAAGGATTTTAAAACATCATCTCATTTCGAGATACATATTTTTGATGTCATCATAAGAAAGAGGAATAATATTTCTCTCCATAAGTGGTGTCATACTCATTTTTGTGAGTGTTTCGATTTCTTCATCGGTTTTCACGCCGATTTCGGTAAGTGTCATTGCCATTCCCATTTTATTTTTTAATTCATTAATGGCATCTGCCATATGATAAGCGTCACTAAATCCGCAATCGCGGGCGAAATCGTGAAGTCTACCGTTTTCTGCTTCGGCATTAAAGCGGGTAAAATAATCGAGTGTCATTGCACAAGCTTCACCGTGGGGCACACCGTAAAGATTAGTTAAAGGGAATGAGCAAGCGTGACTGCCCGCAGTACGCGGATTTGAAAATGCCACACCCGCAACAATTGACGCCTCGGCCATTTTTTCGCGAGCTTCAAGATTTTCGGGCTCGCAATATGCTTTATATAACCACTTAAAAACCAATCGGGTTGCGTGAACTGCACAAGCCTCGCAAATGGGCTGATGAAGAACACTCCAAAAGCTCTCTAATGCGTGAGCGAGCACATCAAGTCCCGTTGAGGCAGTAACCTTTGGCGGAACACTCAAGGTAAGTCGCGGGTCAACAATGGCGGCTTGGGGGTACATAAGGGCATCGTTCATTGTGGATTTCACGTTTTTATTGAGGTCTGTCAGCACAGAAATATTGGTGATTTCGCTACCCGTTCCGCTGGTAGTAGCAATGGCGAGCATTGGTATAACCTCGTCTGCGTTTATGGGCTTTCCGCCTGTGTGGTAGCTTTCGATTATATCGTCACCTTTCGCAATTGCGCAAGCCGCCTTACAGCAATCCATTGGTGAGCCGCCGCCAAGGGCTACGGCAAAATCTGCATTGTTTTCACGAAGAACTTTAACGCAATCGTTGACATTATCGGTTGTGGGATTGGGTCGGATATCGCTGAAAACCGCCACAATCACACCATTACAATTTTCGATGATTTTATCTGCTACGCCATTCTTTTTAAGGGTATTTGAGCACACGAGCACTCCCCTTTTGTAGCCTAATTCGTTTATAATTTCGGGTAATTCGTTGATTTTATCAGTTCCGAAATAAATTTTCACGGGCAAACTAAAATTCCAGTTCATTTGAGTTTTCCTCCTTGACTTATGTTTCTATTTTTCATTTCTCTGTTTATTGTATTTAACACATTTTTCTTGTCGGCACTCCACAGAGGCTCAATAAGGTATTTTTTCGGTGCGTCACCTGTGATGCGGTGAATTAGCACATTTTCAGGTATTCTTTCAATGCAGCCAAAAAGAATATCCATATATTCGTCCAAAGTCAAAGGAACTACCAGTCCTTTTTTGAAATCTTCATATAAATCTGTATCTTTTAAAATATGCAAAAGCTGTAATTTTACTCCGTCAGTTGCGCATTTGACAACGAAATCCACGGTATTAAAAATATCTTCTTTCGTTTCGTTCGGCAAGCCGATTATTATGTGAGTTATTACGGTTATTCCGCGATTTTTCAACTCTTTAACTGCATTTTCATACACAGAATTCGGATAACAACGGCGGATATATTCCGCTGATTTTTCCTTTGCGGTCTGCAAGCCTAACTCAACCCATACAGGCTTGATTTTATTTAGTTTTTCGAGCAAATCGAGTATTTCGGGCGGCAAGCAATCGGGACGAGTTCCAATTGAAATTGCTACAATATCATCACGATTTATAACCTCGGTAAAAATTTTGTCAAGGTAATCTGCGGGTGCGTAAGTATTGGTAAAACTTTGGAAATATGCAATAAATTTTTTCGCATCGGTTTTACTCTCTACTCTCTTTTTTGCATTTTCAAGCTGAACATTTATATCTTCACCACATTCAGCAAAATGTGACGAGCCGTTATGACAGAAAATGCACCCTCTTGTGTCTAATGTGCCGTCACGATTAGGACAAGTAAGCCCTAAATCAAGCGACAGCTTATACACCTTTTCGCCAAAGGTGTTTTTAAGATATTCATTTAAAGAGTAATATCTGCCATTCATAAAACCACTTCCGAATACAATTATATAAAATATGACAGAAAAAATCAACAAGGTACAATTTTTAGTATTTTATAGACACATTTTACACATTTTGTTCATTCTTCTTGACAATTATTAAGATTTTCTTTATTCTATATTTAGATATGCTTAAAGGTGTAAACTTTAGGGAAGTGAAAAATTGAAGTTAAGAACTTTTTTTAATAAAGTCAATCTGAATACTGTAGGATTTCTGGGATTTTGGATTGTTCTTTTGATTGCACACGCAAAGGTTAAAAGATACAGACCTAAGCACAAGAATTTTATTGTTATTTCTAACCATTCTGATGCTCTTGACCCAATATATATTTTATGTTCATTAAAGAAATACGTAAGATTTGTTATGGGCGACCACGTAATTTTTAACCCTTGGGTTAAGTTTTTCCTTAAAACTATGTGCGGTTGGATTGTAAAGGGCAGGGACAATCCCCCGTCTGTGCTCATTAACGATATGATGGAGAGTGCAAAAGAGGGCGTGCCGTTGGGACTTTATGCCGAGGGAACTATCACCCCAAACGGCGAAACAGGATTTTTTTCACCAAGAACAGGTCAGCTTGTTAAGGATTTAGGTGTTGCACTTATTACCTACCGCGTAAAAGGCGGATTTTTCCATACGCCAAGATGGGGTACAGGACTTCGCAAGGGCAGAATTCACGGCAAGGTTGTCAGAGAATATTCTCCCGAAGAGCTTCAAAGCATGACCGCTGAAGAGGTTAACGAAGCAATTAAGCGTGACATTTATGTAAACGCCTTTGAAGAACAGAGGAAACGACTTCGCTATTATAAGGGTAAAAACCTTGCAGAGCATATTGAGAGAATTCTCTTTATTTGCCCACATTGTGAAAAAGTGGGCACACTTCACTCAAAGGGCAATTACCTCACCTGTGACTGCGGTTATCAGGTAGAGTTCGGTCAGGACGGATTTTTCCACCAAAGTCAAAAAGAGCTTGTATTTGACAATGTTCTTGACTGGGACAAATGGCAAAAACCCATATGGAAAGAAAAGGTATTGGGTACTCCTGACGGCGAGCTGATTTTTGAAGAAACCGAACAGCCCATTTATACTCTTGAAAAGAGAAAAAAAGTTGAGCTTTCAGACAATGCTATTTTGCGTTTGTATAAAGACAGATTTGAAATCATTTTTAACGATAACGAAACCATTATTTTCCCCATCGAAAAGCTTAAGCTTGTGCTTAATGTTTCGGTTGAATCGGTAATGTTTTTCGACGGCGAGCGTTTCTTATATGTAAAAAGCAAAAATCCCCGCGCCGCCGCAAAATATGTAGCCGCATGGAGATATTTGATAGGTAAAGAGTATAAATAAAATATTTTTAAAAACGAAGAACTCACTGCAATTTACAGTGAGTTCTTTTTTCGATATATTCACTTCGTTCATTCGATATTTTTGTTTTACAAAATCGATATATTTACTGCGTAAATTCGATATGATATAAAATCCCTCAAAATATAACGAAATCCAAGATTTCTATGTTTTGGATAACCCTGATATTCGCAAAAGCTAATATAAAATTCTCGTTCGCATCTGCGAACATATCGAGCAAAGCATATCGAATTGCATTAACAATATATCGAAAATTCCTTTAGGAATTTATATCGTTGCAAATTGTCAAATGACAATTTGCTATCTGTCCCATTTATCAGCTAACGCATTAATTTGGTCGGTAAACTTCGCCAAATCCTTATTCGCACCACCGCGGTTATGCTCAATAACCAAAAGCAATCGTTTGCCTGCCTGCAGAAGTCGCTGGAATGCAGCATTGGCTTTCTGCACAATAGGTTTGGTGCGTTTAATCTTTTCGCGGTTGCCTTCATAGACACATTCGCCTGTCAGCAAGTCATATTCTGCCGCATTATATGGTGCAATAGCCTCACAACCGATTGCGTTTTTAATGTCTTCGGCAAACAAATCGCAAACCTCGTCATTACCGTGGTTTACAAACACCATTTCGGGAGTTGGTGTAATATTCTTTAACCAATCAAGCATCATATCGTGGTCTGCGTGTCCGCTGATACCGTCCATTTGTTCAATGTGGGCACGAACTGAGATTTCTTCGCCGAAAAGTTTAACTGTTGGTACACTGTCAAGAAGCTTTGAGCCAATTGTACCCTCTGCCTGATAGCCTACAAAGAGAATTGTGCTGTCTTCTCGCCACAAATTATGCTTTAAATGATGGCGAATTCGACCTGCCTCGCACATACCCGAAGCAGAAAGAATAACCTTGGGTGTTGTGTCCTCATTAATCATTCGCGACTCTTCACTTGTAATTGAAAGGTTAAGACCTTGGAAAAGAATTGGGTTTTTGCCCTCATTAAGAAGTTCAAGAGTTTCTTCGTCGTAATAATCTGTGAGCCCGCCCGAATAAATTTCAGTTGCCTCAACTGCTAAGGGGCTATCAACCCACACAGGAAAATTCGCGTGACCTGAAATAAGATTATCTTCTTTGATTTTGCGTATTAAATAAAGCATTTCCTGAGTTCTGCCCACGGCAAAACAGGGCACGACCACATTACCGCCACGGTCAAAGGTTGTCTGAATTATACGAGTTAGCTGTGCCACATAATCGGGACGGTCGCCGTGCAAGCGGTCACCATATGTAGACTCGATTACAACAATATCAGCCTTTTCGGGCTTTTGCGGGTCACGAATAAGCGGTCTGTTAACATTTCCCAAGTCGCCTGAGAAAAGTAATGTTTTTGTAACACCATCTTCGGTGATTGTAAGTTCAATACTTGCCGAGCCCAAAAGATGACCTGCATCAATAAACTTTGCCTTTACGCCCTCAAAAATTTCATATTCCTTGTTATAATCACAAGGATTGAACATTTTAAGGGTTGCTGTAACATCATCTGAAGTATAAAGAGGTGTGTAAGGTGCGTCGCCGGTTCTTTTTGCCTTGCGGTTGCGCCACTCGGCTTCAAACTCCTGAATATGAGCAGAGTCCATAAGCATAATAGAGCACAGCTTATTGGTTGCAAGGGTTGTGTAAATTGGCGCATCAAAGCCATTTGCAGTTAAAAAGGGAATTTTACCCGAATGGTCAATATGTGCGTGAGTTAAAAATACGCAATCAATTGTATTTGGGGATACGGGCAAATCGCAGTTTTCATAGATATCTGCGCCTTGCTCCATTCCGCAATCCACAAGAATTCTCTTACCGCAAGCGGTAACAAGCGTGCAAGAACCTGTCACCTCGTGAGCCGCACCGAGAAACTGTATTTTCATAAAATCACCTCAATTATAGTCTATAATATAATTATATAAAAATATAAATTTTATTTAAACTGTCATTTTTCACATAAATTCACTTGAATTTTTGACATAAAAAATTCCGAAGCGGTTGCATCGGAACTTTTATAAATTTTATTCTGTTGTTATTTGTTGCCCTGTTTTTTTGATTCAGGGTAAGACTTTGCGTTTGAGAACTGATTGTTTGTAGCAGACTTTTTGTTGTTGTTGTTCTGCGCACTATTGTTGTTCTTGTTCTGTGAATTGTTTTTGCTGTTGTTATTGTTGTTCTGATTATTCATTATTATCACCTCGCAATAGTATTATTGCCGAAGTTTAAAAAATTATTATATGCGGTTTGATTTTACAGAAATTTGTGATAAAATGAATTTATTAAGTCATAGGAGAATTAATATGATTGATTTTGAGCGTTCAAAAGAAATATTCTTGAAAATTTATCCAAGCGAAAATTTGGCAGAAAAAATTGAAAATTATATAAAAAAACACAAAACCAAAATTAAGATTTGTCTTGCATTTTGCAATAAAAATCGTTGGGAACCTTTTCTTAAACAGAAGCCAATGATGAAATTAGCCCTCGTTTATGCCTTTTTGCCTGTGGTTTGGGACAGATATAAAGAGAAAAATATTAGTGAAGAAATCTTTTGGGACACAATGAGCGACATAAAAATCTGGATTGACGACCACCGCGAACGCACCGGCGAAGACGGACTTTATGAGCTTCATTGGATTATGCACCATATGAACCTCAACATTTTCAAGCTTGGCAGACTGCAATATCAAAAGCTTTTTTGGTATTTTAAAACTCCGTACAACAAAAATGGTGAAAAAATCAGCTTTGGTGATAAAATTATCAATATGCATATTTCACGCGGTGAAAAATTGGATATTGAGGCTTGCAAGAAGTCTTTGCAAATGGCAAAAGAATTTTTTACAGAGCATTTTCCCGAATACCCAAACAACAAATTTATGTGCCACAGTTGGCTTTTGTACCCCAAAAACAAAGATTTTATGCCTGAAAATAGCAATATCTTAAAATTCGCCGAGCTTTTTGACATATTTGAAGAAGAAGAAACTCCGCAACAAACTTACCTTTGGCTTTTCGGTGTTAAACTTAAAAATCCTGACCTTATGAAAAATAAAAAAGAAATGGGTAATTACGGATTTATTGACAAGCTACCGCAAAACACCTCATTACAGAAAAAAACCGTTGAATACATAAAAAACGGTGGAACTTTCGGCGATGCGTTGGGTGTTATAATACTATAGAAAAAAGGATGCATTTTGCATCCTTTTAATTTTCTTCCGGATATTTCATATTCCAATCGTGTCGCAATGTCGTCATAATGTTCATTACATCAATTGTGTAGTCGAGTTTCATTGTGTTTTTGCCGTTTAAAACTGCGTTTTCCATATTCTCTATTTCGTAGCAGAGTGCGTCTTCTAATTTGCCTGCTGCGATTTCTTCTGTGTGACCGTCAGTTGTATATGTGATTGTGGCTTTGTCGGCTCTTGGATACTCAAAAATTTCTATGTAAGCATTATCATAACAGATTGTTGCGCGTTTGGGTTGCTTTGCGTGAAGAGATAGTGTTACGCTTGCCATTTCATTCTTAGAATTCTTTAAAATTATACTTGATTGCTCGTCTGCACCCGTCGTGGCAAATTTTACTTGTGATTTAATATCGTTTGGATATTCCGTCATAAACATTCGCACACAAGAGAGTGCATAGACACCGATATCGAGAAGTGCACCGCCTGCTAAATCCATATTGAAAAATCGATTTAACATATCGTACTCTTTAAAGCTACCGAAATTCACTTGTGCGAGGTTGAAATTACCGAGGTTACCCGAATTAATGATTTTTTCAAGTTTGTTGTAAAGTGGCATATTATAAATTGTCATAGCCTCGGCTAATATGAGCTTATTTTTCTCTGCAAATTCAACAGCCTTTGCGAGTTCTTCTGAATTGAGCGTAATTGCCTTTTCGCAAAGCACGTGCTTGCCGTTCTCTAATGCTTTTAGGATATACTCAATATGCTTATTATGAGGTGTGGCTATATAGACGATATCTACATTTTTATCTGTAAAGATTTCGTCAATATTTTCATAAACCTTTTCTATATTGTATTTTTCGGCAAAGTCAAGGGCTTTGCCGTATGTACGATTAGCTACTGAATAGATTTTACCGCCCATTTTTTTCATATCGCGTGCAAAATCATTTGCAATACTGCCACAGCCCAAAATTGCCCAGTTAAATTTATTTGACATAGCAATCACCTCGTTTATTGAATTATACCACAATTTTTAGTTGCTGAACAGTAGAAAATATGATATTATGACTTTGGTGATATTTTATGAATATAAAAATGGCAAAAAATCCAAACCCACAATTCGCAAGAGATAATTTCGTAATTCTCGACGGTGAATGGGATTTTGGTTTTCAAAAGGCAAAAGTTGGCTTTAAATTCTCAACCGACGATAAAAAAGCGGTTGAAATAAGAGAAAATAATGAATTTACACACAAAATCAATGTACCTTTCTGCGTTGAAAGTGAGCTTTCGGGCATAGGGTACAAGGATTTTATAAATATGGTGTGGTACAAGAAAACTGTTCAGATTAAAAAAGACGGTAATCGTGTTTATCTTTGCTTTGGTGCGGCTGACCACTTAACAACTGTGCTTGTAAACGGCAAATGTGCAGGCAGACACAAGGGCGGATACACATCGTTTAGCTTTGATATTACAGATTTAGCGGTTGACGGTTAAAACGAGATTTTTGTACTTTGCGAAGATGATGTTAAAAATCCTTTTGTAATCCGCGGTAAGCAGAGTGAATGGAAAAAGAGCCACGCTTGCGACTACACAAGAACTACGGGTATTTGGCAGAGTGTACATCTTCAGTATGTACCCGAAAACTATGTGAAGAATTTTAAAATTTACCCCGACCACAAAAATGGACTTGTTACTCTGAATGTTAATCTTCAGGGTAAAGCAAATCTTTGTTGTGAGGCATTTTATGACGGCAAAAACGTTGGTAAAACAGAATTCAAAAACGCTTGCGGTAACGAGGTTTTGCAAATTAAATTAGACGAAACTCACCTTTGGGAAGTTGGCAACGGCAGACTTTATGATTTAGTAATTACATTTGGTGAAGATAAAGTTTATTCATATTTCGGACTTCGCAATGTACGACTTGATGGCTTCAAATTCTTAATCAACGAAAAGAGTGTATTTCAGCGTTTAGTCCTCGACCAAGGCTTTTACAAAAAAGGCGTTTACACAGCCCCTTGTGATGAAGATTTAATTAAAGATATTGAACTTTCAATGGCATTGGGCTTTAACGGTGCAAGACTTCACCAAAAAGTATTTGACCCGAAATTCCTTTACTACGCTGACCAGCTCGGTTACATAGTATGGGGCGAATTTGCAAACTGGGGACTTGATTATTCAAATCCAAAAAGCGTTGATGTATTCTTAAACGAATGGAAAGAAGCAATCGAGCGCGATTTTAACCACCCTGCAATTATCGGCTGGTGTCCTTTCAATGAGACTTGGAATTACAAGGGCAGACGCCAATATGACCCGTTGCTTGCCACTATTTATGACTACACAAAAGCGGTTGACAGCACCCGTCCTTGCATTGACACAAGCGGTAATTTCCATGTGAAAACTGATATTTTTGACCTGCACGATTACAGCTATGATGTGGAATTCTTCAAAAAGAATTACGACCGATTTATGACGGAGAATTATCTTTATCAACACGTGCTTGTTGAAAACGGTGGCAGACAAGAATATAAAGGTGAGCCCGTATTCATCAGCGAATACGGCGGAATTAAGTGGGTAAGCGATGAGTCAATCAAATCGTGGGGGTACGGCGAAGACGTTAAAACTCCCGAAGAATTCGCCGACAGATATGTGGGCCTTACCGATGTAATTATGAGCAATTACAAAATGTTCGGGTTCTGCTATACTCAGCTTTATGACATTGAGCAAGAGCAAAACGGACTTTACACCTATGACCGCGAAAAGAAATTCGATGATGAAATCTATGACAGAATTATTGCGGTGAATACACAGATTGCGGCGATAGAAAAAGAATAAAATTCAAGCAGTTTGAGGACCACTCAAACTGCTTTTTCTTATATTATTAAGTTAGAGATTAAATTTATTAGAATACAAATTCCCATTCCGCAAAGTGTGGGGATTAAGAATGCAGCGGCAGTCCATTTAAGGCTCGCCGTTTCTTTTTTTACGGTGAGAAGTGTGGTTGAACAGGGCCAATGCATAAGTGAGAATACTATTGTGCAAAGTGCGGTGGTAAGCGTCCAGCCATTAGCGACAAGAAGCTCACGCAATTCAAAGAGAGATGAGTATTCCGTCAGCGTTCCCATATTGAGATATGCCATAATTATTATCGGCAATACGATTTCGTTGGCGGGAAAGCCGAGGATAAATGCAGTAAGAATTACACCGTCAAGTCCCATAAGCTGACCGAGAGGGTCAAGAAAATCGGTGAAATGTGCAAGAAGCGTTTTATCACTTGCTGTTACATTGGCAAGAAGCCATATAACAACTCCCGCAGGTGCGGCGACCACTACTGCTCTGCCAAGAACAAATAATGTGCGGTCAAAAATTGAACGGACTAATGTTTTGGCAATCTGCGGTTTGCGGAATGGCGGTAATTCAAGAGTAAACGACGAGGGAACACCTTTAAGCACCGTTTTGCTTAAAAGCTTTGACACCACAAAGGTCATAAAAATACCGAGAACAATTACTCCGCAAAGCAAAACTGACGACAGCACACTGCCTGCAAAATCTGAAACGGTCACAAGGAAAAACATTGTGATTATTGCAATAAGTGTTGGAAATCTGCCGTTGCAGGGCACAAATGCATTTGTGAGAATTGCAATTAGCCTTTCGCGAGGTGAGTCGATAATTCTGCAGCCTGTCACGCCAACTGCATTACAACCGAAGCCCATACACATTGTGAGTGCTTGCTTGCCACAGGTGTTTGCTTTTTTGAAATGGCGGTCAAGGTTGAAGGCAACGCGAGGAAGATAACCAAAATCCTCTAAAAGCGTGAAGAGAGGGAAAAATATTGCCATTGGGGGTAGCATTACTGAAACAACCCACGCCAGCACCTTGTACCCACCGTGAACAATCATATCGGTAATACTTTGCGGAATTCCCACATTCAAAAACCACTCTGCAAGGGTATTTTCAAAGCCTAAAAGTAATGAAGATAGCCATTGTGACGGATAATTTGCACCATAAATCGTTATCCACAGAACAAGCAACAATAGTAAAATCATTGTTACCGTACCTGTGAACTTACCCATAAAAATTCTGTCTAAAAATTCATTGTGCTTTTTATACTTACTCTCTGCGTGGGTAACACAATTTTGTGCTATTTCTTCTGCGCTATTTACAAGTGAATGGGTTAAATAGTCGCAAAAATTCTCTTTTGAACCGAAATTGGAATAGACAATATTTCTTGTACGCTCTGCCGCACACAGCAGAGCTTTTTCATTTTTAGGGTGCTTATATGTAAATAGTTTTTGCGAATATCTGCGGTCAAAAATCAGTCTAATTGCGTAATATGGGTTGCGAGGCTCGTCACCCGCAAACTTTTTAAGCACAGATGTGAGATAACTGATGTTTTTCTGAATTTCGGTCAATTCTATTTGACTTTGTTCTACACAATCAGAATTTTGGCACAAATCTGCAATAGCATTTTTAAGGGCATCAAGCCCTTTTTTTCTGCCCGCGCTCATTGGAATTACGGGGATATGCAACTTATTTCTTAAAGTTTCAAAATCTATCTGCACACCGTTTTTTTCGGCTTCGTCCATTAAATTAACCGCTAAAATCACTTTGTCGGTAATTTGCAGAATTTGCAATGCAAGGTTGAGATTTCGCTCAAGGCAGTTTGCATCTGCCACGACAACAACTGCATTGTATTCACCGAAAGATAACAATTCTTCAGCACATTCTTCTTCAAAAGAGCGCGAAAAAAGGGAATATGTTCCGGGCAAATCAATGAGCACATAATCTGCACCCCCAAAGCAATACCGCCCACGAGCATTACCGACGGTTTTACCCGCCCAATTACCTGTATGCTGATGAAGTCCCGTAAGGCAATTGAAAACCGTACTCTTGCCCACATTTGGATTACCCGCAAGGGCAATTGTAAATTCGGTATTTGATTGCTTTTTATTCTTCGCCAAGGAACATACCCCCTATTTTGTGCTGTCACATCTGATGTGCACCTTTTTTGCATCTTCTTTACGGATTGCAATGACAGCACCTTTAATAAGATATGCACAAATATCTTTTTTTGTACTTTGTCCCGTACATTTTATTTTCGCTCCGCAGATAATTCCTAAATCCTGAAAGCGACGGCGAAGCCCGCCCTCTGCCTTAAGACAGGTCACGCAGGCACATTCCCCCACCTTTAAGGTGTCGAGAGTTCTCATATTCTCACCTTTTTCTGTTCCCTTTACCATAATATTTGAACTGTTCCTTATTGTGACAAAATTTTTAATTATTATGATATAGAATTTAGAAAAAAGGAGTGCAAACAACTATGAGTGTAAAAATTGATTTTGACGGCGAAACTTTATATTGCCGTTTAAGTGGTGAAATTGACCACCACACCGCCTTGCCAATACGCCTTGAAACAGACGACAGAATTGAAAACTGCCGACCAAAGCACACAATTCTTGATTTTTCAGATGTAACCTTTATGGATAGCTCGGGAATTGGTCTTGTTATGGGCAGATACAAATTATTGTCAGAATTTGACGGCACGCTGGAGGTTACAGGGCTTTCAAATAATTCCTACAAGGTTATGCGCCTTGCGGGACTTGACAGAATTGCAAACATAAGCAAAGGAGTGAAGAAAAATGATAATAAATGAATTCAAAATGACAGTTGACAGTCGTTCGGTAAATGAAAGCTTTTCGCGTGCCACAGTTGCGGCATTTACAGCCCAGCTTGACCCCACCGTTGAAGAAATAAATGATATTAAAACCGCGGTAAGCGAGGCGGTTACAAACTGTATTGTGCACGGATACCGCAACTCTGTGGGCAAAATCTACATAAGTGTGAAAATCCACGACGATAACAAGGTGGTCATAACAATCCGTGACCGTGGGTGCGGAATAAGTGACATAAAAAAAGCCCGCGAGCCACTTTTCACTACCCTCGGTGGTGACCGTGCGGGGCTTGGTTTTTCAGTTATGGAAAGCTTCACGGACAAGCTGACGGTGCGTTCTACCTTAGGAAAAGGAACAACAGTTACTCTTTGCAAAAAAATCTGCGGGCGCACAAAATGACACGTGACGAGCTGATTTTAAACAATTTAGGTCTTGCGGGCAGTTGCGCCTCTCGATTTTTAGGCAAGGGTGTTGACTACGAGGATTTATACTCTGCGGGTTGTGTGGGGCTTATCAAAGCGGCAGACGGCTTTGACGAAAGTCTTGGCTTTGCATTTTCAACCTACGCAGTACCCTCAATTTTAGGTGAAATTCGCAGAATATTTCGCGACGGCGGGGCAGTAAAAATAAGCCGTTCATTAAAAGAAAAAGCGCGAATTCTCATCGCCGTAAAAGAAAAATTAGAAAAAGAAAACGGTGTTGAGCCCACAGTTTCAGAATTGGCGGACAAAATGGGCATAAGCATTGAAGAAACAGCACAGCTTCTCTGTGTTTCACAGCCCGTAGTTTCTCTCACGGCCGAGGATGACGACGAAAAGCAGATTGACATACCCTGTGATGACGAATACACACCCATTGTTGACAGACTTTCAGTTCAACAAATTCTGACAACACTTGACGAGCGTGACCGAAGACTTATTGAGCTTCGCTTTTTTGAGGGGCTGACGCAGAGTAAAACTGCAAATGTTCTTGGTATTTCGCAAGTTCAGGTGTCACGAAAAGAGAAAATAATTCTCAATGATATGCGAAAAAAACTGATAGGTTGACAAAAATTTGATATTTTCATTAAAGTATGATAGAATATGTAAAATATGAATTCTATCATACTTTTTTGGTGATATTTATGAAAATGACTATAAAATTAATTGCCTTACTTTGCGTTATATCTCTGCTTTTTACTGCTTGCGGAAACGGAATTTCAACAGACACAATAAAGGCTGACGAAATCAAATATCAATCCGCTGAATATTCGGGTGACGCATTACATAAGGCAGAAAACAAGGCTTATAAACAGGTGTGCAAATCAGGTCTTATTGAAATGCTTTTTGACGAAGCTACAATGACCGTTGCAATTAAAGACACGGGCTCAGGCAATTTGTGGACAAGTCTTCCACAGAATTCTGTAAAAAAGCAGGTTAACAGCTCGGCAGTTGAGGTTGAGCTTTCAAATGGCGAAGATACCGTTTATGTTCTCAATTCGCAGGATAATTCGGTCAACTTCGGCAACGCGGTTTCAACTGTGTCAGAAGACGGCGTTTCAGTGAAATATGCAATGTCACTTGACGAAGAAACGGGAAAAGCTGATATTGAAACTCTCACAGATAAGCAAATCCGCGTTGATTTGACAGTAAACTATACACTTCGCGACGGCTCATTCTATGTGAATGTGAGTATGAATACTGTTAGTCTACCCAAGGGCGTTTATCTTGAAAGAATAAGAGTATTAAACCACTTCGGCGCATATGACAACAGCGGTGCAGAGGACTATATTTTCGTGCCCGACGGCAGCGGTGCTCTTATTATGACGGGCGTTGAAGACGCAGAATTCACTCCCCTCACCCTTTCGGTTTACGGTGACGATGCCGCAATAACTGAAAATACAGAAAGTTCTGCTTGCCTTGTTGGTGCATTCGGAATAAAGCGTTCAAACGGTGCATTTCTTTGCATTATTGAAAGCGGTGACACAATCGCCGAAATCGAGGCAGAACGCAGTACCGACACAACACTCAACCGCGTTGGTGCGGCATTTGAAATTACTGACATTTCTACCGAACAAAGCAAAAACAGTGTTAAGAAAACTCTTGGTTATCAGTTTAAAAATGAGATTACCCTTTGCTATCGTTTCCTTTCAGGTCGTTCAGCAACTTATTCGGGAATGGCAACTGCTTGCCGTGAAAATCTTATCAGAAATGCAGTTCTTTCAACCAAATCCTTTGTAACTGATGAAAAACATATTCCCCTTGTACTTTCACTTCAAGGTGGTTACATAAACGAAAGCGATAAATACAATGTACTCACAACCTATGAGCAGGCACTCTCACTTGTAACTCTTTTAAAGGCAAAGGGTGTTAATAATATTTATCTTCGTTATAACGGGCTTTATGCGGAAGCTAACAACGGAAGTGATGCCGATTTCGGTGATTTCTATAAAAAGCTTGGTAATAACAAAGATTATGAAGCTCTCTACTCATATCTCAAGAGCCAGAATTTCTCGCTGTTCCTTGAAACTGATTTACTTAACTTTGATTATAACAGTTCGGTTGCAAAGGCTCTTAACGGTGGCAAGGTAAGAAGCGAAACTGAAAACACATTCCCCTACGCAACCGATAAACAGGGTTATCTTAAAATGAGCGAGCTTGAAAATAAAATCGAGGCTCTTTTAAGTGCCTCGGCAGATGTAAATTTTGACGGATACGCACTCAATGACGCAGGTGCAGTTCTTTATTCTGATTACTCTGACGATTTCTATGCACGAGTAACCTCGAAAAAGGATATTGCTGCACAGCTTCCCGTGCTTGCAACCTCAAAAGCATTAATGATTGACACAGGCAATATCTATTCAGTTAAAAATGCTGATGTTATTTCAAATCTTGCGGTGTCTCCTATTGCAAAAGCTGAAAGCACGGCTTATGTGGGAATTCCCTTTATGCAGATGATGCTTCACGGAATTACCGAATACAGCGCAGTGGGACTTAACTCTGCAGACGATATTAAAACCGCGTTCTTAAATTCAATTGAATACGGTTGTTTACCAAGTGCCGATTGGTACTGCGCAAAGTTCACCGAAGAGCTTGACGGCAAGTATTATTATGACAGCAACATAAACGATATGGTTACATACTACACCAAGGCAAACGAGGTACTCGGTGATATTCGTGCAGAGCGAATGACCTCACACTATAAAGAGCAGGACGGCGTTTACTGCACTGAGTATGACAACAGTACAAAGGTTTATGTGAATTATACAGATAAAGATGTAACCATAAACGGTATTAAAATTCCCGCAATGGATTGTGTGAAGATATAAAACTACATAAACAAAGAATTACCCCCGACAGAAATCTGTCGGGGTTTGGTTTTACAATTTAATCTTCTATCACAAAATATCGAGTTGTGTGGTAATAATGAATATCCTTTATGTCTTTTTCAGACAGCAATCCATTTGAATGAGCATCACACAAATTTATAAATTCACCATTATGATATACTTTAGTAGTTCTAATATAGTTATAATCAAATCGATACCCAGCAATGTATTCTGTTGTCAAAGCATCCATCGTTGTATTTTCTTCTTGAGATGTTGTATCTTGTAAATTTATTTTTATGTCATTCTTTTCTACAAGATATAACCATCTAATTAATGAATCGTCTTTATTGGTTGGGTTTTCACTTTGGTTATTATACATTCCATGTGCAATAAAATAAGTGCCGTCTTTTTGTTCAAGCAGAAGATACAAAATTGAAATGTCTTCTTTGCCGTTATCGACCTTTAACTGCCAAGCTTTTTTATTGTTTTCTTTTATCTGTGAATAAGAATAGCCTTCACTCCACATTTCTGACGAAAATCTTGAATCCCAGTTTTCTTTATTAAGAGAAATTTCTTCAAGCGTTCCGCGTTCATAAAGAGAGCCGTCGGGGAATACCTCTGTAAGCTTCATATTTTTTGTAACAAAATATGTTGGAGCAATATCTATAGTCTGAACAAATGAAAACATTCCGTTGTCATAAACAAGTTCAATTGGTTTATAAGTATCACTTTCGGCAGTTACACTTACCAATTCAAAATCAATCCAGACTTTATAATTCTCTTGACGATTTTCTTCAAAAGAGAAATACGTTTCAAAACGGTATTTGCCTGCCGTGAAGTCCTCATAGCCGTAAAGTCCGTATTTATGAGTTGTTGTGCTATCAGCATTCAGTAAATATGCAATCATAGTCCAAGCGTAGTTTTCTGGCAACTTGCACTCTACCCATTCATTACCATGGTTCTTATAGATATAGCAGGGTTCACCAAAAAAAACTTGTTTGTCTGTTTTATTTTCCCAAAGAAGTTCAATATATCTTGACTCCCCTGAAAAAGATGCTGTTTCAAAATTGATTGAAACACCTTCATATTCAGAGCCGATTGTTATGTTTGTAACTCCACCCATATTTTCAATCTTATTGTCCGTTGCGGGATTTGTGAGAAAGCATACCGCAAGAACAATACAAGTTGCAACTGCCACAATAATCACCCAGAATGCAGGTTTTTTGTAGTTGAGTACGGATTTTATTCTGCCCTTTACACCTGTTTCACCAAATGCCAGTGGGCAGGCAGAAATCATTTTTCGGGGTACGCTACAATTAATTAGTGCTTCGGAATAGGGCTTTTTAATCTCTGCGCCCATTTCTTTGATAACCTTTTCGTCGCAGGCAAGCTCAATATCACGACAAAGTAAAATATACGCCACCCAAAGCACAGGGTTAAACCAATAAACTGTTAAAAGTGCAAAGCCCAAGGGCTTCCATAGGTGGTCGCGACGTTTAAGATGTGCTTTTTCGTGGGCAATTACAAATTCTGTATCCTGCTCATTCATTGATGAGGGCAAGAAAATGCGGGGTTTGATAAGTCCTAAAATAAAAGGAGTTGAAATATTGTCACAAACCCAGATATTCTCTTTAAGAGGTGTGGCTTCACGGACATTTTTGAGTATTCGCAAATAGCTTATAAGCGTATATAAAAGCATTGCCACCATACCGACAATCCACACGATTGAAGCAATATATGTGATAATTAGCAATGGGTTTATAAAGTCACCGTCGGGTGCAGAATATTCGGTAAAAACAATGCTACCGTCCTGAACACCTAAATCATAATAAACCTGATTATTGCCTATGGCGTTAAAAATCTCTGCACCGCTCACATCAGCCGGAGAATGTGAATGAACAATTTCGGGTGGTACGGGCTCGGCACTCGGAATAAGACTTAAAATACTTTCAAACGAAAATGGGCAAATAAGGCGAAGTCCTACCAAGCCCCACATAATAACGCGAAGCCATTTAGGTGCTTTTTTGAAGATTAATCTGAAAAGTACGATTGCAAGCACAAGCCACGAGGCTGTTATGCTCATATTGAAAAGCTCAAGAAACACGTTTTCCATAATCAGTCCTCCTCATATTCGGCAACAATACGACGAAGCTCTGCAATCTCCTCCGAAGTCAAGTTCTTTCTTGATGTGAAAGCGGCGAGAAAAGCGGGCAACGAGCCGTTAAAAGTCTCTTCAACAAATTTTTCACTCTGCATTGAATAAAAATCATCACGGGAAATAAGCGAAACTACCGTTCCGTTATCGTTTTTGAAAATTCCTCTTTCAGAAAGTCTTTTAAGCACCGTATATGTGGTTGTACGCTTCCATTTAAGCTCTTTTTCGCAAAGCTTTACTAAATCTGCGGTTGAAACGGGCTCATTTTGCCAGATAATATCTGCAAAACGGGATTCAACTACACCTAATTTCATTTCGCTCATAAAACTGCCTCCTTTAGTCTACACCTTGTCGACAATTTTAGTCTACACTATGTAGACATATTTGTCAAGAGTTTTTTAAAAAATAAATGATGCTAAATGCAACTTTAAAGGTTACATTTAGCATCATTTATATGTAGATATATAATTATACGTTTTCTAAAAATCGAACGAAATCTATGTATCTGCCAATTTCTCCAAAGTAAACAAGAAGAAGGTGAAGAGAATAGAAAATGCCAATCACTAAATGACTATGTTCTTTTTTAGAGCGGTATTTTAATAAGGAAAGCCATATTGTCCAAGGTATATAAATTAATAACATCACACCTTGAATAATAAATACTAAAGTATTAACTTTTAATGAACCATTATAATTAAAACGAAGAAAAGAAAACAACAACAAGTAAATTATTGTATATAAAACATATAAAATATATTGCCGTTTCTTTTTCATTTTGTTCACGCTCCATTAATATAATACTCATTATAAATCGGCACTACTATATATACCTCTGTGAAACACTGGGCTGAAATCCTCCCAAGGTGAGTCTGTAACATAATTGGTTGTCCACGTATAGTAATAATTTGTTGGCCAACCTGCAATAGTGGTATAGTCGATTCTAACCTTTTTCGTGCCATTTTGAGAAGCATCTGCAAGCATTTTAGTATTAACAGTATCATAAAGATACAGCATCGCACTAGAAAAAAGAAAAATAACCGCTTTACTTTCCAGAGTTATGTTAAATTTAGCCAAAATCGTTGCAGCTAAAGTTTCTGCTAAACTTTCTAATGAACTTTCTGCAACGGGATTTCCTAACACAAAATCCCATAAACCAGGTACAGTTCTAGCATAATAAAGAGCATTTGCTTTTTCTTTGGGTAAAAAAACAACAGAATAGGGAAGTGTATGCGCATCCGGATTAATATATGTGTACCATGGTCGTTTAAAATTATTCCACAATCCGCCATCTGGTGCATAAATTTTAGTTTCTGTCGCCATAACAGAAATGCCATCATCCGCCACTATAGGTGTTGCATTTCCCATGCTATTATCAACATAAACGTTTATAACACCGTCATCAATAGTTATCTCTGCATTTTCATATTGCGATTGTATTTTAGAAACAACCTCTTGCAGTGACAAATCTTCATTTGTTACTGATTTAGCATTAACACTGATATGAAAGGAAACAACGAGAACAAAAACAAGCAAAAGACTAATAATTTTTCTTAGTTTTTCCATAATAAATCTCCTTAAATAATAAATTGTAATATCTGTCTTCAAATTGCAATTTGCACATTGGAATCACCTTTTTCAAAACTATTTTGTAATGACCGTTAACAAGCCCTTACATAAAAATATAATCGTAATAGTTGGTTATTATGTGACACCAGAAGAAATACAATTATTATTTTCTACTTTTTGTAACAAATAAAGAGATTTGTTCTTGTAAACTTTTAACAATATCTTGATTTTAAACAACTAATCTATAATTTCAATATATCATCATAATATTATTTTGTCAACCTTTAGAAAATAGACAAAATAAAGCGGCTTGATTTGAACAAGTCCAGTAAAAACGGACAATAGAAAAAAAGCACCTCCTATGGTAGAAT
>CALFTO010000078.1 GCA_937916195.1 uncultured Clostridia bacterium
GGCATTATTCTTGTTGAAGAATTCATTGAAATCTGCAAAGAGGCAAACATCAGACCTATGATTGAGGTTAAGGACCGCCGAGTTGAAAAGGTTGCAGATTTGCTTGAGATTATCCGCAAATATGACATTGAAGAAAGTGTTATTCTTATTTCATTCCATAAGGATGTTCTTCGCGAATTCAGAAATCTTTCACCTAATATGGAAACATGGCTTCTTATGCACGCAATTACTGACGAAAAGCTTCAAGAGTGCATTGAAAATAACAACGGTGTTGCTTTTGAGGCATCACGCAATGTAAAAAATCCCGAAATGATTCAGAAAATTCATCACAACAATCTTCTTGCAGCTTGTTGGACGGTTGACACTAAAGAAATGCTCAACGAAATGATGAAACAAGGTGTGAAATACATCACAACAAACGCAATTCTTCCCGAATAATCGGAATTGAATCCCTCCACCGCCTACGGCGGTCCCCCTATTACTCGCCTTCCGGCTCAGACAGCGCTTCTGCTTCGCAGAGGTGTCCACCGGACACCCGCGCCCCTTTAACAAGGGAGGCATTCCTACGCATAAAGAGGTTACAAAATGACAGACTGCAAAAAAATTGCTGAACTGATTTTCAGCGATGTGGACAAGTCCACAGAATATTATGAAGAGCTTTACCCTACAAGAGACTTGCCCGAAGGCGCAAGAGTAACTCGTTTTGCGCCAAGCCCCACAGGTTATCTTCACTTTGGCGGATTATATGCGGGCTTTGCTTCAAAGCTTACAGCTCAAAGCACAAACGGTGTATTTATGCTCCGTATTGAAGATACCGACAAAAAGCGTGAGGTTGAAGACGGTGTTACGGGAATTGTAACAGGTCTTAATGCTTTTGGAGTTACTGCTGACGAAGGCGTTACAGGCTTTAATACCGAGTATGGTAACTATGGTCCTTACACACAAAGCCACCGCCGTGCAATTTATCGTGCATTTGCTAAAAAACTTATGGAAGAGGGCAAGGCTTATCCTTGCTTCTGTACCCCAGAGGATTTAGACCAAATCCGCGCAAAGCAAGAAAATGAAGATATCAAGGGTTATTATGGTGCTTATGCAAAGTGCCGTGACCTTTCAGATGAAGAAATCATTGAAAAAATCAATTCAGGTGTGCCCTATACAGTTCGACTTCGTTCAATCGGTGATATTTCAAGAAAAATCAAGTTTGACGATATGATTAAGGGCAAAATTGAAATGAGCGAAAATGTGAATGATGTTGTCATCTTAAAGGCGGACGGAATTCCAACCTACCATTTCGCCCACGCAATTGACGACCACTTAATGCACACAACTCATGTTGTTCGCGGTGACGAGTGGATTGCATCAGTACCGCTTCACATTGAGCTTTTCAGAGCTTGTGGCTTCAAGCCTGTAAAATATGCTCACATTGCCCCCATTATGAAAGAAGAAAACGGTGGCAAGCGTAAGCTTTCAAAGAGAAAAGACCCCGAAGCTAATGTTTCATACTATATTGAAAAGGGTTATCCAGAGGCTTCGGTCAAGGAATATATGCTCACAATTCTCAATTCTAATTTTGAGGAATGGCGTAGAGCAAACAAGAATGAGGATATTGCCAGATTTCCGTTCAATCTTAAAAAGATGAGCGTTTCAGGTGCACTTTTTGATATGGTCAAGTTTAACGACGTATCAAAAAATGTGATTTCTGTTATGACAGCTAAGCAGGTTTACAAGCTTGTTACGGATTGGGCGATGGATTATAACGAAGTTCTTTACGCACTTTTTGTTGAAAACCCCGAAAAAGCAAAGGCTATTCTCAATATTGACCGCGAAAATCCCAAGCCGAGAAAAGATATTGCCTGCTGGGAAGAAGTAGAGAATTATGTTTCATTCTTCTACAACGAGCTTTATGATGCAGACAGCACACTTCCCGAACACATCAACAAAGCAGATGCAGTAGAAATTCTCAAAAAATACAAAGAAATTTATTCAGCGGATGACAGCAAGGAAGATTGGTTTAATAAAATCAAAGAGCTTTGCACAGCTTGTGGGTTCACTCCAAATGTAAAAGAATATAAGCAGAACCCCGACGCATTCAAAGGTCACGTGGGTGATGTTTCAACAGTTATCCGTGTTGCGATTACTTCACGCACTAACACTCCCGATTTGTATTATATTATGCAAATTCTCGGTACAGACGAAGTAATGAACAGAATTGAAAACACTATAAATTCATACAAAGCATAAAGAGGCGCAAATATGGAAGAAGTAACAAAGATTTCAAATTTTATTCACGACTTTATTGATGAAGATTTGGAAAACGGTGTGTATAATAAAGTGCAGACACGTTTCCCGCCCGAGCCCAACGGCTATCTTCACATTGGTCACGCAAAGGCAATCTGCATTAATTTTGCAACAAGCAAAAAATACGGCGGCGAATGTAATCTTCGTCTTGACGACACAAATCCTCAGAAAGAAGATACAGAATATGTTGACGCTATTAAAGAGGATATCGAGTGGCTTGGCTTCAAATGGAACAAATGCCTTTTCGCATCAAGCTATTTTGATTTCATCTATGAATGTGCTGTCAAGCTTATCGAAAAAGGTCTTGCTTATGTTGACGACCTTTCTGCAGATGAAATCAGAGAATACCGCGGAACTCTCACCGAGGCAGGAAAAAACAGCCCATACAGAGAACGTTCTATTGAAGAAAACCTTGATTTGTTCAAGAGAATGACTGACGGCGAATTCCCTAACGGTGCAAGAGTACTCCGTGCAAAGATTGATATGGCAGCTGCTAACATCAATATGCGTGACCCTGTAATTTACAGAATTGCTCACGTTCCACATCACCAGACAGGCGATAAATGGTGTGTTTATCCCATGTATGACTTTGCACACCCGCTTTCAGACGCAAAAGAGGGCGTTACACATTCTCTTTGCTCACTTGAATTTGAAAATCACAGACCTTTATATGATTGGTTCTTGAAGGCTCTTGATATTCCCACACCACCTCGTCAGATTGAGTTTGCCCGTCTTAACCTCAACTACTGCCTTACAAGTAAGAGAAAATGCTTGGCCCTTGTAAATGAAGGTATTGTTGACGGTTGGAATGACCCGAGAATGGCTACACTCAGCGGTATGAGAAGACGCGGTTATCCTTCAGCGGCAATTCGTAACTTCTGTGAGAAAATCGGTGTTTCAAAGGCTTATTCAGTTGTTGACTATGGTCTTTTGGAATCCTGCGTTCGTGACGAGCTAAACGCAAACGCGCCGAGAGCAATGGCGGTTCTTCGTCCCTTAAAGGTTGTTATTGATAATTATCCGGAAGACAAAACAGAAACTCTTGATGTTGAAATTCACCCCGAGCATCCCGAAATGGGCACAAGAAAGGTAACTTTCGGTAAGACAATTTATGTTGAGCAGGAAGACTTTATGGTTGAGCCGGTTAAAAAGTATTTCAGACTTTTCCCTGGCAACGAAGTTCGTCTTAAGAGTGCATATTTTGTTAAGTGCGTGGGCTATGATACAGACGAAAATGGCAATGTGACCTGTGTTCACTGCACATATGACCCTGAAAGCCGTGGCGGTAATTCACCCGATGGCAGAAAGGTTAAAGGAACACTTCATTGGGTAAGTGAGGCTGACAGCTTCAAGGCAGAAGTTCGTCTTTACGACAGACTTTTCAATAAGGAAAACCCCTCTGATGAGAGTGCGGGCGCATTCACAGAAAATCTTAACCCCGATTCTCTCGTAGTTCTCAAAGATTGTCTTATTGAGGGCGGTCTTCGTGAAAACCTCAAAGCAGGTGACACATTCCAGTTTATGCGTCAGGGTTATTTCTGCGTAGATATTACCTCAACAGAAGATAATATAGTTTTCAACAGAACTGTTCAATTGAACTCTTCTTGGGGAAAGTAAGGTGTTAGATATGAGTAAAACAAAAATTAAAAGAAAAACCACAGGGTTTGATATTATTTACAGAGTAGTAACAGCGGTAATGGCGGTGGCAATTTTTCCGTTAGCTTACTTTGCAAAAATGCTTTTTGTTGTGGTAAAGCATGAGGAACTTTCTAATTTAATAGGTATGTTTACTGAAGTTACTGACGACCCAGGCGGAACATACTTTGAATGGGCTATTGCTGACGTTTTTGACTCCGGTAATTTTGCAAACTGGCTTATTACAATGAATGAGGATAAAAGTTTCTCTTTGAGTGCTATTTGGGAAAATGAATATCTTCGTGCCGTGCTTTTTGCAGTTATTTTCTTTGCTGTTGCATTAGTGATTACACTTGTTATTCTTGGATTTGCAATTTTTTCAAACAAACAAAAGGTTATTGCATGCCTTTCAAGTGGTGGATTGATTGCAATGCTTGCATCGTTTATTTCTTTCACATCGTTTTTCGCAAATCCAATTACAAGCGGAGAAGTTAGTATTGGAAAAGTATTCAATTTAAGTGGATTTGTGGTTAATCTTGCATTAGAGTTTATTGACATAACTGCTATTCAGCTCGAAGGTGCATTTTTCTGGGTGGCATTCTTGCTTCTTGGCATTTTGATTTGGTCAGTTTCAGTGATTATCGTTAATGCGAGTGACGAAAAAGAAAAACAGCTTAAGAAAATGGAACAGGCAAGAAATAAAAACTAAAAAACAACATAAAAAATCCCGCTCGGTCGAGCGGGATTTTTTGTTGCCTTTTAGTTGTTCTCTAAATTCTTTTGTGATTGCATTTTTAGATAAGCATTGATGAAGCCGTCAATGTCGCCGTCCATAACCGCGTTGATGTTGCCGTTTTCAAAAGATGTTCTGTGGTCCTTTGCAAGTGTATATGGCATAAACACATA
>CALFTO010000079.1 GCA_937916195.1 uncultured Clostridia bacterium
TACCATTAGGTGCTTTTTTGTACTGTCCGCACAATTTGGGGCAGTTCAATTTGAGTCGGCTTTATTTATTACTTTTATTAAATTTTAATTGTGTAGGTTTTGCCTTTTTCAGTTGGGAATTCGGCAAAGTGGTTATCGCTTTCGCAAATGCCGTCAACTGCGAATTCGGAATTTGCATAATAGAGTTTACACTTGCCACCCATATTTGAGGTTATGCGGGCAGAGGTTAACTTACCGTTATTCCAATCAATATCAACGGTAAAGTTACCGCGAGCAACAAGACCTGTGATTTTTCCCTTTTGCCAAGCAGATGGAAGTGCAGGTAAAAGGTGGATGAATCCGCAATGGCTTTGCATAAGCATTTCGTTTACACCTGAGGTGAAACCGAAATTGCCGTCAATCTGGAATGGTGGATGCAAGTCCCAGAAATTCGGATAAATTCCGTTTTTGAAAAGTGTGCCGATAATACTCAATACTCTGTCACCGTCGCCTACACGAGCCCAAGTATTGATTTTTTGTCCCATTGACCAGCCCGTGCTTTTATCTGTTCTGTCGTTCATTGAAACGATTGCGGCATCAATTAAATCGGGGTTATTATACCAATTCATTGCGTTGCAGGGGTAGAGCCCCAAAAGATGCGACATATGACGGTGATGGTGTTCACCAATTTCGCCGAGGTGATTTTCGTGATACCACTCTTTAATCTGACCGTCAGCACCTATTTCATAGGGCTTGAGTTTTGACTGAATATCCTGCCATTTTTCGCACAAATCATTATCAACATTCAATGCTTTTGCACTGTTGATTGCGTTGTCATAAAGTTGCCAAATCAGTGCCTGTTCATAAGTATTGCCCATTGTGCGAGGTCCGTGCTCAGGCGAATAGCAGGGCACAGTTACAAGCCTGCCGTTGTGCTCAACGAGTAATTTTGCAAAATACTCGGCACTCTCTTTTAGCATTGGATAAATGTCTTTTTCGAGGATTTCGGTGTCGAGAGTATATTCATAATACTCATAGACGTTGTGCAAAATCCACGGCACTGCGGCGGGCGACCAACCCCAGTTGAAATCCCAGCCGGGACAAGTCCAACCGAAAGGCGTACACTGTGTATGGAATAAAAATCCGTTCTGTTCCCCCTCACCGCTTTTTACATTTGTATAATACTCTGCGGTTAGTCTGCCGGGGACAACCATTGACTTAATGTAGCGGATAAGTGGCTTTGCACACTCGGCAAGGTTGCCGTTGTAAATTGGCCAATAGTTCATTTGAAGATTTACATTTGTATGGAAGTCACTACTCCATTTGGGGGCGTTACAGCAATTCCAAATACCCTGAAGATTTGATGGAAGAATATCATTTTCGCGGGTTGAGGATATTGCCATATATCTGCCGTACTGATACAAAAGCTGTTCTGCACTTCGGCTATCATACTTTTGATATTTATAAAGTAGTTTATCGGCAGGGCCTATAACATTACCGTCAAGGTCAATTGAAACTCTTGAATAAAGCGAGTTAAAATCGTCTGTATGAGCTTTTTTGAGTTCATCAAAGACTTTTGCTGATGATTTTTCATTGTCAGCTTTTATTCGGTTTAAAAGTTCTTCTGCGGTTTCACCCGTTCTGTAATTTGGGTAAACATCAAGATAATCGGTATCCGCTGACAAGATTATAACTGCTTCTGTGGCATTGATAACACCAAAATCATCACCGATTTGCACGGTTTCTCCGTCAGTAATCACCTTTGCACAAAGTGCGAAATTAAGCCCGTTATCTTCAATTATACCTGTATGAATAAAGGCATTGTTTTCGTTTTTAATTGTACTCTTATGTTCACTTTTTAAGGTAAAACCGAAATCCAGTTTTGCACCCTGACGTGCAAAGCGAATTACTGCGCATTTATCGGGGTACGAAACGAAATATTCGCGTGTGTCACTCACCCATTCTCTGCTTTTAAGCTTTGCGTCGTAGGTAACTGTGCAGATACCCGTTGACATATCAAGCGTGCGGGTATAATTTTTATATTTTTTAATGTTGTTATCTGCAAATTGAAGCTCGCCCCAGCACTGAAATGAGCCGTAGCCGTCACTTATGCCTACAAGCTTTTCGCAAAGCTCGTGGGCATTTTGGTCATTGCCATTCTCGAATTCTTCACGAATTTGGGCATAGTAATCATAGGGCATTTTGCCGTCTTTATCGGGCTTATTGATGTTACCACCACAATAGTCGGGGCGTTTGGGTGAAGGTCCGCCCGCCCACAAGGTTTTGTGATTGAGCACAAGGCGGTCATTTTTTACCTCTCCGATTACGGTAAGACCGATACTGCCGTTACCCACGGGAAGTGCTGCTTGCTCCCAAATGTTTTTAAAGCCTCGGTAATAGGGCTTTTTGAGTTTCATTTTTGATGGTGGTTTTGTGTAAAATAATTCGTGCATTTCCATAATAAATTCTCTCAATATATTATTTTAAAATTCCAAATACATATCGTAATGTGGAATATTCTCTTCGAGGTATTCGGGAGTACCAACGAGTTTAAATCCGCATTTTTCGTAAAAGCCGACTGCGTGAGTTTGTGCGCCAACCTTAACAGTTTTTGCACCGTCCTCTTTAGCTTTACGAAGAAGCTCTTTCACGATTTTTTCGCCGAGGTGCAAGCCTCTTTTTTCTTTTTTAACGGCAATTCTGCCGATTTTAACGGTATTTTCACCGTAAGGGATATTGCGACCTGTGGCTACTGCCTCACCCTCTGAAAAGATTACAAGGTGGGGCACTTGCAAATCAAAATCGTCAAATTCGTTTTCTTCCGGTACGCCCTGCTCTTTCACGAAAATTTCGATACGAAGATTACGAAATGATGGGTCAATCACGCCTGCCGGGAACCATTTGTATTCAAGCATATTATTCACCTCTAAATGCGAATTTGAAGGTTAATGGTTTATCAGTTTTAACCTTATATTTTGGTAATGCATCAGGTCCGCAGGTGTTTGTACCTGTACCGCGCATAAAGCCGTCAATACAAACAAAGGTTGTGTCGGAATGAACTAACTCCTCTTGATGCTTTGCTTTGTTACAAGCACTCTGTGTATAATCGTGTGCAGAGAAGCTGAACTTCGGCTCACCGTAAACTGTGAATGAATTTCCATTTTCGTTTTTAAGCTTTAAATATTTAACGCCGCCACAGTTGCCGTTATCTTGCGGCATAACATATGGCTCGTGCATATTTTCAACTGTTGTGAGCCATCTGCCGATATATGCGTGGTCTTTCATATCGCAAAGGTTTTCCATTTTTTCTTCTGAGCCTCTGCCGTAGAATTCAACAATATTAAATTCTTTTGGTAACTCAACAGTTACACCGAAACGCTGAATTTCAGGGCAACCAAACAAAAGCTTATTGAGTGTTGCTTGAACATTAACAAGTCCGTTGCCAAAAACGGTATAAACAACATCAATACGGAAGAATTTCTTGAATCCTCTTTTCACAACATAAGATGCTTCAACAAGTGCATAAGCAAAATGATTTGCGTGACGGAAATCCACAAGCTTGGTTTCAGCCTCGTGGAGTTTGATTAATCCCCACGCTTTTGGGAAACCATAGCTGTCATTATCAAGAGATGCACGGACAAGATTAGGCATAAAGCCTTTTTTATTATCGGCAGGGTTTGAGTTGAGATATTCACAACCGTTACGCACATAGCTTGTCATTTCGCCTGTTTTCTCGTTGAACACAACCTTACCGCCGTTGAATTGGATATTAAGGTCGTTATTGCTGATTACGATTTCTACCTCGCCTGCACCTGTATCTGTGGGCAAGAAGTTTGCTTTATCATTAATCACTGCCTGCTCAATAGCCATCTGGTTTTCGCCGTCAAAATACTGAATATTGATATGACAATCTTCATTTTCGGGATATTCAACATATGGAATTTCATATGTTTTGGTCTGCATTGGCTCGATATCAAGATTAAGAATGCCGTTTGTAACCTCTTCACCGTTTACGAGCTGTGTCCATTTAACCGCGAGATATTTTGAATTCTTGAAACGGTTTGTATTTGTAAATGAGAACACCTTACCGCTGATATGCTCGCTTCTTACAGGGCGATAAACTGCTTTGATAACATATGCCCCCGTATGTGGTGTCTTATCGGGATAGAGCATACCGTCAACACAGAAATTACTGTCGTGCTTTTCTTCACCGTGGTCACCGCCGTAGGTATATTGGAACTTATATTTATCGTTACCGTCGTGGTAAACCGCGTGGTCTGCCCACTCCCATACGCAACCGCCCATAAGGCTGTCGTATTTATAGATGCTTTCCCAATACTCCTCAACCGCACCGGGGCCAACACCCATTGCGTGAACATATTCGCACATAAAGTATGGCTTTTCGTGATATTTTTCTTTGCCCGATGTTTTACTGCCGTATTTCTGAACATTTTCTTGTGTTGGGTACATTTCAGAAATCACGTCATAAGCAAAACGCTTTGTTGTGATTACGCTTTCATAGTGAACAGGGATTTTTGTGCCCTCGTTCTTTAAATATTCATAGCATTTATCCTGACAATTGTAGCCCCAAGCCTCGTTACCCAACGACCACATTGTGATTGAGGGGTGATTACGGTCACGACGGAACATACGTGAAACTCGGTCAACATAACGGAACTCCCAACGCAAATCGTGGCTGATAATACAGTTGTCACATGGCTTTTTAATATCGCCTGCGCCGTGAGTTTCAATGTCTGCCTCGTCAACAATATAGAAGCCCATAAGGTCAGCAAGAGTTAAAAGTGTGGGGTCGGGCGGATAATGTGAAGTTCTGATAGAGTTAACATTAAACTTCTTCATAAGCTCCATTTCAGCCTTGATTTCTTCGCCTGTGAGCACATAACCGTTGTGCATATTTGTATCGTGGTGGTTAACGCCCTTAAATTTAATAGGCATACCGTTGAAATAGAACACGTCACCCTTGATTTCAATTGTTTTAAAGCCTGTTACATTCTTGACTGCGGTGATTACCTCGCCATTCTTTTCAAGAGTGAGAATTAAATCATAAGTATATGGCTCTTCAGCATTCCATTCGGTTACATTAAGGTTAGTAAATGTGATTTTATTCTTTGCGCGGGCATCTGTCTGCTCTTTTGCTATAACCTTATCGCCGTCAAGAAGCTCGGCGGTGTAAGAATAGCCCTCTTTATCGCCTTTAATATCAACTGTAAGGGTTAAATCGTAGGTGTCGCCCTTTTTCTCGGTTTCAATGAAGAAATCATAGAGATATGTTTTGGGCATTTCATAAAGAAGCACATCACGGAAGATACCGTTTTCGCGGAACATATCCTGACACTCAAGATATGTGCCTGTTGACCATTTGCTTACGGCACATACTATTTCGTTTTCGCCCTCAACGAGATATGGAGTAATATCAAACTCTGCAGAGTTATGCGCGCCTTCGCTGTATCCCACGAAATGACCGTTAACATACAAATCAAGAGAAGAAATTACGCCGAGAAATGTGATTATGTAATTCTTGTCGAGATTTTCGATATTAATGAATTTTCTGTAAATACCCATAGGTACGTCCTGAGGCATTTCGGGGTAAAGCTTGGGGTCAAACTCATAACGGGTATTGAGATAACAAGGCTCGCGATAGCCTGTTCTCTGCCATGTAGACGGAACGGTCACTTTGTCGAACTTAACACGGTCTGTGTAAAATTCGTTGGGGATAAGCATATCCTTTTCGTAGTATTTGAAATCCCACTCACCGTTGAGGATTTTTACCATTGGGCTGTTGTAACGTTCTGTAAGAACATTCTGCTCACAAAGTAAATCCTTTGAGGGATAGGGAATAAAATATGCTCTTGGTGACAGCTTGCCGATTTCGGCAATGTCAAACTGTCTGAAATTTGCTCTGCTGATTATGTATTTCATAAAAAAGACCTCCGTCTTGTATAGATAAAATAATTTTATCACAGAACAGAGGTTTTTACAATATTAAAATATTATATTACAAATAACGATTTATTTAAAAAGCCACTGTTTCTTCACATACGGTCGGGCACGGAGTGTACAGTGTAGTAACATAGTATACAGGTAGTGTAAGGACATAGTATACAGTTTT
>CALFTO010000080.1 GCA_937916195.1 uncultured Clostridia bacterium
AAAATGTTTTTAAACATAATTTTTACCACCTTTCACTATATAAGACGAGAAAAATGCTAAAAGTGTCTATAAAAAATTTAAAATATTTTTCCATTCACTAATTAAGCGTTCAATCCCCCACCCAGCGTTTGCAGGCGATGTTGATGGTAGGCAGATTGCGTCTCTTTTTATAACGTCACGAATGTATTTATTATAGTATTTTTCTGCTGTTTTTCCGTTTACAAAGATTTGTTTTATTTCCGCATTACTAAGAATTTCCGTCAAGTCATTTGCAACAACATTCTTTATTGAACTGTCAGAACTACCTATAATATCACAAGAAGCAATTACATCCCATAAAGCTATGTAATTTGAGTGTAAAAAGCTTCTTTTTTCTTCTATTGTTACAGGAGTTTCTGCTCCCAAAACAGCCGAAACAACTTTCCAAAATCTGTTTTGCGGATGACCATAGAAAAACATCTGTTCACGAGATTTCACAGACGGAAAGCTACCAAGAATAAGTATTTTTGAATTTTTATCATATAAAGGTGGAAATGGATGTAGTGGCATATCATTTACTCATTTTCTTTGCAAAAAAGTCTATTCCTTTTTCTGCTGTTTTAGCGAATTTTTCGGGCGAAGTTTTTTTCTTCGGTTTCAATGGTTGACCATATTTTTTTATCATTTTGCCTGCTTGTGACAACACAATTCCCATTGTAGTCGCCGCGCCTAAATATGCAATTAAATAACCTTTTTTCATTCTAATCACCATCTTTTTTCCATTATAGGAATAATGCTTCCAATATCCGTTAAAGGCTTACCTTTAATATCAATATATCTTATATCGTTATCATACAAGAACTTATTTATTTTGTCAAAGTCTGAGTGCCTTAATAAATCGCCATTAAACAGTAATAAATCCTCATCAATTAAGCCACAGCACCCACCAATAAATCCATAATAGTATTTTTCTATTTGTATACTTCCTTTTTCAATATACAATAATTTTATATCTTTATACTGCGAAGCGGCTTTAAAAATAGAAGAATCATCAGTTATTATTGTATTACGTTTTGCTATACACACCGAGCATTTTGAGTAGCCTTGTTTAACATCAATAATCTGTTTATCGGGTAGAGTTTCAATTATTTCTTGAGTTAAAATTGATTTGTTACAGATTATATAATCACCAATATCAGCAAAATTAAGCAAACATTCATCAGGATATGGTGATTGAATATTATTTATCTTTTTTACCTTTCCGCCTTCACTTTCAACGAAATCAAACAATTCTTGTTGACGATAATCTGCTAAAAATGTATCATTGCCTACGTAATTCGCCAAAACATCTGCGTGAAGGCTTATAGGAGCGTCTAAAAGCTCGTTTTGGGTTGCATTAACTACTTTTATAGCTAAATTATTAAATACGTTTTCAAGGGCAATATCGTCAATATTTGCAAACACCTTTGTGACTTTACCTTGGGGCAGGTTGGGATTTTTTAAAAATTTTTCTTTCAATTCATAATCGCCTCAAATGCTTGTCTTATATTTTTTGCAGGTACAATTTCAATTTCATTAAAGAGATATTTCGGTAACTTCGGATAATTATGATAAGGAATAACGCATTTTTCAAAGCCCAATTTTGCCGCCTCTTTAATTCTCTGCTCACAGTTATTTACAGAGCGTATCTCCCCTGCTAAACCAATTTCACCAAACGCGAGAGATTTTTCAGGCACAACAACATCTTTGAGACTTGAAACAATAGCAAGCGCAATTGACAAATCTGCCGCAGTTTCGTCAATGTGAAGTCCGCCTATAACATTGGTGTAACAATCCATATTTCCAAGGAAATAACCGCAACGTTTTTCAAGCACAGCAATGAGCATCGCCATACGGCTGTAATCAATACCCGTTGCCATTCTGCGAGGATTACCAAATCCACTTGGTGTAACAAGGCTTTGAACTTCGGCAAGAATTGGACGAGAACCCTCCATAAGACACGCAACACAGGTGCCCGACACATTTCTCGGCTTGCCCGAAATAAGCATCATAGAGGGGTTTTCCACCTCACAAAGACCGTTATCAAGCATTTCAAATACGCCGATTTCATTGGTTGAGCCATAACGATTTTTAACTGCTCGTAAAATACGATAAGAGGTATTTCTGTCACCCTCGAAATAGAGAACACAGTCGACAATGTGTTCAAGCACCTTTGGTCCAGCAATGTTGCCGTCTTTGTTAACGTGACCTACAAGGAATATCGGGATGTTTGATACCTTTGCTGTTCTTGTAAAGAGATTTGTTGATTCACGCACCTGTGTAACACTTCCAGGGGACGAATTTAACTCATTGATTTCCATTGTTTGAATTGAGTCAACAATCACAACATCAGGTTTATCACTTAATATATATTCGCAGATATACTGCGCGTCAGTCTCACAAAGTATTGACAGATTTTCGGTTGCTACATTAAGTCTTGATGCACGAAGTTTGATTTGGTGTGCAGATTCCTCACCTGATACATAAAGGATTTTCAAGCCCTCGCCTAAATACTCACAAATTTGCAATAAAATAGTTGATTTACCAATACCCGGGTCACCGCTTAAAAGAACGATTGAACCTTTTACAAGACCGCCACCAAGCACTCGATTTAACTCTTTTAAGCCTGTATTGTATCTATGGCTTGTATCAGCTTTAATCTCTGCCAACGGATAAGCCTTTGCTCGATTTGAGCCTAAAAGTGAATTTTTTTTAGGGTTTTCTTTTACAATTGTTTTAATCTCTTCGTTTAACGTATTCCACTCGTTGCAATTTGGACATTGACCAAGCCAACGCGGTGTTTCATATCCACATTCACTGCAAATATATATAGATTTAGACTTCTGTGCCATTTGTAACCTCCGAAATATTGTAATTAATAATTCCTGACATAATAGAAAAAGCCATTTCTGACTGATATTCTTCTGTTTTCAACTGTGATAATTCATTGGGATTTGAGATAAATCCGCACTCAACCATCACAGCAGGTTTTGTTGCATTATACAACACATAAATACTTGTGCCCGATTCTTTTATAAGACGCTTATTATCGGGTTGAAGTTCTGTTGCAATTGAGGTTTGAATAAACTGAGCAAGAGTTTTACTTGCCTCATCATTGGGTGAATAAAATGTCTGTGCGCCCCAAATTCTGCTATCCTCATATTTGTTTTGGTGAATACTAACATAGAAGCAATTTTCATATTCTTCCATAATTGCGGCACGGTTACGAATATCACTAACTTTTTTCTCACGTAACGTGTTGGAATTTTCGTTATGTATTGAAATATCAGTTGTTCTCACCATTCGGGTTTCATAACCTATAACTGTTAGAATATCATTGAGCTTTAATGCGATTTCAAGGTTAATATCTTTCTCGTTTGTGCCATCTACGCCTATTGCTCCGCCATCTTCACCGCCATGACCTGCATCAATAATTATTACAGGATATTTATTTTCAATTAACTGTGAAACGGAGGCTATCTTTGTTTCATTAAGAAATAAAATTGAAATTACAAGAAATACCGAAAAGAGAATAAACAACGCTTTTTTCATAAAATCACCCATATAAATATATGGATAAAAGTTATTTAATATAATTCTACAATATCGCAAAACATTTTACAAGTAAAAAAATAAAGCGTACCGAATAATCAGTACGCTTTAATGGACTTTATAAAGAAATTACATCATGCTTGCGATTTCTGCAGCAAAGTTTTCTTCTTTCTTTTCAAGGCCTTCGCCCTTTTCAAAACGAACAAAGCTTGAAACCTTGATATCAGCGCCAAGTTCTTTAGCAACAGCGTTTACATAGCCACTAACTGCACCATCGAAAAGGTCTGAACGAACGAATGTCTGCTCAAGAAGACAAACTTCTTTAATCTGCTTTGCAAGACGACCCTGAACAAGACCTACGAAAATTTTATTTTCTGAAATTTCAGCTTTATGAGCAACAGCGATTTCAGCCATTGTAGCATAAGCTTCTTTTGAAATGAAGTTTGTAAAGTTCTTTCTCTGCTTCTGGTCAAGACCCTGATAAATAGAAGCATCTTCATCGCTCCATTTTTTATCAGCAATTGCTTCTTCAATAATGCTGTTGAGAATCGGAACTGGAAGTGAATCAGGTTTATTCAATGCACTATCAATTGTGATTGATTTCATCTTAGCAAGCTCGTCAGCAGAAATTGCATCTTTGCACAAATATTCTGGGTTCATAGCTGCAATCTGCATTGCAACGTTCTTACCCATAGCGTCAAATTCAGCTTTTGCAGCTGTTGCGTCGTCAACATCAAATGCAACGATAACACCAACTGTACCGCCTGCATGAATATAAGTTGCTGTGTGACCTTCAACAAGAGCAAATCTACGAACTTTCATATTCTCACGAAGAGCAAGGAATACTTCCTGAACTTCTTCGTCAACTGTCTTGTCTGAATCAACTGCCTTTGTAGCAAGAAGAGCTTCAACATCAGCAGGCTTTGCAGCAACAACTGTTTTTGCAACTTTGTTTGAAAGATTTACGAAAGGCTCACCCTTAGCAACGAAGTCTGTTTCACAGTTAATTTCAACAAGTGCACCTGCAGTAGCATCGCTGTAAGCAGCAACTACGCCTTCAGCAGCAATACGGCTTGCCTTTTTAGCAGCAGAAGCAAGACCTTTTTCTCTAAGAATATCAACAGCCTTGTCCATATCGCCGTCAGCTTCAACAAGAGCTTTTTTACAATCCATCATACCAACGCCTGTCTTCTCACGAAGAGCCTGTACGTCTTTTGCAGTAAATGCCATTTTCTATTCCTCCAATAAACTAATTTAAAAACAGCCCGTAACGAATATGCCACGGGCTATAAATTCAATAATTACTCAGCAGCTTCTTCTGCTACTTCTTCAGCTGCAACTTCTTCCATCTGCTCGCCCTGTCTGCCTTCGATAACAGCATCAGCCATAGCGCCTGCAATAAGCTTAACTGCACGGATAGCGTCATCGTTACCGGGGATAACATAATCAACATCATCGGGGTCACAGTTTGTGTCAACGATAGCGATTACGGGGATACCGAGTTTCTTAGCTTCAGCAACTGCAATCTTTTCTTTTCTGGGGTCAACAATGAACATAGCAGCGGGCTGCTTTTTCATTTCTGTGATACCGCCAATGTACTTTTCAAGCTTTTCAATCTCAAGCTCATACTTAGCAACTTCTTTCTTGGGAAGAAGTTCAAATGTGCCATCTTCTTTCATAGCCTTAAGCTGAGCAAGTCTCTTAATTCTCTGCTTGATTGTTGTGAAGTTTGTGAGCATACCGCCGAGCCAACGAGCGTTAACGAAAGGCATACCGCAACGCATTGCTTCTTCCTTAACTGAGCTCTGAGCCTGCTTCTTTGTGCCTACAAAAAGAACTTCGCCGCCGTTTTCAGCAACTTCTCTTACTACCTTGTAAGCCTCTTCAAGTTTTTTAACTGTTTTCTGAAGGTCAATGATATAAATACCATTTCTTTCAGTGAAGATGTACTCTGCCATTTTGGGGTTCCATCTTCTTGTCTGGTGTCCGAAATGAACACCTGCCTCGAGTAACTGTTTCATAGATACTACTGACATTGTTTTTTCCTCCTTATTTTATCCTCTGTACAGGTCAACTTTTGGCGGGACATACTGCGTATGCAATTCCGTCAAAATCACTGCACATGCGAATTGCTGAAAAATTATAACACAAGAAAGTTATGATTGCAAGTACTTTTTTACAATTTTAACCTAATTTTTATGTGTATTTCCACTAAAATTGCTCTTATTTTCAATACTTTACCTATTTTTGAGTAAAGACTTCAATATTTTTGCCGTCACTTGCGACTGTTATATCGCCGTTATCAACAGTTATATAATACTTAATATCTCGTTCTACTAGATATTCCATAACGGAAACACGCGGGTGACCATAAGAATTCCCCTGCCCGCAAGAAACGATTGCAAACTTTGGATTTACTGCATCAAGGTATTTTTCAGTCGATGCGGTTTTACTACCATGATGTCCCAATTTTAAAACATCAGCAGTCAAATCATAGTCAGAAAACAGCAAATCCTTTTCAACTTGACTTTCAGCATCGCCCTGAAATAAGAAAGATGTTTCACCATAAGTAATTTTCATAACAATCGACATATTGTTAAGCTCTTTATGTTGCTTTTGTGGAGCTAAAATATCTATCGTTGCACCGCCCAAATTAAAGCTATCAAGGTTTTGTGCTACAAGCGGATTGACATTATGGTCTGTTATTGCGTGCAAAAGACGGTTATATGTTTCACTTTCAACCATATTCTCTTCAGAAAGCCGTGGCATTATGATATTTTCAACATCATAATGCTCTATTAATCTTTCTACACCGCTCATATGGTCGTCATGCTGGTGAGTTACCACAAGGTAGTTAATTGTTTTAACCTCAAGAGCGTACAAAGCCTCTTGAATGTCTACTAATTGCGGGTAAGAGCCTGTATCAATCACCATTACCTCGTCATTACAGACAACTATTGAGCAATCACTTTGACCAACATCCAAATAGTAAACTGCAAAATTCGTGTCAGCAACCTTTATACCGTCAACAGCACCCGAAAATACGCTTACTTTATGCCAATTGGTAATTCCAAATATTTCAAGAATGGTTATTATTAGACCAAATATACAAAGAATAACGATTATAAATGCTTTGCGACGTTCTTTTTGAGTAAGAATGTGAAATTTATATGCGTTTTTATTATTTTCTCCGTTTTTGTACAGGTTTCTTTCCCTTTTTTGCATATTTACCTCTTGTTTGCTGATTAATATTAGGCAAATTATTCTTAGGTTTAATTAAGCACTTTGGAGTTGTTCCTATGAGGTCGCGTCTACCCGCTTTTATAAGTGCCTCATATACTAAATCATAATTTTTGGGATTAAAATACTGCATTAAAGCCCTTTGAAGTGCTTTATCGTGAGGAGTTTTTGTAACATAAACCTTCTCTAATGTATACGGGTCAAGCTCTGTATAATACATAGCAGTTGAAATTGTACCTGGTGTTGGATAGAAGTCTTGCACCTGTTCGGGATGAAGCTTTTCGCTTTTAATGAATTCAGCAAGTTCAACCGCATCTTTTAAAGTTGCGCCGGGGTGTGATGACATAAGATAAGGCACAAGATATTGTTCTTTGCCGATTGATTTTGTATAGTTAAAATATCTCTTTGAAAATTCCTTATATGCTTTAATATGAGGTTTACCCATTTTATCAAGCACAGCTGCAGAGCAATGCTCGGGAGCTACCTTTAACTGACCGCTAACATGATGTTTTACAAGTTCTTTGAAGAATTCGTCGTTTTTATCACACAACAAATAGTCATAACGTATACCTGAGCGAATAAATACTTTTTTTACTTTAGGTATTTTTCTAATGTCTCGTAATATATCAAGGTATTCCTTATGTGTTGATACAAGAGCAGGACATGGCTCGGGAGCAAGGCACTTTTTACCTTTGCATAATCCCTTTTTCAACTGAACATCACAAGAGGTTCTTCTGAAATTTGCAGTTGGACCGCCAACATCGTGAATATAACCTTTGAAACCATCAAGAGTTGTAAGCATTTTAGCCTCTTTTATAATAGAATCTTTGCTTCTGCAAGTTACATATCTGCCCTGATGAAAAGCAATTGAACAGAAATTACACCCGCCAAAGCAACCGCGATTATGAGTAATTGAAAATTCAACCTCTAAAATCCCCGGCACTCCCCCATCTTTTTCGTAAGACGGATGATAAGTACGAACATATGGTAAATCGTAGATTTCGTCGAGTTCCTCGGTGGTAAGAGGCTCCATAGGCTCATTTTGTACAAGCACCATTTTGCCGTGACGCTGTTTAATGGCTTTTCCGCGAATGTGGTCTTGCTCATCCTGTTGAATTCTACAAGAAATTGCATACTCTTTTTTAGATTTCAAAACATTCTCATATGAGGGACATTCAACGCCTTTGTATGGAGTATTCTCAACAGGCACAGCATAGCAAGTTCCTTTAATATCAGTCAAATCCTTAATATTCTCGCCGTTATTAAGTCTGTGTGCTATTTGTGCAGTTTGTTTTTCTCCCATTCCGAACGAGATTAAATCCGCACCCGAATCAAAAAGTATTGAAGGTCTGATTTTATCGTCCCAATAATCGTAGTGTGCAAATCGGCGCAATGAGGCCTCAAGTCCTCCAATAATAATCGGTACGTCGCCAAATATTTCACGGATTTTCTGACAATAAACAATAACTGCTCGGTCAGGTCTTAAACCAAACTTACCGCCGGGCGAATAAGCATCGGAGCTTCTTTTTTTCTTTGCTACGGTATAATGTGCAACCATAGAATCTATATTGCCCGATGACACAAAAAACGCAAGTCTCGGTTTACCGAAAACCTTAAATGCCTCATTATTTTTCCAATCGGGCTGTGAAATAAAGCCAACTTTAAAGCCCTCGTGTTCAAGTACTCGGGTAATAATAGACGCGCCGAAGCTGGGATGGTCGACGTATGCATCACCTGACACATAAACAAAATCGACCTCATCCCAGCCTCTTGCAAGCATATCATTTTTTGAAATAGGTAAAAAAGTATTATTCTTCACTTTGTCCCTCTTCATCTTCACCATAGGGTTTATTTGCTCCACCCTGTGCCAAAGCATTCATTTCATACCATTGCTGTTTAGAAACTAACACCTTACGGGGCTTAGCGCCCTCATAAGGACCAATAATTCCGCGTTCTTCAAGCTCTTCAACAATTCGTGCTGCACGAGCATAACCGAGCTTAAGCTTTCTTTGAAGAAGTGTTGTTGAAGCAGATTGTGCCTCAATAACAACCTCAATTGCCTTTGGAAGCATCTCATCTGCAGGGCTATCACCGTCGTCACCGCTTGAAGCCGAAGAATCCTTTTTCTTTGAGCCTGTATTTGCAGCCTGACGGTCAATTTCTTTAATTACATCATCGTCATAAGCAGACTGTTCCTGTGCTTTAAGGAAGTTAACTACTTTATGAACTTCTGATTCGTCAAGATAGCAACCCTGAACACGAACAGGCTTTGGAATACCAACGGGATAATAAAGCATATCACCATGACCAAGAAGCTTTTCAGCACCAACAGAGTCAATAATTGTACGAGAATCCACCTGTGATGATACATAAAGCGAAATTCGGCTTGGAATATTGGCTTTAATAAGACCAGTAATAACGTCAACTGACGGTCTTTGTGTAGCGATTACGAGGTGCATACCTGCTGCACGAGCCATCTGTGCAAGTCGGCAAATTGAATCTTCAACTTCATTTGGTGCCGCCATCATTAAGTCAGATAACTCGTCAATGAAGATAACGATTTGTGGTAATTTTTTCTTACCTTCGCTCTCACAAATGCTGTTATAACCTGAAATATCGCGAACTCCGCTTTCAGAGAACATTTTATATCTTTGAAGCATTTCAGTAACTGCCCAAGCAAGTGCACCGGAAGCTTTTCTCGGGTCAGAAACTACGGGAACAAGCAAATGAGGTATGCCGTTATACATTGTAAACTCAACGGCTTTGGGGTCAATCATCAAAAGCTTAACCTCGTCGGGAGTAGCATTATAAAGAATGCTGACAATCATTGAGTTAAGACATACTGATTTACCTGAACCTGTTGTTCCCGCAACAAGCAAATGAGGCATTTTTACAAGGTCACAATAAACAAAGTCACCTGTAATATCCTTACCAAGAGCAACATTGAGCTTTGACTTTGCATTTTTATATGGTGGTTGGTCGATAACCTCACGCAAGGTAACTGACTGTCGGCTCTTATTGGGAACTTCAATACCAACAGCGGGCTTATTGGGGATTGGTGCTTCAATACGAACACCTGAAGCCGCTAAATTAAGCGCAATATCGTCAGCGAGATTTGTAATTTTGCTGATTTTAACACCTGCTGCAGGCTGAATTTCATAACGGGTTACTGACGGACCTTTTGAAATTCCAATTATACGAGTTTCAACGCCGAAGCTCTTCAAAGTAGAAATTAACTTGTCGCCATTACGCTTTTGCTCATTTTCTAAATCACCCGAATTAAAATTCTGTGGGAGATTCAGAAGTTCAAGTGGTGGAAGTTCATATTTTTTAACAGGTTCGGCATTCCATTCTTCGTCGGTAAACTCATTTTCTTCGTCTTCATTTTCTTCTTTACTGTCGAGTTCAAGTTCAAGCTGTTCGGGTTTTTCGGTACTCTTCTTGATAATATCGTCAAGATTAATAACCTTATCTTCGACAGGAGCTACTTTCGTAGGATCTTCAGCGTTTTTAATATCTGTAAATGAGACTAACTCGTCTTCAACAACATCATCAATTGCTTCATCCGAGAAGATTGGTTTTGCATTTACATCGGGTTCAGGACCCAAATCAACATCGGCTTTAAAGTTTTTCTTGCGTTCTTCACGCTCTGCCGCTAACTGTTCAGCTTTTTCGTTGTATTCAGAAATCTTTTCGCTCGTGAACTCCCCTACCTTTTTAACAGGCTTTGAAATTCCTCTGAAAAGATTACCGAGAGTAAGCTTTGTCATAACCATAATGAGCACAAAAAGAACAATAGCGATAATAATTAAAGCTGCAGGCTTGCTACCACCAGTTACAAGAAGAAAAAGTCCGCCGAGTGCTGCACCCAAAACGCCACTACCAAGCATACTGCCGTCTATATAGTAAACATTGTAAGCATCCTTAATTGCTTCAAAATATGTACTTTCAGGGTTGCACTGTGCGATATGCCAGATACTACATACAAGAAAAATAAGCACAGTAGCCTCTATTATATATGTTTTTGCTTTGCCCTCTGTTTTATCAAGTGCGAGTAATACTGTAACTACCAAAAGCAAAAGAGGGAATACAAAGGAGAAAAAACCGAACATACCAAAAAGGAATGTGCGAAGTCCACCCCATAATCCACCTGCTTCAATTATTGCGAGACAGAACCAAAGCACCGACACTGCAAAAAGAATAATTGCCGTCAGCTGTTTGTTAAAAGAAAAGCCTTTGATTTTTGTTTGCTTCTTCTTTTTATTTGTATTTTTTCTACTTCCTTGTTTTGCCATTAAAATCTCTCCAAATTAAAGTCCTATAACACTGCAGATAATTGTGAAAATACCTATTACAAGGCAATAGAAACCAAAGTATTTCCACATATCTTTTTTCAAAATCCACTGTAAAAGTTTAATACAAGCAACACCAACAACTGCAGAAACAAAAATACCAATTATTGTAGGTAATATTTCAAGCTGTGCACCTGCTTCAACAGCATCTTTAAATTCAACAATATTCGCCACTACGATTGCAGGGATACCAAGAATAAATGAATATTCAACCATATATTCCTTTGAAACACCGCAAATCATACCTGTTGAAATTGTTGAGCCAGAACGCGAAATACCGGGAAAACCTGCTGCAAATACCTGAGCAAGACCTACCGCGAACGCATCTGTTGTATTAACCTCTCTATTAAGAGTTTTCTTTTTTGAAATATATGTAGACATAAGCAACAATGCGCCTGTAACCAAGAAGCAGAAGCCTTCAACAAGAATGCTGTCGTCTTCTGAAAGTCCGCCAAGCCAATCCATAAGCTTCATATCATTGCCAACGGGAACTAACAAAAGTAAAAGCGGTAAGCAAGAGAAAAAGAACATAACAAGCATTTTCTTTTTACCCTTTAATTCTTTAAATTTGAATTTTCCCGTAAAAATATCTTTAATTAAAGCAATTGCTTCAACTACAAGCTCAAATATTGTTTTATGAAATACTATAAATACTGCAATAAGTGTTCCCAAGTGAAGAAGCACCGAGAAAAGCAGTGAGCCCTCACCGCTTACACCTAAAAAGTGCTGAAACAGTGAAAGATGTCCACTACTTGAAATTGGTAAGAATTCAGTAACACCCTGAACTATACCGAGAATTATTGCTTTAATTACTGACATAATTTCATCTCCATTTTATTTTTAAATTTCAGAATATAAATATGACATTGCGTCCTTTAAATTGCCAATGTTGTCAATTAAGCCCTCTTTAACAGCATTTTCACCGTCAAGAACCGTGCCGACATCCATAACAAGCTCGCCCGTAGCCATCATAAGCTCACGAAAACGCTCAGGCGGTATTTTTGAATTTTGTGACACGAAGCTTACAATTCTCTCCTGCATTTTATCAAAATAAGATAAGGTTTGAGGAACACCAAGTACTAAACCATTCATTCTAACCGGATGTATTGTCATTGTAGCAGTTGGTACAATAAAAGAACGGTCAGCAGAAACTGCCAAAGGAACACCAATTGAGTGACCGCCACCCAATACAAGTGATGCTGTAGGCTTTTTCATACCTGCAATGAGCTCAGCTATTGCGAGACCTGCTTCAATGTCACCACCAACTGTGTTGAGGATAATAAGAAGTCCGTCAATATTTTCGCTCTCTTCAATAGCAACAAGTTGAGGAATAACGTGTTCATACTTTGTAGTTTTATTTGACGGAGGAAGAATATAATGCCCCTCAACCTGACCGATAATTGTCAAGCAGTGAATATATCTGCCGTTATTTTTTACAGAAAAAACACCATTATCGGTAATTTGTGAATCAACATCAACCGTACTTTCTTCATTAGAAGCATCTTCGGAAGTATTTGCTTCAGCGGGAGCTGTAAAGTCATTAAAATATATACACATATATTATCACCTTTCAGATTTTAATAAACTTATTCTAACCTGAAAAGAAATAAATATTTACGTGCATTTCCTAAATATTGTATCATATTTAATTTTTAATATCAATATTTTGAGAAAAATAACTTTTTTAATATGTATTTTATATTGACAAATTTGTAACAATATTATACAATTTATAAAGATTGTTAAAAAATTGAAAAAGTCTTAAGGAGTGATAATCAATGGGAATGACAATCGGACAAAAACTTATAAAATCCCACCTTGTCAGCGGAGATATGACTGTTGGCAGTGAAGTTGGCCTTAAAATCGACCAGACATTAACTCAAGATGCTACAGGCACAATGGCATATCTTGAGCTTGAAGCAATGGGCATTGAGCAGGTTAAAACTGAACTTTCAGTTGCTTATATTGACCACAACACATTACAAACAGGCTTTGAAAATGCTGATGACCACAGATTTATTCAAAGTGTTGCCAAAAAGCGTGGAATTCGCTTTTCTCGCCCCGGCAACGGTATTTGTCATCAGGTCCATCTTGAGCGTTTTGGTAAGCCCGGCAAGACATTAATCGGCTCTGACAGTCACACACCAACAGGCGGTGGTATCGGTATGCTTGCAATGGGTGCAGGCGGACTTGACGTAGCAGTTGCTATGGGTGGCGGTACATATTATATTACAATGCCAAAAATGGTAAGAGTTAACCTTACAGGCAAGTTAAGTCCTTGGGTTGCAGCAAAAGATGTAATTCTTGAAGTTCTTCGTATAATGACCGTTAAAGGCGGCGTAGGCAAGATTATTGAATACGGCGGCGAAGGTGTAGCCACTCTTTCAGTTCCCGAACGTGCAACTATCACAAATATGGGTGCAGAGCTTGGTGCTACAACATCTGTATTCCCATCTGACGATGTAACAAAAGATTTCTTAAAGGCTCAGGGTCGTGAAGAAGATTGGATTGAGCTTAAAGCTGACGAAGATGCAGTTTATGATGAAATAATTGATATTAACTTGTCAGAACTTGCACCAATGGCTGCTTGCCCCCATATGCCTGACAGAGTAAAATCTGTTACAGAAATCGGTAAAATCAAGGTTGACCAGGTTTGTATTGGCTCTTGCACAAACTCTTCTCTTCTTGATATGATGAAGGTTGCTGCAATTCTTAAAGGTAATACGGTTCATCCTGCAGTAAGTCTTTCAATTGCTCCCGGCTCAAAGCAGGTTCTTAATATGATTTCGCAGAATGGTGCTCTTGCAGATATGATTGATGCAGGTGCGAGAATTCTTGAAAGTGCTTGCGGTCCTTGTATCGGTATGGGTCAGTCACCAAACTCAGCAGGTGTTTCGCTTCGTACCTTTAACAGAAACTTTGAGGGTCGTTCAGGTACAGCAGACGCAGGCATCTATCTTGTTAGTCCCGAAGTTGCTGCTGCATCTGCTCTTACAGGTTATCTTACAGACCCAAGAGATTTGGGCGAATTCCCCGAAATTAAACTCCCTGATGAATTTATCATCAACGATAATATGGTTGCAATGCCTGCAACTCCTGAAGAGGCAAACGATGTTGAGGTTATGTATGGTCCTAACATTAAGCCATTCCCAAACAGTGAGCCTATGGGTGACGATATTACTGCAAAGGCAGTGCTCAAGGTTGGCGACGACATTACAACTGACCACATTATGCCCGCAGGTGCTAAAATTCTCCCCTACCGTTCAAACATTCCTTTCCTTTCACAATATTGCTTCGGTGTTTGTGATAAGACATTCCCCGAAAGAATTAAGGCAGAGGGTAAAGGCATTGTAATTGGTGGTGCAAACTATGGTCAGGGCTCATCACGTGAGCACGCAGCATTAGTTCCTCTTTACCTTGGTGTTAAGGCAGTTATTACAAAATCATTTGCAAGAATTCACTGTGCAAACCTTATAAACGCAGGTATTCTCCCCTTGAATTTTGCTAACTCTGACGATTATGATAAGATTTCACAGGGCGATGAATTAAGCCTTAAAGGAATTAAGAACGCAATTATCAATAATGAGCCCGCAGTTCTTGTTAATCTTACTACCCGCGAAGAATATGAGCTTAAATATGACCTTTCACAGCGTCAAAAAGATATTATTCTTGCAGGCGGACTTTTAAACTATACAAAATCAAACTTTTAAGGAGATAAATTATGGAACAGCAGATTAAAGAAGCTCTCGGCAAGTTTGAAGCTCTAATAAGAGAACAGCTTGCGAGAAATGAAAAAATCAAGGCAGAAAAAGAATTTGTTGACTTTGAAAAGCTCGATAAAATTATTATCGGTGTTTGCGGTGGTGACGGAATTGGCCCGATTATCACAAAGGAATCAGCAAGAGTTCTCGAATATATGCTCGCTGACGAAGTTGCAAGCGGAAGAATTGAATTTAAGTATATTGATGGTCTTACAATTGAAAACCGTGTTGCAGTAATGAAAGCAATCCCAGATGATGTTCTTGCAGAACTTAAAGAATGCCATGTAATTCTTAAAGGACCTACAACAACTCCTCAGGCTGGTGACCCATGGCCAAACATTGAAAGTGCAAACGTTGCAATGCGTAAAGAACTTGACCTTTTTGCCAATGTTCGTCCCGTTAAAGTTCCAGAGCAAGGTATTGACTGGACTTTCTTTCGTGAAAACACAGAGGGTGCATATGCAGTTGGCTCAAAGGGTGTAAACGTTACTGATGAGCTTGCCATGGACTTTGTTGTTACAACAAGTGAAGGAACAGAAAGAATTGCTCGTGCTGCTTATGACTATGCAAGAAAGAACGGTAAAGAAAGAGTTTCAATCATTAACAAAGCTAATGTAATTAAAACAACAGATGGTAAATTCCTTCGTATTTGTAAAGCTGTTGGCGAAGAATACCCCGAAATCACAACTGACGAGTGGTATGTTGATATTACAACAGCAAAGTTAATTGACGAAAAGAGAAGAAAAGACTTTAAGGTATTTATTCTTCCCAATCTTTATGGTGATATCATTACTGATGAAGCTGCAGAATTTCAGGGTGGTGTTGGTACTGCAGGCAGTGCAAACCTTGGCAAGCGTTATGCAATGTTCGAAGCTATTCACGGCTCTGCTCCCCGTATGATTCGTGAGGGACGCGGTCAGTATGCAGACCCATGCTCAATGCTTCGCGCAACAGTAATGCTTCTTTCACACATCGGCAAGCAAAAAGAAGCTGATTTACTTGAAAGAGCACTTGATATTTGTATGCTTGAAGAAAAGAAGCTTGTAATCACAGGTCGCGACAATGGTGCAACCTGCAGTGATTTCGGCGATTACGTAATGGAAACTGTTAAAAAGCTTTCATAAGAGGTGAAAATTATGGCAAAAAATGATGGAGTATCAATTTCTGTCATTAAGCGTCTTCCCCGTTATTACAGATTTTTAGGTGAATTAAAAGAACAAGGGATTGTAAGAATTTCTTCAAAGGATTTATCTGCTAAAATGGGCTTTACAGCTTCTCAAATTCGACAAGACTTAAACTGTTTCGGCGGATTTGGTCAACAGGGCTATGGTTACAACATTGAGAGCCTTTACAACGAAATCGGTAATATACTTGGTGTTAATAAAAACCGAAAAGCTATCATTATCGGTGCCGGTAATCTTGGTAAAGCGGTTGCTTTACATATGTCTTTTGAGCAAAGAGGATTTAATGTTGTCGGCGTATTTGACCGCAATCCCGCACTCACTGGTCAGTTGCTTCGTGGATTACCCATAAGGCACACCGACGGTTTATATGATTTCTGCAGAGATAACTCCCCTACTGTTGCCGTTCTTTGTATTCCAAGCTCTGCCGCAGAGGTTTTAGCACCACAGCTTGTAGAACTCGGTATAAAGGGTTTTTGGAATTTCAGCCACTATGATATTTCAGCCAACTATCCTAATGTTGCAGTTGAAAATGTTCACTTAAGCGACAGTCTTATGACTCTAAGTTATCATGTAAGCAATCTTGACGACTAACAACCAAAAAGTTAACCCCTACCAAATTGGTAGGGGTTATTTTTATAGTATTAGTTTATTTAAAATACTTAACTGCTGACTCAAACATCTTCATATCATACTCACCGAGTACGTTCTTATAAAGACCGTAGCCAATACGTTCTGAGTGACCCATTTTACCAAAGACTCTGCCGTCAGGTGAAGTAATACCTTCAATTGCGGCAATTGAATTATTGGGATTGAAATGGATATCATCAGTTGGTACACCGTTAAGGTCAACATACTGTGTAGCAATCTGACCATTTGCAGCAAGCTGTTTTACAAGCTCTTCACTGCAAAGGAATCTACCCTCACCGTGTGAAATCGGTACTGTATAAATGTCGCCAACATTTGTTGCAGATAACCAAGGTGACTTATTAGATGCAATTCTTGTGCGAACAAGTCTTGATTGGTGACGACCAATTGTATTGAATGTAAGAGTTGGACAATTCTCATCAGTATCAATAATCTTACCGTAAGGCACAAGACCAAGCTTTATAAGTGCCTGGAAGCCGTTACAGATACCAGCCATAAGACCATCACGGTTTTCAAGAAGTTCTGTAACGCCCTCTTTAATTTCAGGGTTACGGAAGAAAGCAGTAATGAACTTGCCTGAACCATCGGGCTCGTCACCGCCTGAGAAACCACCGGGAATGAAAATCATTTGTGCATCTTTCATCTTATCGGCAAAAGTCTCAACAGATTTTGCAATATGAGAAGCAGAAAGGTTGTTGATAACAAGAATTTCTGCCTTTGCACCTGCTAATTCAAGAACTTTCTTTGTATCAAATTCACAGTTAGTACCGGGGAATGCAGGAATAAGAACTTTGGGCTTCGCAACCTTAATTGCAGGAGCAACTCTGTTTTCTGCCTTGAACTCATAAGCAGGATATGTATTACCTGCAGTTTTGATGTTGCAAGCATATACAGACTCAAGCTTGTTTTCATATGTGTTAAGAAGTGAATCAAGAGCTATTGTGTAATTCTTATATGCAATTGTTTTTACATCAGTTGTATAGCCGATTACAGTACCTACATCAACATCTTCAGCAAGTTCAATTACGAAACTACCATAAGCATAATCAAAAATGTCGTTTACAGAAAGGTTATCATCATATTTAAAACCGATGTCATTACCAAACGCCATCTTCATTACTGCTTCGGCGACACCGCCATATGTTACTGTATAGCAAGCGGCAATTTTGCCTGCACGTGCAAGCTCTGTAACCTTATTAAAGGTATCTATAAGTGAAGAAGCAACAGGAATACCATTTTCATTATATTCAGGCTTCAAAATAACTGTTTTGTGACCTGCAGACTTGAATTCGGGAGTGATTACCTCGTCAACCTTGCCTGTTGTTACTGCAAAAGAAACAAGTGTTGGTGGAACGTCAATATCTTCGAAAGTACCACTCATTGAGTCCTTACCACCGATTGATGCAATGCCTAAATCAAGCTGAGCATCATATGAACCAAGAAGCGCTGCAAGAGGCTTACCCCAACGAGTAGCTTCTTTCTTCGGCTTTTCAAAATACTCTTGGAATGTAAGATAAACATCCTCAAACTTTGCACCTGTTGCAATAAGCTTTGAAATTGATTCAACAACTGCAAGGTAAGCACCATTATATTGATTCTTTTCAAAGATAAATGGGTTATAACCCCAAGCCATATATGAGCAAGTTTTTGTCTTATTATTTTCAACAGAAACTTTATGCACCATTGACTGAATGGGTGTCTGCTGATTTTTACCACCGAAAGGCATAAGAACTGTACCAGCACCGATTGTTGAGTCAAAACGCTCAGAAAGACCACGCTTTGAGCAAACATTAAGGTCATCGGCAAGCTTGTTGTATTCCTTTACAAAATCATCAGAGATTTCTTTCTTGTAATCAAGTGATTTTGCAGTTTCAATGTCAATATGCTTTTCAGCACCGTTTGAATTCAAGAATTCTCTTGAAATATCGACGATTGTATTACCATTCCAATTCATTCTGAGTCTTGGCTCTGCTGTTACCTTTGCAACAACCGTTGCTTCAAGATTTTCTGTTTCAGCAAGTTCTAAGAAACGAGCAACATCCTGAGGCTCAACAACAACAGCCATTCTTTCCTGAGATTCACTGATTGCAAGCTCTGTGCCGTCAAGACCGTCATATTTCTTTGGAACTGCGTTTAAGTCGATTTCAAGACCATCTGCAAGTTCACCGATTGCAACAGAAACACCGCCTGCACCGAAGTCGTTACAACGCTTAATAAGGCGAGATGCCTCTTCATTTCTGAAAAGACGCTGAAGCTTTCTTTCTTCGGGCGCATTACCCTTTTGAACCTCTGCACCACAGCTTTCAAGTGACTGAAGTGTATGTGATTTAGAAGAACCTGTTGCACCACCACAACCGTCACGACCTGTTCTACCGCCAAGAAGAATAACAACATCTTCGGGCTGAGGAACTTCACGACGAACATTACGAGCGGGTGCCGCAGCAACAACAGCACCGATTTCCATTCTTTTTGCAACATAGCCGTCGTGATAAATTTCGTCAACCTGACCTGTCGCAAGACCAATCTGATTACCATATGAAGAATAACCTGCAGCAGCGGTCTGCACAATCTTTCTCTGTGGAAGTTTGCCTTCCATAGTTTCAGAAACAGCCTTCAAAGGATTACCTGCACCAGTAACACGCATTGCTGCATAAACATATGAACGACCTGAAAGCGGGTCACGGATTGCGCCGCCAATACAAGTAGCTGCACCACCGAATGGCTCAATTTCTGTTGGGTGGTTATGTGTTTCATTCTTAAAGAGAAGAAGCCATTCTTCATCTTTGCCATCAACGTCAACAGTAATTTTCACTGTGCAAGCATTGATTTCTTCTGACTCGTCAAGTTTATCGAGCTGGCCTGCCTTTTTAAGCACCTTAGGTGCCATTGTAGCAATATCCATAAGGTTAATAGGCTTTGTTCTATTAAGGTCTTTACGCGCATCTAAATAACGCTCCCAAGCCTTTTGAATGTATTCATCGTTAAACTTAACTGAATCAATTGTAGTCAAAAATGTTGTATGACGGCAATGGTCGGACCAGTATGTATCAATCATACGAATTTCTGTAATTGTTGGGTCGCGGTCTTCAGTTTTGAAATAATTCTGACAGAATTTAATGTCGTCCTTATCCATAGCAAGACCATATTCATTTACAAAATCCTGAAGCTCATCATCATTAAGCTTTAAGAAACCGTCAAGAGTTTTAACTGTTGTGGGAATTTCATAATCAACTGCAAGTGTTTCATACGTATCAAGAGTGGCCTCACGAGCCTCAACCGCGTTGATTACATATTTTTTAATCTCTGCAAGTTCATCAGCTGAAATATCGCCGTAAATTGCATAGATTTTTGCAGTTTTAAC
>CALFTO010000081.1 GCA_937916195.1 uncultured Clostridia bacterium
CGGTGTTAGAAACTTGTAAACTGTAGATTTTTTTCATAACCTGCTTGCCGATTTGACGATGCTCTTCTCTTTGGAAATTACAGTCATCAAGCATAATTTCCTGTGCAAGCTCTTGGGTCTGCATAAGGATTTTTGTATCGGTGAGAATATCGGCAATGCGAAGTTTAGGAAGTCCATGTTGACGAGTGCCGAAAAAGTCACCCGGCCCACGAAGCTTTAAATCCTCATCGGCAATTTTAAAGCCATCGGTAGTCTGACACATAATGTTCATTCGTGCCGTTGCCTCGTCACCCGTTGCATCGGTTACAAGAATACAATGTGATTTTGCCTTGCCTCGACCAACACGACCTCGCAACTGATGAAGCTGTGAAAGGCCAAAACGTTCAGCATTTTCAATAACCATAATCACCGCATTTGGCACGTCAACGCCGACCTCAATAACAACGGTTGAAATCAAAAGTTGAGTTTCGCCGTTTTTAAACTTCATCATTACTTCGTCTTTTTTCTTAGGTGACATTTTACCGTGAAGCAAATCAAGACTATAATTCGGGAATAGGGGTTGTGCTTTTTTATAATACTCCTCTGCCGACATTACTCCCTGCACTAATTCACTTTCTTCAACGAGAGGGCAGACGATATATGCTTGATATCCCATATCGAGATGCTTGCGAATAAACTCAAACATTGAACCTCTTTTTCCCGACTTCACCGCATATGTGTCAATCTTTTGTCTGCCCGGTGGCAATTCGTCAAGAATTGAGACATTCAAGTCACCAAACATAATCAGTCCTAATGTTCGGGGGATTGGCGTTGCAGACATAACATAAACATGGGGGTTGTCACCCTTGCTGCAAAGTCCCGTTCTCTGTTTCACGCCGAAACGGTGTTGCTCGTCAGTTATAACAAGACCAAGATTTGAAAATTCAACATCGTCTTGTATTAGTGCGTGAGTGCCGATTATTAAATCTGTTTCGCCATTTTTAAGGCGTTCTTTTATTTCTTTTTTTTCTTTTGCCTTTGTGCTGCCTGTCAAAAGCTCACAACGGATACCGCTGTTTTCAAAAAGTCGTGCAAAGGTTTCAAAATGCTGGACTGCCAGCACCTCGGTAGGTGCCATAAGAGCAGATTGCATTCCGTTTTTCGCTGAAGTATAGACAATTGATGCCGCCACGGCAGTTTTACCGCTACCAACATCACCTTGAAGAAGCCTGTTCATCTGCTTACCGCTTTGCATATCGGCAATTGCTTCGTTTACTGCTTTTTTCTGTGCATTTGTAGGCTCAAAGGGTAAAAGTGAGAAGAATTCTTCTGTGTAATCTTTATTTATAATGTTTTTTGTGTCTGCCGCTGAATTGTCCTCTTTTAAGGTGAGCAAGCTTAACTGTAAGATAAACAATTCGTCAAAAATCAGACGGTCGCGGGCTTTTTGCAATTCGCCGTCATTTTTCGGAAAATGAATGTGACGGATTGCCTCGTCAAGAGTGACAAGGTTAAAGCGTTCAAGAATATATGCGGGCAGATATTCGGGAATTGCGTCAATATTCTGCAACGCATTCTGCACCGCTGACTGAATTACCTTTGAGGTAATATTTTTGTTTTGGGGATAAATCGGTTTGATTTCAACGCTCTGTGCCGATTTTATAAACATTGGCGAAATCATTTCGCGGGCAGCAAATTTACCGAGAGTTATTTTGCCGTAGAAAAGATATTCCTCACCGCTTTTCAGCATTTTTTCAATATACTTATTATTGAAAAATGTTACGGCAATAACATCGTCACCGTCGGTCACAGTGCCTTTGGCAATGAGCATACCGCCCCTTACCCGCTGATTTTTCGGTGGGAACATAACTGTCGCCTTAACGCACACATTCTCACCAACTACGCACTGTGAAATAGGGGTGATATTACCCCAATCCTCATAAGCACGGGGATAAAAACGCAAAAGCTCCCCGACGGTTGACACACCAAGAGAGCGAAACGCCGTAGCTCTGGCTTCGCCAACACCCTTGATGTATTTAATATCGTCGGAGAACTTCATAAATTTCACCTTATATTCCGTTATATAAACTAAACGGCATTTGTTTTAAATCGAGTTTTAAATCGTCAGAAGTAATTACATAGCCTGTTCTGAAAACTACGGGCACAAAGGGATATTCCTCTGCGAAAATCGAGTAATATTCCTGTGCGGTAATCTTACCTGCACGGTAATTATAGTATTCTTTTACGGCACGGTCGGTTTTATTTATTCCCGCACCCAATGCTCCGTCCTCAAGGAAAAATGAATTCAAATCCATTGAGCCGTCGAGCTTCACTTCTCCTAAATACATATCATAATTACCCGAAGAAATTCTTTCACGGTAATCTGCAAAAGACAAAGCCTTAACAGTTATATAAAATCCGCATTCCGCAAGGCTGTCGGCAATATTATATGCCGCCGCAACTCGATATTTATTATCCTTATTCACTATGAGAGTAAATGATAGCGAATACGCGCCATTGGTTTTTGCCTTGCCGGAATATCGAGTGTAACCGCAACGGTCGATAATGTTATCGGCAAGATTTTTGTCGCCCTCGGTTGCAATCTGCGTAATTTCTTTATTAACTGCACTTTCAGGGTTTATTGGCAATTTTGATGCCACCGCGTGACCCTGATATGCAGAAAGAGCGATTTCATCGCAATCAATTTTCGCCGCAATTGCACTGCGGATATATTTATTTAATGCACCTCTTGAACTATTAAGCCCAAGATACACCATATTGTTAAGCAATACCGATTGTGTGTTGCCCGACGCGCCCGTATAGTTGCAATCGGACATATTACTGAAGAATACATCGGAATTGCCGATTTTCAACGCATCTTCAACGCTGTCTCGAGTGCTGACAGCACACAGATTGATTTGCTTCTCACTGTCTGCGAGGCTTATAAGCTTACCCTCAAGGTGATAGTAATTACCGCTACCTGTGGGCACTGCAGTTTGCACGTCTGCCGTACCTGACTTAACAATAGGGAACGTGAGCTTACCCGCTGAAAGACTGTCGGCATAATCAAGGGTGAAATTCACCGTATAATCATTTGATTTTGATGCAGTCGAAATACCTTTTAAATCGTCAGCCCAGCCATAAGAGGCTTTGGCAAGATTAAAGGAATAAACCACGTCGTCAGCATTAATGTTTGACGAGCCACGGCAAGAAATACCGCGTTTTATTTTCACCGTAGCCACATTTCCGTTGACCGAAATGCTTTCGGCAATTTCGCCGTTTGCGGTATAAGTGCTATCAACTGCGAACAATGGCTCAAAAAGAAGCTTGCATATATACAAATTCTCGTCACTTTTTGCGAAAAACGGATTAAGCCCGTCACTTTCGTTGTAGGGGAGTGAGATTTTGCCGTCACTTTTTGAGAAATTTTCTTCTGTATTCGCATTATTTTCAGTTGTGCTTTCAACGGGAGTTGTTGTGCTCTCATCTGGCTCTTCATTTTGAGGCTTGCAAGCAGAAAAGAGCATACAGATACACAAAAGCAATGAAATTAATTTAATTGCAATCTTCATTTGCTCACCTCACCGTAATTGCCTCAACGGCTACCGTTTTTCCGCTGTCGCGGTCAACCGTAAACACACAACCCTGCATAAATGGGGGAGTGTCAGCCGTTTCAAATATAGTTGTAAAGCCTTTTCTGAATTTTTCGATAATTATCTCTTTTTTTACACCGAGAACTGATTCCTCGGGCCCTGTCATACCCAAATCTGTGATATAACCCGTACCGCCCGCCATAATTTGCGCGTCTGAGGTCTGAATATGAGTATGAGTGCCGAAAACTGCGCTGACTTTTCCGTCAAGAAAATAGCCAAGAGCCTTTTTTTCGGCAGTGGCTTCTGCGTGGAAGTCCACAAAAATGATTTTAGTCTCTTTTTTGAGCTCTGCAATGATTTTCTCGGCAGTTTCAAAGGGGTCATCGTGACCCTCAAGCCAAACTCTACCCATAAGGTTGATTACACCCACTCTGTAAGCACCCTTGTCGATAACGCCATAACCCTTGCCCCAAACGCCGTCACCGTAGTTTGCAGGACGAATAACATTTTCATTCTGGTCAAGATAATCAAATATTTCTCTACGTTTAAGTGAGTGGTTTCCACCCGTAATCAAATCTGCACCGCTTGTGAAAATATGATTGCAGGAATTTGGTAGCATACCATTGCCAACTGCTGAGTTTTCGCCGTTGACAATGCACACATCAATGTTGTTTTCTCTTTTAAATTCTGCGAGCTTTTTGCGTAAGAATTCGCAACCGACCGAACCGACCACGTCACCAACGCAAAGCACTTTAATTTCGCGTGACATAAGCACACCGTTTCTATATATGGATTTAATTTATTTTGCCCCGAAGCCGAAAGACCACGGGGCATAATTTATAGTATTAATTCAAAGTGTTTAAAATTAGATGGATTTTTGCTTTTGAGACCGCAGGCTTACGAGTGTAAGTCAAGGGCGAAAAAGTGAAAAGGCGCTAATTTTATCACTTTGCAAAGTCTATTACGCGGTTTTCACGCACAATATTGACCTTAATCTGACCGGGATATTCAAGTTCATCCTCGATTTTCTTTGCAATTTCGCGTGCAACAATAACCATCTTTTCGTCTGAAATCTTTTCGGGGTTAACCATAATTCTGATTTCACGACCTGCCTGAATAGCAAAGGATTTCTCAACACCCTCAAATTCTGTTGCGATTTCCTCAAGCTTTTCAAGACGCTTGATGTAGTTCTGAACATTTTCGCGACGAGCACCCGGGCGAGCAGCAGAAATAGCGTCTGCAGCCTGAACAAGCACTGCAACAATTGTTTTTGCCTCGATTTCGCCGTGGTGAGCCTGAATTGCGTGAACAACATTGTCGTTCTCTTTGTATTTCTTTGCAGCTTCAACACCAAGTTCGATATGTGTACCCTCAAACTCGCGGTCAAGAGCCTTACCGATATCGTGAAGAAGACCTGCGCGCTTAGCCTGTTTTACGTCTGCTCCAAGCTCCTGCGCCATAAGACCTGCAATATAAGAAACTTCAAGTGAGTGGTTGAGAACATTCTGACCAAAGCTTGTACGGTATTTGAGCTTACCGAGAAGCTTAACAAGTTCGGGATGAATACCGTTAACGCCTGCGTCAACAACTGCTCTTTCACCTGTCTGCTTGATTGTATGCTCAACCTCGCGCTTTGACTTTTCAAACATTTCTTCAATGCGTGCGGGGTGAATTCTGCCGTCTTGAATAAGCTTTTCAAGGGTAAGGCGAGCAACCTCGCGGCGAACTGGGTCAAAGCTTGAAACTGTGATAGCTTCGGGAGTATCGTCAATAATAAGGTCAACACCTGTGATTGTTTCAAGTGTACGAATATTACGACCTTCGCGGCCGATAATTCTGCCCTTCATTTCGTCATTGGGAAGAGCCACAACAGAAACAGTTGCTTCTGCGGCGTGGTCTGCGGCACAACGCTGAATTGCGCCTGTAATGATTTCGCGGGCAAGATTGTCGCTCTCGTCACGAGTACGCTGCTCATAATCCATAATTTTGAGAGCCTTTTCGTGAGTAAGCTGTTCGTCGAGCTCTTGCATAAGAAGAGCCTTAGCCTGCTCTTTACTGTAACCGCTGATTTTTTCGAGCATTTCAAGCTGACTGCGTTTGAGCATTTCAACCTCGTCGATTCTTTCGTCGGCAGCCTTGATTTTTCCGGCAAGAATTTCTTCTTTCTTTTCAAGGTTTTCAGTTTTCTTATCAAGATTTTCTTCTTTTTGAATAAGTCTGCGTTCTTGCTTCTGCACCTCTGCGCGTCTTTCACGAAGCTCTTTATCAACTTCGTTTCTTAACTTGTGTATTTCGTCTTTAGCTTCAAGAATAGCTTCTCTTTTTTTGTTTTCGGCAGTTTGCTGTGCCTGATTAACAATTCTTAATGCTTCTTCATTAGCGGAGCCGATTTTAGCCTCGGCAACACGTTTGCGGTGGAGTCCGCCGAAAATAAAACCGAGAACTCCGAATACAACAGCAGAGATAACAGCAACAACAATACCGATAGTATCCATTGTTGGTACCTCCTAAAAATAATATTTAATTTCAAAAAATATATCAAAAATATGTAATGAAATTAAGGTGATGTAGTATTTAAAGATATTAAAACACCAATATCCCATACTATCTTTATTATTTTACACAAAAATAGACACAATGTCAAGATAAGATTGAGTGAAAATGCGGAATTTGAAATACGTAATGCTAAATTATGGCATTTAATTGCGAATTTAGAATTTAGAATTTTGCATTAAAAAAGCAGACCCGAAGGTCTGCTTAAAGCAATTTATACATAAGCCTGAGCAACATCAGCCTGAGTAGGCATATCGGAAATCATGGCAGAAAATTCTTCAATGATTGATGTATCAGTTGTGTCTGGTGTTTCATCATTATTTACATCACCAGCAACAAGATAATACTCAGCAGAGAATTCCGAAATCATAGCTGAATACTCTTCGATAAGTGAAGCGTCTGTTGTATCAACGCCACCGTCTGAGTTTACATCACCAAAGTAAATGAACACATAACTTGCAAGAAGTACGTCGTTATCGTCATAAAGTTCGATAACTGCACCTGTTGTTTCAACGCCATCTGTGTTATCTGTATTTACTACGATATAACCGGCTTCTGTTGTATATGCTTCTTCAAGTGTTGCTGATACACCATCAGCACCTAAGCCAAGTGTATCTACACCGAATACTGCACCGTCATAACCGTCGGCCACACCGTATGCTGTGCTGATTACTGCTCCGATTTCTTCACCAAGTTCGCTAAGAATAAGTTCGGGTTTTCCTCCACCTATCTTCACACTCGCGCTTGCATTGTTAACATTTATTTCCTCGATATTTTCGGGGATTGCATCAATTGTATTGCCGTCGGGTTGTTTACCGAAGTAGAGCATACCCGCAATATTATTTGTTGTTTTTGCGGATTCAGTAATAACCTTTACTGTCGCCGTGCCACTCACATCTGCTTTTGCGGTAATCTTAAATGTAAGTACAACATCGTCTTCAAGCATTGTCTGAACGGTTGAATTTGCACCTGCTATGTAGCTTGCGAGAACAAAACCAAATTTTTCATTGTCAATATTGGTGTTATCATAGATTTTTGACGTGTCTACCGCAGTTAAATCTGTTGTAACGTTCTTTGTCTCGTATTCTGCAAGAGTTACTGTGCCGTCACTCACCGTAACGAGTGTTTTATCATAAAAAACAGGAATTGACATTGTGCCAACAGCATAATTTGTTGTCGCTTTCACCGTTACAGTTGCAGATTCGCCTGCTTTAAGCTCGGTTTTGTCTACTGTAACAGTAACAGAAGTTGTCGGGTCGTTGTCACCCGCATTTGAAACAAGCATTATCGTGCCAACACTCGCAACAAGCACCAACGCAAGAACCATGCTTATGATTTTTTGGGTTTTATTCATACAAATCCGTCCTCATGCAAAATAATCATATATTTAATTTTATCATTAATTATTATTTGTTGTCAATATGCTGGCGGCAGACATTTTAAACGCAAAACGCAAAGTGCAAAATTGTTTTTTTGTTTTGAATGTTAAATTTATATTATTATAACACCAAAATCGGTAATCAAAATATATAGGGGCGAACACGCGTAGGGACAGAACTCCCGTTCTGTCCGCAAAAAGAATTGTATTTAACACGGACAGACGGCAGACCTTTCAAGTGCAAAATACAAAGTGAAGGTGCTACAACTTTTAAATGCTCCCTCTGACGAGGGAGCTGTCGAACGCAGTGAGACTGAGGGAGATATTGTTAGGACAAATTACTTGCGGTCGGGCACTTAAGACCCGACCCTACAAGGTTTGAGTGTTGATTTTGGTGAGTTGTGTAATTCAGTATTTTCATTTACACCACCGAATTTATATGGGACGATGACCAATTCTAATCTAAAGTAAAGTCTAATTTTGTAGGGACAGACATCCTGTCAAGAGTATGATTGTATACAGTAGTGTAAGATGATTGTATACAGTTTAGATT
>CALFTO010000082.1 GCA_937916195.1 uncultured Clostridia bacterium
ATGCCGTAAAGCTTGTCGCTGATTTCATATGAAATATTTTCGGCAGAAAGGTTTATAGTTTTTGTCTGTGGGTCTGGCACCGCGCCCGTAAACACAAGCATTGATGCTAAAACCACCGATATTACCAATATTAGCGACACAAATCTTTTCACGCATTACACCTTCTTAAACAAAGTTTAATCAAATCTTAATCCATCTTAATATATTTTAACAGTTAGATGGGCTTATGTCGAGTAATTTTTACAAAAAATTTATACAATATATATGATATTTCACAGTTGTATTTTTGCCCGATACAATATATAATTTAATTATTGAATTTTTTAGATTTTCCGAGGGCAAAATTATGGCAAAAAAGAAGATTTACACCATTGCAAATGCACATCTTGACACCATTTGGAGTTGGGATTTTGAGACCACCGTTGACAAGTATATTTTTAATACTCTCAACGACAATTTCAAGCTTTTTGAGAAGTATCCCGACTACAAATTCAACTTTGAGGGCTCATACCGTTATGAGCTTATGCATGAGTATTACCCTGAAATGTGGGAAAGAATGAAATCTTACATCGCAGAGGGAAAATGGAATGTTTGCGGAAGTGCGTTTGAAAACGGTGATGTAAATGTGCCTTCACCCGAAGCACTTTTCAGAAACATTCTTCTTGGCAACAACTATTTTGAGAAGAATTTCGGCAAACGCAGTTGTGATATTTTCTTGCCCGATTGCTTTGGCTTTGGCTACGCCCTGCCCTCAGTTATGCGCCACGCAAACTTAAAGGGCTTTACAACACAAAAGCTTTCTTGGGGCTCGGCTTACGGCATACCATTTGACCTTGGAAAGTGGTATGGTGTTGACGGAAATTTTATCTATGGCAACACAAACCCCGGTGCATACGATAAAACCTTGAAAAAAGTCAGAGATAATGAAGTTGTTAACAAAAAGCTTAAAGAAAATGAACAGTATGACCTGCCGTTCACCGCAGTATTTCACGGTGTTGGTGACCGCGGTGGAGCACCTAAAGAAGAATCGGTTAAAACTGTTTGTGACGAAATCAAAAATAACGGCACAAGCGACACAGAGGTATTATCTGCTCCTGCTGACAAAATATTCCACGACATTGACGCTTTACCCGAAGATATTAAACAGAAATTACCTGTTTGGAACAACGAGCTTGTTATGACAAACCACGCGGTTGGTGGCTACACATCACGTGCTATCGGTAAGCGTTGGAACAGAAGAAACGAAGAAATTGCAGATATGGCAGAACGAGCAAGCGTTGCGGCTATGACACTTGGCGGGTACGAATATCCCCAAGAAGCACTTACAAAGGCCTGGAAGAGAGTTATTGCTCACCAATTCCACGACGATTTGCCCGGAACATCAGTTCAGCGAGCTTATCGCAGAAGCTGGAACGACTATGCAATGTCACTTAATCAGTT
>CALFTO010000083.1 GCA_937916195.1 uncultured Clostridia bacterium
GGTGCTTGTATGGGTTGCTCATGCAAGACTAAATACGGTAATAAACGAATTTGTAAAGATGGTCCTGTACTCACAAGGGAGGAGATAATATGGTAAACACAAAAGTTAATCTTCTCGGAATTGAAATTGATAACCCCATAATTCCCGCAAGTGGTACTTATGGCTTTGGTTATGAATTTGCTGACCTTTATGATATAAACATTCTCGGTACATTCTCGTTTAAAGGTACTACTAAAGACGCTCGTTTTGGTAATCCAACACCACGTATTGCAGAATGTACCGCGGGAATGATTAATTCTGTAGGACTTCAAAATCCCGGTGTAGAAAAAGTTATAAGTGAAGAACTCCCAAAGCTTGCAAAGGTATTTAATAAGCCTGTTATGGCTAATGTAAGTGGATTCTCAATTGAAGATTATGCCTATACCTGTGAAAAAATTGACGCTTGTGAGCAGGTTGGTTGGATTGAAGTTAATGTTTCCTGTCCCAATGTGCACAACGGCGGTATGAGCTTCGGTACATCAACCGATGCAGTTCAAAAGGTAGTAAAAGCAGTAAAAGCTGTTACTACAAAGCCAATTATTATAAAGCTTTCACCCAATGTTACTGATATTGTGTCAATAGCAAAGGCTTGTGAAGATGCAGGTGCAGATGGAATAAGCTTAATTAACACTTTGTTGGGTATGAGGATTGATATTAAACGTCGTCAGCCCGTAATCGCAAACAAAATGGGCGGTTTTTCCGGCTCTGCAATTTTTCCTGTTGCCGTAAGAATGGTTTATCAGGTTTACGACGCTGTTAAAATCCCGATTATCGGTATGGGCGGTGTTTCGAACGCAAAAGATGTTATTGAATTAATGATGGCAGGTGCTACTGCAGTTCAAGTGGGCGCAGCAAATCTTGTTGACCCTTATGCTTGTAAGACTATTATTGAAGAGCTGCCAAATGAATTAGCTAAATTAAATGTAAAAGATATAAATGAAATTATAGGAGGCGCACACTAATGGGTAAGGACGTAATTATTGCTTGTGATTTTTCAAGTAAGGCAGATGTAATGGCATTTCTTGATAAGTTCACAGATGTTAAACCCTTTGTAAAAATTGGTATGGAGCTTTATTATGCAGAAGGTCCATCAATCGTAAAAGAAATCAAGGCAAGAGGGCACAAGATTTTCCTTGATTTGAAGCTTCACGATATTCCAAACACAGTTAAAAAATCAATGGCAGTTCTTTCAAATCTTGATGTTGATATGACTAATCTTCATGCAGGCGGTGCAATACCCATGATGCAAGGCGCATTAGAAGGACTTACACGCGCTGACGGCACAAGACCTATCCTTATTGCAGTAACTCAGCTTACATCAACAAGTCAGGAAGTAATGGAAAGAGATTTGCTTATCAAAGAGCCAATTGACGAGGTCGTTATGCACTATGCACACAACGCAAAGGTTGCAGGACTTGATGGTGTTGTTTGCTCACCACTTGAGGCAGATAAGGTGCATAATAAGTGTGGCAAAGATTTTGTAACAGTTACACCCGGTATTCGTTTTGCTGACGGCGATATTGGTGACCAGGTTCGTGTTATGACACCAGAAAAGGCAAAAGAGGCGGGTTCGGATTATATCGTGGTTGGCAGACCAATCACTGCGGCTGTTGACCCTGTTGCTGCATATAAGAGATGCGTTGCTGAATTTGTAGATTAAGGGAGAGAGTATAATGGAAGCTTATAAAAGAGAATTTATTCAGTTTTTAGAGAGCGCAGGTGTTCTTAAATTTGGTGATTTCACTGCAAAGAGTGGCAGAAAAATCCCTTATTTCATTAACGCAGGCGATATTAAAACAGGTGACCAGATTTGTAAATTAGGTGAATTCTACGCTAAAGCATATTTTGAAAAGGTTGGTAATAAGAAAACCGTTCTTTACGGACCTGCATACAAGGGTATTCCTATTGCAGTTTCAGTAGCAGTTGCCCTTGCTAAAAACGGACTTGACGTGCCATTCTTTTTCAACCGTAAAGAAGAAAAAGACCACGGTGAAGGTGGAGTTTTTGTAGGTTACAAGCCACAAGCAGGCGAAGAAATCGTAATTGTTGAAGATGTAATCACAGCCGGTACTGCAATTCGTGAGAGTATGTCAATTCTTTCAGGTCTTGAAGGCACTAAGGTTGCTGCCACATTCGTTATGGTTGACCGTAAAGAAAAAGGTCAGACCGAGAAATCTGCAATGGCAGAGGTTGGCGAAGAATTTGGTTTCCCTGTATATTCAGTTGTAGATGTTTATGATATTATTGAATACCTTGAAGAAGACGAAAAGAACCGTGAAAATGTTGAGAGAATTAAGAAGTATCTCGAAGTTAACGGTGCTAAAGAGTAAGGAAGAAAAAATATGAGAAGTCTTATTGATATTCAAGAGCTTACAGTAAATGAGATTAATGAGCTTATTGCTGTAGCTAACGACATTATTGACAATCCCATAAAATACTGTGAAAAGTGTAAAGGCAAAATTTTAGCTACACTTTTCTTTGAACCATCAACAAGAACTCGTTTAAGTTTTGAATCTGCTATGTTCAGTTTGGGTGGAAATGTGCTTGGCTTTTCTGAGGCGCAGAGCTCATCATCTGCTAAAGGCGAGAGTGTAGCGGATACAATACGAACTGTTGGATATTATGCCGACATTATTGCTATGCGTCACCCTAAAGAGGGTGCACCATTGGTTGCTACTATGAACACTGATATTCCTGTTATCAATGCAGGTGACGGCGGACATAATCATCCAACACAAACTCTTACTGATTTGCTTACAATTCAACGTGAAAAAGGTAGATTTGATAATTTGACAATCGGTTTCTGCGGTGACCTTAAATTCGGCAGAACAGTTCACTCTCTTATTGGCGCAATGTCTCGCTATGATAACGTTAAGTTTGTACTTATTTCTCCCGAGGAATTAAAAGTGCCTGAATATATTAAGCAAACCGTACTTGATGCAAAAAATCTTGAGTATGTTGAAACTACATCACTTGAAGATGCGATGCCCGATTTGGATATTCTTTATATGACAAGAGTTCAGCGTGAAAGATTTTTCAATGAACAGGATTACATCCGCCTTAAAGACAGTTATATTCTCACTCCTCAGAAGCTCGAAAATGCAAAAGAGGATTTGGCTATCATGCATCCGCTTCCAAGAGTAAATGAGATTTCAGTAGCTGTTGATAAAGACCCACGTGCTTGCTATTTCAAACAGGTACAAAATGGAAAGTTCATTAGAATGGCTCTTATTATGAAATTATTGGAGGTCAAATAATATGATTATCGGACAAATCAAAAACGGAATCGTAATTGACCATATTACTGCAGGTCGAGGAATGGAGCTCTATAATTTCTTGGGACTTGATAAGCTTAATTGTCAGGTTGCTCTCATTAAAAACGCAGAAAGTGTTAAAATGGGCAGAAAAGATATTATAAAAATTGACCAGGTTATTGAACTTGACCTTGATGCTCTTGGTTATCTTGACCCGGGTGTTACTGTTAACATAATTGCTGATGGCAAACTTGCGAAAAGACAGAACATTGAAATTCCTGAGAGAATTGAGAATGTTATTAAGTGTAAAAACCCTCGTTGTATTACAACGGTTGAGCAGGAATTACCTCACATTTTCACTTTGCAGGATAAAGATAGCAGAGTTTATCGCTGTCTTTATTGTGAAAGTAAGGCAAAATAAAAAATAACCAAAAAGTTGTCGAAAAACTGTCGAAATTTCGGCACTCATAAAACAATGTTTAATTGACTTTTTGTACTTGGTAATATTATAATATTATCTGTAGTTTTATTTAAAATTTTATTACCGTGTGACTGACGGATGAAAGTGGAGTACCACAGAGGAACACGGCATAAAATATTTAGCCGACCGTCTGGGCAGTTCTACTTGATTTTCAGGATAGGACTGTCCTTTTATAATTTTTCAGGAGGTAGTTATGAAAAAAGTTGGAATTATTATGGGTAGTGACAGTGACTTACCCGTTATCAGAAAAGCAACTGCTGTTTTTGATGATTTAGGAATTCCCTATACTGTCAACATTTACTCTGCACACCGTACACCCGAGCAGGCAAGAGATTTTTCAGTAAATGCTCGTAAAAACGGATATGGCGCAATTATTGCTGCGGCAGGTATGGCTGCTCACCTTGCAGGTGCAGTTGCCGCAAACACAACATTACCTGTCATCGGTATTCCTTGTGCTTCACAGTATCTTGACGGTATGGATGCACTCCTTTCAACTGTTCAGATGCCTTCGGGAATTCCAGTTGCAACTGTAGCAATTAACGGCGGTGCTAATGCGGCATTACTTGCGGCACAGATAATTGCTGTTGAAGATAAAGAGCTCGCAGACAAGCTCGATGCAATGCGTGTATCTGCCGCAGAAGCAGTTCTTAAAAAGAATGACGAAGTAATGTCAAAACTTTAATTCAGTTTACATTTTTATTAATATAAAGGAGTAAAAAACAATGGAAAAGATTTACACAGGTAAAACAAAGGACGTATTTAAACTCGAAAATGGTAACTGCCTTCTTAAGTTCAAAGATGACTGTACAGGAAAAGACGGCGTTTTTGACCCAGGCGAAAATTCAGTAGGTCTTACAATTGACGGTGTGGGTGATGTTAACCTTCGTATGTCAATTTACTTCTTTGAAAAAGTTAATGCAGCAGGCATTAAAACTCACTATGTAAGTGCAAATCTTCAGGATACAACTATGGAAGTTCTTCCTGCAAAGGTATTTGGTAAGGGTCTTGAAGTTATCTGCCGTCACAAAGCAGTAGGTAGCTTTATCCGTCGTTACGGCGATTATATTGAAGAGGGTGCTGACCTTCCTGCATATGTTGAAACAACATTTAAAGATGATGCAAAGGGTGACCCGCTTGTAAATAAAGATGCTCTTGTAGCACTTGGTGTTATGACTGATAAGCAGTATGATGATATCAAGGAAATGACACAGAAGATTACACAGATTGTTGCTGATGACCTTAAAGAAAAGGGCCTTGTTCTCTACGATATCAAGTTTGAGTTCGGTTATGACCCTGAAGGTAACGTAATGCTTATTGATGAAATCGCATCAGGTAATATGCGTGTTTATAAAGACGGCGAATACATTGACCCAATGACTCTTTCAGAGCTCTTCTTTGCATAAGAGGTATATTTATGGGCGGTTTCTTCGGTGCTGTCAGTAAGAATGACACAATTTTAGATGTGTTTTTTGGAACTGACTATCACTC
>CALFTO010000084.1 GCA_937916195.1 uncultured Clostridia bacterium
AGAACTGTGTTCCGCCGGGGTTACCGATTGCATAAACATAATCGCCAACGCCGAGATTGTCAGAATCTGCAAATTCTGCCGCTTTAAGTCCTGTTGCAGAAATGCGGATAAGACCAATATCAGTCTTTGCATCCAAGCCTACCACAACTGCGTCATACTGTGTGCCGTCTTCGGTCTGGACTAAAATCTTGGGATTTGAAGCATCAATAACGTGTGCACAAGTGATGATATATGTGGCGGTGCCGTCAGAATTTTCACCCATAACAATGCCTGTACCCTCTGAATAAACCGTCTGCTGATTACTTGTGTAAACTAAAACACCTACCGAGCTTTCATACACCTTTTCATAAACCTGCTTGGGCGTAAGCACACCGTCTTTGTTTTCACTTTCGTTATTTTCTACCTTGTTTGGTGTTTCGGTAATGTTCATTTGTGTGTCGTCGTTTTTCGGAACTTCTTCTGAAAAACCGTCAAAAATGAAGCCTGCAAGAAACACACCTACTGCCGCAAGAAATACGGCACAAATAATTATAATTGCAACAATAAGGCCCTTTTTCTTGCCCTTTGACGCCTTTTTAGGTGCTTCAGGTTTTGGTGGCTGACCGTAACCGCCATAGGTTGCGTATTGATTATAAACAGGCGGAGTGTACTGTGCCCCCGGTGGTGTAACGGGAGGAGTTATCGGCTGATTATAAGGAGGTGGAGTTGCACCCTGCTGATTTTCAGTATTATTTATATTGTTATCAAAGTTTTCGTTCATAGTTTGAAAACCTCCGTATTATTTCTTGTTTTTATCTTTTTCGGGTTTGGGTTTAGGAAGCATTACGGTAAATCTTGTAAATTCACCCTCAACGCTTTCGGCAAAAATTTCACCCTTGTGCATTTCAACAATAGTCTTGCAAAGGTAAAGCCCCAAGCCCGCGCTCTTCACGTCATAGCTTCGTGATTTGTCAACCTTATAGAAGCGTTCAAATATCTTGCCGATTTCTTCAGAGGATATTCCGTCACCCGTATTTTGAACAGCAAAACAAATTTTTCCTTCTTTATTCTCGCCTGCAAAAAGTGAAATAGTGCCACCATTTTGAGTAAACTTTACCGCATTGTCAACAAGGTTATAAACCACCTGATAAAGCATATCGCGGTCGGCAAAAATGGCCACATTACCCATACTCTCAAAGCCCTCAACGGTAATGTCTTTTTTCTCGATTTCCTGCTCAAAGGTAAGAGTGCAGTCAATCATCATTGAGGTCAAATCAAACTCTTTGGGCTTAAGCTCTAATTCGCCTGCCTCAATTTTTGAAAGATTGAGCATTGAGGTTACAAGACGGGAAAGTCGTTTAACCTCGTCGGACACAATTTTAAGATATTCGTCGTGTCGCTCCGGAGGGATTGTGCCGTCAAGCATACCGTCAATAAATCCGCCGATTGTGGTCATTGGCGTTTTTAATTCGTGGGACACATTTGCAACGAAGCTTCGTCTTGAAGATTCAAGCACCGAAAGTGCCGAAGCCATTTGGTTAAACGAAGTGCAAAGCTCCGACATTTCGTCGTGCCCTGTTACGGTTACACGTTTACTGAAATCGCCTTGTGCGTAAGCCTTTGTGGCATTTGACATCTGACGCAAAGGATTTGTAATTTTCGCAGTCATTGCATAAGCCGCTAAAAATGTGAGCGCAACTGCAAAAACTGCAGACCAAAGATATATTCTTGCAAGATTACTTGCATATCCGCGCAAAGTACTCTCAACGGGTGCTGAAGCAAAAATTATGCCTATACAGGTGTTTCCCACATTTACAGGCACACCCGCCAAAAAGGTTTTTTCATTGAAAAGCCCTTGAATTTTGCCGTCGCTAAAATAAGTTCCTTTTTCGGCATCTGTGATAATTTCGTCAGGTATGTGGTAACCACTGTGAATAAGGCACTCTTCACTGCCCGCTGAATATTTATACGTAAAATCCTCTTTGCAAATCATTACATCGCCCGCAGTGTTGCAGAAGAAAATATCAGCATCAATAGCATTTGACGAAACTCCCAAATTATTGCAAATGAGAATGAGTGCACTGTTCAGCTCTTCCTGAGTGGTGCAACTGCCGAGAATTCGCTCGCTGTATTCAGCGTTAAGCGTTACATTTTCAATGAGCAATTCCTCTTTTTGATGTGTCCAATGGTTTGTAAGGAACACAACAAGTGCCGAGGTAAGCACAAGATAACTTACAAGAATAAGCGAGGTCGTAACTATAAGGTAACGGGCAAAAACCGGTAAATGCTTTAAAAAACTCTCAGCTCGCTTATAATTTTTCTTAATAAAATTATTTTTTGCCATGAGTTTCAAACTTATATCCTACGCTCCAAATTGTACGGAGTTCCCATTCGGGCGAAACTCCCTTAAGCTTGTCGCGAAGTCTTTTAATGTGAACGTCTACTGTACGGCTGTCACCGTAATAATCGAAGCCCCAAACATCGTCAAGCAACTGGTCACGTGTGAAAACGCGGTCGGGATTGCTTGCAAGATGATAAATAAGCTCTAATTCTTTTGGCGGAGTGTCAACGGCAACACCGTCAACCTTCATTTCATAATTTGAAAGGTTGATTGTAAGCTTATCGTAACGCACTTCTTTAATATCTCCGCCCTTAACTGCAGAGGTACGACGAAGCACAGCCTTAATACGAGCCACAATTTCTTTTGTGTCAAAGGGCTTTGTAACATAGTCGTCAGCACCAAGCTCAAGGCCTAACACCTTATCAAAGGTTTCGTCCTTAGCGGTGAGCATAATTATGGGCTTTTCACTCACCTTTCGGATTTCGCGGCAAACCTGCCAACCGTCAAGCTGTGGAAGCATAATATCGAGCAACACAAGGTCGGGATTTTCAGAACTGAACGCATTTACCGCGTCAACACCGTTGTGTGCCATTGCCACAGTGTAGCCCTCTTTTTCAAGATACATACGAAGTAAATCGCAAATGTTTTTGTCATCATCAACTACAAGAATTTTTTCTTTTTGCATTTAAACAACCTCCTCTTTGAGATTACAGGATAATAATACCTTTTGATTATTAACAAACTAAAAACAAAGTTTTGTAAATTTTTAAATATTTTCTTATTATTTATGATATTTTGCGTTGTTACTGATTGAAAATGCTCTGTAAATCTGTTCTGTAAGCATTATTCTTGCCAATTTGTGCGGGAACGTCATTTTTGACATTGAAAATTTGAAGTCGGACATTTTTTTGATTTCATCTGAAAGGCCGAATGAACTGCCAATTATAAATGTAATATTACTTTTACCGCAAAGGGCAATATCTTCGATTTTTGCAGATAATTCTTCAGATGACATCTGCTTGCCCTCAATACACATTGAAAAAACATATGAATTCTTCGGGATTTTTGCAGTAATCATCTGCGTTTCTTTAGCAAGTGCGTTTTCAATTTCGGTTTGTGATGGATTATCCGAAAGCTTGACGGGCTCTAACTCTGTAACGGTCAGCTTGCAATATGAAGAAAGTCGTTTTTCGTATTCGGTAGCGAAATCCTTCATATATTTTTCTTTAAGCTTGCCGAGAACTATCAAATTCACATTTATCATAAAATCATCGCCTTTTCGTCCCATACGGGCTTTGCCACGCGGATAAAATAATCTTCGCCCTCGCGTGCTCCTGCCATTTCGAGTGCTGAAACACTTGTCTGATAAGCAAGCTGTGGCATATTGTTTTCACGGCTCAAATGTCCCAAGAAAAATCGTGTTGTTCCGCTTTTTATAAGCTTTGTAAGAGTTTCTGCGCAAACATCATTTGAGAGATGCCCTTTGACACCTAAAATTCTGCGTTTGAGCATATAAGGGTATCCACCGCACTGAAGCATATTCACATCGTGGTTTGATTCAAGCATTACAAGGTCACAGCCCGTTAACGCATTTAAAACCTCGTCGGTCATAATTCCCAAATCGGTGGCAACTGCAATTTTTCTGCCGTTTGCCATTTCTACCGTATATCCGCAGGGCTCAATGGTATCGTGTGAAATTGAAAAGGGTTTTATGTGCATACAACCAACATCTATACCGTCAGGTGTGATTATGGAACACTCCGCCACATTGTCGAGCGCATCGGTTTTAGTGAGCGCCTCATATGTACCGCCTGTCATAATAACTCTTGCTTTGTGTCTCTTTGTAAACACCTTAAGTCCTTTTATGTGGTCAGAATGCTCGTGAGTTATAAATATATTGCGGATATTGTCACCGTCAACGCCTATTCGCCACAAAGCCTCATCCATTTGCTTTGCGGTCATACCCACATCTATTAAAATGCTGTCGTCACCGCCCCCGATGTAAACGCTGTTACCCGTTGACGACGAAAACAGAGGACAAAATTTCGCCATAATCTATCTCCTAAAACTTATTAAATAAATAAGGACGGTATCAAAACCGTCCCTAAGTAACCGCTGATTAAATCGGGTTGCAATTATCAGCGAGATAGTTTTTTGTCAGAACCGTCAAAAAACGCAGGCAATACTTTGTGTATTAACGAGTATTTTGGACGAGTTATGACGGAAAAGTAGCCGCTGAGAATTGTGACCAAGATTTAATCAGTGGTTACTCATTTATTAACCTACGCTTAATACGGTTTTTTCATCATCGGGAACTGTTACAAGCTCGATATCCGCACCAAGACTGCGTAATTTTTCAATAATATTGTCATAACCGCGCTGAATGTGGTGAATTTCTTCAATCTCGGTTGTGCCCTTTGCCACAAGACCTGCAATAACCATTGCCGCACCTGCGCGAAGGTCATCTGCCTTAACAGGAGCACCGTGAAGCCCCTCAACACCCTCAACAAAAGCGGATTTTCCGTCAACCTTAATATTAGCACCCATACGAAGAAGCTGGTCAATGTAACGGAAGCGGTTATCCCACACGCTTTCACTTACCATACTGTTGCCTCTTGCAATTGAGAGAAGAACAGTAATCTGAGGTTGCATATCTGTCGGGAAGCCGGGATGAGGCATTGTTTTGATACTGCAATGATTAGGACGGCAATCCGAGAAAATTCTTACAGAATCATCATATTCCTCAACAACCACACCGCACTCAATAAGCTTTGCAGAAATTGACTCAAGGTGCTTGGGAATAACGTTTTTAATAAGCACATCGCCTCTTGTTGCGGCGGCGGCTACCATATATGTTCCCGCTTCAATTTGGTCGGGGATAATTGCATATTCGCAACCGTGAAGCTTGTCCACACCGCGAATTTTAATAACATCAGTACCTGCACCACGAACGTCTGCACCCATAGAGTTTAAGAAGTTTGCAAGGTCAACAATGTGAGGCTCTTTTGCCGCGTTTTCAATAACGGTAAGACCCTTTGCCTTAACTGCGGCGAGCATAAGATTGATTGTAGCACCAACTGACACAACGTCAAAATAAACTGATGTGCCGAGCAGCTGGTCGGCTTTAACATCAACCATAGCGTTTTCTTCCATAGAAACTGTTGCGCCGATTGCCTCAAAGCCTTTGATATGCTGGTCAATGGGACGAACACCGAACTGACAGCCACCGGGCATTGCAACCTTTGCGTGATTAAATCTGCCAAGAAGAACACCTATAAAGTAATATGAAGCACGCATAAGCTTTGACAAATCGTGACCCACAACATTTGAACGGATGTGAGAGGTGTCAATCTCAAGTGTACTTTTATTAATCATTTTTATTTCTGCACCCAGAGAACGAAGAATTTTAATCATTGCCGTAACATCGCTGATGTTGGGAATGTTTTCAATTCTGCAAACGCCCTCTGCGAGAATGGTCGCCGGAATTATCGCAACGACAGCATTTTTGGCACCGCTGATTTCAACTTCGCCTGTTAATCTGTTGCCGCCGTTTACTATGATTTTTTCCAAGGACTCTTCCCCCCAAAAATCAATATAATAACAACATATAGTAAAAAATTCGCAAAATCGACATTTGAGACACAATTTCTTAAAAATGCTCAAACGCCTTTAATAGTATAACACTATTTTCTATAAATTAAAAGGG
>CALFTO010000085.1 GCA_937916195.1 uncultured Clostridia bacterium
GACCAGAAGGTTATGGTTTATGACCTTGGCGGCGGTACATTCGACGTTTCAATCATCGAAATGGGCGACGGCGTTCAAGAAGTTCTTGCAACTGCAGGTAATAACCGTCTTGGCGGTGACGACTTTGACCAGAAGATTATCGACTGGCTTGCTGACGAGTTCAAGAAAGAGCAGGGAATCGACCTTCGTGGCGATAAAATGGCTATGCAGAGACTCAAAGAAGCAGCAGAAAAGGCAAAGATTGAGCTTTCAGGCGTAACAACATCACAGATTAGCCTTCCATTCATCACAGCAGATGCAACAGGTCCTAAGCACCTTGAAACAACTCTCACAAGAGCAAAGTTCAATGAAATGACAGCAGACCTTGTTGAAGCAACAATGGGACCCGTTCGTCAGGCACTTTCAGACTCAGGACTTCAGGCATCAGAGCTTAACAAAATTCTTATGGTTGGCGGTTCTTCAAGAATTCCCGCAGTTCAGGAAGCAGTTAAGAAGTTCACAGGTAAAGAGCCATTCAAGGGCATTAACCCCGATGAGTGCGTAGCAGTTGGTGCCGCAATTCAGGGCGGTGTTCTCGGCGGTGAGGTTGAAGGACTTCTTCTCCTTGACGTTACTCCACTTTCACTCGGTATTGAAACAATGGGTGGCGTAAACACAAGAATTATCGAAAGAAATACAACAATCCCCGTAAAGAAGAGCCAGATTTTCTCAACTGCGGCTGATAATCAGACATCTGTTGAAGTTCACGTTCTTCAGGGCGAAAGAGAATTCGCAAGAGATAACAAAACTCTCGGTATTTTCCACCTTGACGGTATTCTTCCTGCACGTCGCGGTACTCCTCAGATTGAAGTAACATTCAATATTGACGCTAACGGTATCGTAAATGTTTCTGCAAAGGACCTCGGCACAAATAAAGAGCAGTCAATTTCAATCACATCTTCAACAAATATGTCAAAGGAAGATATTGAAAAGGCAGTAGAGGAAGCTGAAAAGTTCGCAGAAGAAGATAAGAAGCGTAAGGATGCAGTTGACACAAGAAATGCTGCAGACCAGATGGTATATCAGTGCGAAAAGATTTTAGCTGACGACGGCGACAAGTTCTCAGAAAACGATAAAGCAGAGCTTCAGACAAAGATTGACGCTCTTAAAGAAGCACTCAAGGGCGAAGATATCGACGCTATCAAAGCAAAGCAGGAAGAGCTTACTCAGCAGTTCTACAAGATTTCAGAGGAACTCTACAAGCAGGCTCAGGCTGCTCAGGGCGGTGCACAGGGTGCAGGCTATGACCCCAACGCAGGTGCAGCTCCTAACAATGACGGCTACTACGATGCTGATTTCAAAGACGTTGAATAATTAAACCAAAAATTTACGGACAGACTGTAACGGTCTGTCCGTGAGTTAGTATTATTTGGAGATACTTATGGCAGAAAAAAGAGACTATTATGAGGTGCTCGGTGTTGATAAATCAGCGTCCGATGACGAGATTAAAAAGGCTTACCGAAAAGCCGCTAAAAAATATCACCCCGACTTAAATCCCAATAATAAAGAAGCAGAAGAAAAGTTCAAAGAGGCAAATGAAGCCTATGAAATTCTTTCTGACAGCGAGAAAAAAGCCCGCTATGACCAGTTCGGCCACGCAGGTGTTGACCCCAACTATGGCGCAGGTCAGGGTGGTTACGGCGGTGGATTTGGCGGAATGGATTTCGATTTAGGCGACATTTTCGGCTCAATCTTCGGCAACGGCTTCGGCGGTGGATTTGGCGGTGGCAGAGCAAACCCCAACGCACCGCAACGCGGTAGTGACACACAGGCGAGCGTTACAATTTCCTTTGAAGAAGCCGCAAAGGGCTGTAAACGAAGTGTTGACACAATGCGAATTGAAACCTGTGACGAATGTCACGGTAATGGTTGCCAAAGCGGTCATTCACCCAAGACCTGCCCCGAATGTAACGGTCGCGGTCAGGTGACAGTTCAGCAAAGAACACCTTTTGGTGTAATTCAATCCTCAAAGCCTTGCTCACGTTGTAACGGCAGAGGCACAATCATTGAAAATCCCTGTAAAAAATGTAACGGTGCGGGCAGAGTTCGTAAGAGCGCAAAGCTTGATATCAATATCCCCGCAGGTATTGACGACCGTCAGGTGCTCACCGTTCGCGGTCAGGGTAATAAGGGTGTTAACGGCGGACCCGCAGGCGACCTTAATATCGTTGTGAATGTAAGACCTCATCCCATTTTTGAGCGTGACGGCTATAATGTGTGGTGCGATGTGCATCTTACCTTTATGCAGGTGGCTTTGGGTTGCACAATTCAAGTGCCAACTCTCGACGGTAAGGTTGAGTACCCCGTACCCGCAGGCACACAGCCCGGCGATGTTTTCAAGCTTCGCGGTCGCGGTATTCAGAGCCGTAGCGGTATGGGCAAGGGCGACCAACTCGTACGTATTATCGTTGATGTTCCCAAGAAGCTTACCGATAAACAAGAAGAGCTTCTTCGACAACTTGCCTTTGAATTCGGTGCTGCCGATAACCTCGACGACGGCAAAAAAGGCTTCTTTGGCAAGAAAAAGAAATAATCCTTTAAAAGCCTCCCTTGTGAAAGCGCGGGGGACCGCGTCAGCGGTGGAGGGTTTCATATAATATTAAATTCCGCAACCAATAATTGCGGAATTTTTTTATTTTGCAAACTAAAATATATAGTAATTTCAAAACAAAATACCAATAATATATTTATATAAATATTAAGGACTGGTATTTATGAGCCGTTTAGATAAAATTGATTTGGTAAATTATTCAAGAGGCGAGGAGTGGCTGAATTCCATATCCCATATGGTCGGCGGTGCGTTTGCCGTAGTTGCCACAATACTCTGTGTTGCCCGCGGGATTGTTCTTTCCCGCCCCGATTACTTAATTTTAAGCATTGTATATGGCGTTACTATGATTACCGTTTATACTTGTTCAGCTGTGTATCACGCACTTCGCAATAATCGAGGCAAACGAGCAATGCGAATTGTCGACCACGCAATGATTTACCCTATGATTGCGGGCACAATTACGCCCTTTGCCGTTGTGGTAGTAGTGCCACTCAATGCGTTTTTGGGTTGGGGGCTTTTCATAGCAATATGGCTGACTGTCGCAATAGGAATGTCAATAACCTTTGCCCTTTTTAATAAAACAAAGGTGCTTCAAATGGTGCTTTACCTCGCTCTTGGTTGGTCGGTGCTCGTCACCTTTGTTGTGCTTTGGAAAAACTTTGACCACAACGCAATATTTTTAATGCTCGCCGGCGGAATTGCCTATACCCTCGGTGCAATAATTTACGGTATCGGTGCAAAGAAAAAATACTTCCACGCAATTTTTCATTTCTTTGTAATCCTCGGCTCAGTCTGCCACTTTTTCGGATTATATCTATATGTGTTTGTATAGTAAAAAAGATATCTTTATATTGTTTACGTTATGTAAATTTGAATTTGTCGGGATAAATTCGTAATGCGAAATTCGTAATTCGAAATTAAGGGTCTGCGACGCAAATTATCCCCCCTTCCGTCACCTACGGTGACACCTTCCCCTCGTAGGGGGAAGGCTAGGTTGGGCTCCACCCTTGAGGGGGAGCTGTCAAATGCGTAGCATTTGACTGAGGGGGGTATCCTAAAATAACTCGACAAACCTCAATTTATCAAACTGCCCCTATAAAGCTTATTCCCCTTGCTTATTCACCACATTTATGCTAAACTGAAATTAACACAAAAATGGGGTGAAACTATGCTTGATACAACACCGTTGCAAAATCTTATAAAAGGTCACGAGAATGAAGAAGAGTATCTTCCTGTTAAAAATCTGATTTTTGAAATAATATGGAGCACACGTTTTATAACAGATGAAAAATCTGAAGAAGAGTGTTTGCAAATTTTAGGTAACGATTATTTTAAATATACAATTCCAAAAGCAGAAACTTTATACAGAAAATGCTATGAAACATATCAAAAAGCACCGTTTTTCGAGGTTAAGGCGATTTTAGACGAAGTCGAAGGCATTTTTATGACGAGATTTCCTCAAAAATGGCAAAAAGTCAATGACGAATTCGCACAAGAACGCATTAAAAATATGCCAAAGCCAAAAACAGAGGATTATAGTTTAAATCCTAATCTGTTTATTGAAACTACACCGGTAAATACATATATGACAGATATTCGCACAGGCGAAAGCATATATTATCAAGACGGTAATTATATAGATAAAAACGGAAATCCGGTTCCATTGACATATGCAGATTAGCTTCCCCAACGACCCGTAAATAAAATAAAGCGTGATAACCGCCTCGGCTATCACGCTATTTTTATAATTTCTTATCCAATTTTGTTCTTTTTATAACCTTATAAAGCGGTATTCCAAGTCCATAGCACATTACAAGCTGACCAAGTCCAATCTGCCCCGCTGTAATCAAAAATGCTTCAAGCTTAAAACCCTCAGGCATAAACAACGTGATTTCAAGTCCAATGATTATCGCATTTGAAAGCACAGGAAAAATTGCTGAAAGCAGTGGCAAATCCTTAAACTTCACATTGCGTGTCCAATAACTGAGCACCGCCGCAATAAGCGTTGCAAGTGTTCCGCAGACTATGTCAACTAATCCGTAAGGGCTTGTAATGTTACCTAAAAAGCAACCGATTGTAAGTCCGGGTATAGCCGCAGGGGAGAGTGTCGCTAAAATCGTCAATGCCTCTGAAAATCTGAATTGAATACTGCCGTAAGCTAAATTCAGCACACTCGCCGCATAGGTCAGCCCCGCATACATAGCCGCAATAATTGCTGACTGAACTACAAAAACCGTCTTTTTTTTATTCATTTTTTATCACTCCATAGTTTTGTTTTTTGTCAGGATGGTTTCGAACTGACATTTTATATCACAAATCAGTTTTCTTTATCTTCTTGATTTGTCATATCCTTAATTTTTTTGATTGTATCCGCCCAGATTTTCTTCGGGGTGGATTTCACATTTTTGTTGATTGTTGAAAAAAGATTACCGAAGCCCTTAAGCACAAGATTTCGTGTTTCGGGGTCTAAATCCTTAAGATTTTCATAAATTAACGATGAATTACTCTTGAGATTGTCTGCCCAATCAATAAAGCTTGTGACATTTTCGGCATTTGCCGCGTTAATCATCTCAAAAAGTGCCTCAACAAACTTTTCTCTCTGTTCAGGTTCTGAACCGTAAACCCAATTGTTGAAGGTAGAGTCGAAGAATTTTGAACGTAAATAAAGCTTTTCGCCGTTAACAAAATCATCATTTTCAACCTGCCACATAAACGGGTCGTGCTGTAAAATTCCCCAGCCATCACTCTTGATTATTCTGTAATTCTCGCGGTTGTTGAGAAGCACACCAACCATTGATTCTTCAGGAATAAATTTCGCGATTTTTTCTTCTGTCTTGAGATGCTTTTCTGATTCTATGAATTCTTTTGTAAATCCGGGACTGTCAAAGCTTTGAATTTCAATGATTTTAGCCTTTGTCTCGTCATTGCACATTGTCGCCGCATAAATCGCAAGGTTTCCGCCCTTTGAATGTCCCGCAAGAGTAATATTACCCTTAATTTTTTTAGCAACCTTTTCAACATATGGCACAGCAAGGCTTTGTGACGCAACGGGTGATGAGAAAAGCATATTAAAATTCTCTTTCCAGCCCGTAATGGTTGAGTCAGTACCTCTGAAAACTATGCATGCATCACCGTTGGGAAAAATAAAGGTAATCGCACAGAATTGAGTGTCTTTTTCTATGTCAAAAATATCCTCATAGTAATTCACACGGATTTTACCGTAACGGTTGCTGTAAGCCACCGCATTGAGAAGCTTTCTGTTTTTTTCTGCAGTGCGTTCAAGGAAGAAAATCTTCTCATAATTTTCGTTTTCAGCTATTTCTGAAAGGTAAATGCCCTTGCCCCTGTTTTTTAAATTGGGAACTAAACCATCAAGATTAAGATATGAAAGCTGTGAAAAAATAAGTCCGTCAATTTTAGAAAAGGGGAGCTTAGTGAAATCCTTATGGGCATTGAGAATTGCATAATCAATAATATCGTATGCCATAAAATTTACTCCTTAAGATAATGCAGAAAGTTGAAACAGTTTTACCTACTTCAACTTTTCTGTCTTATTTATAATATGATTTTTGTCGTTTAATTATTAACTTTAAGCGTAGCAATATCAGTAAGGCTCATCTGGTCCTCAGGCACAATAAATGTGCTTCTCATAACACTGAGTGCCGCGTCAAGAGATGTGAGACAAGAGTTACCTGATTCAACTGCAAGTCGGCGAAGCTTAAAGCCCTCGCGGTCAGCAAGTCTGCCGTGTGTTGGAGTGTTGATGATGAGTGAAACCTCACCGTTCTGTAACATATCCATAATGCTTGGCGATTTGCCCTCTAATGAGCTTACCTCGTTGCACTTGATTCCTGCCTCGCGAATAGCCTCGCAAGTACCGGGAGTTGCATAGAACTCAAATTCAGAATCCTTGAATTCTTTAAGCATTTCGGCAACCTCAGCCTTGTCCTTATCGCGAACAGTAATAACGATTTTAGCGTTCTTGGGCATTGAAATTCCGCCCCCCTCAAATGCCTTGAGAAGTGCTTCGTTGTAGTCGGTTGAAATACCGAGAACTTCGCCGGTTGACTTCATTTCAGGGCCTAAAGAAGTGTCAGCGCCTGTAATCTTTTCAAACGAGAATACGGGAAGCTTAATTGCATAGTAACCGCTGTTTCTGAAAAGTCCTGTACCGTAGCCCATATCAGCAATTTTCTCACCGAGCATAGCACGGGTAGCAAGGCTGATTGCGGGAATACCTGTTACCTTACTGATATAAGGAACTGTTCTTGAAGAACGGGGGTTAACCTCAATAATATATACTTTTTCGTCAAGCACAATGAACTGAATGTTCATCATACCTACAACGCGAAGTGCCTTTGCAAGTCTTTCAGAGTAATCAACAATTGTTTCTTGAACTAATTTTGAAAGTGTAGCTGCAGGATAAACTGAAATTGAGTCACCTGAGTGAATACCTGCACGGTCAATGTGCTCCATAATACCGGGGATAAGAATGTCTGTGCCGTCGCAGATTGCGTCAACCTCAACCTCTTTACCCATAAGATATTTGTCAACAAGAACGGGGTGTTCAGAAATGTCAATAGTCTCTGTAATACGACCCATAAATTCTTCAATGTCCGCGTCATTTGCGGCAATCTGCATACCCTGACCGCCAAGAACATAGCTGGGACGAACAAGTACGGGGTAGCCGAGTTCATTTGCAACCTTAAGTGCTTCTTCAATTGTGAATACTGTTTCGCCTTTGGGACGAGCAATACCGCACTGTTCAAGAATTTCGTCAAAACGCTCTCTGTCTTCTGCAGCGTCAACGCTGTCAGCGTCAGTACCTAAAATCGGCACACCTAAATCATTAAGTGTTTTTGTAAGCTTGATTGCAGTTTGACCGCCGAACTGAACAATTGCGCCGTCGGGCTTTTCAAGCTCAACAATGCTTGTAACATATTCGGGAGTAAGTGGTTCAAAGTAAAGCTTGTCCGAAACGTCAAAGTCGGTTGAAACTGTTTCGGGGTTGTTGTTTACGATAATTGCCTCGCAACCCTGATTTTTAAGTGCCCATACTGAGTGAACTGAACAATAGTCAAATTCAACACCCTGACCGATTCTAATAGGACCTGATCCCAATACCATAATCTTTTTCTTGTCAGTTGCAGGGTTAACTTCATTTGCAATGCCGTAATCTGAATAGTAGTAAGGTGTCTGAGCCTTGAATTCAGCGGCACATGTGTCAACAAGTGAGAATGAAGGAGCAATTTTATAAAGCTCGCGCATCTTTTTGATTGCAGCACCTGTTGTACCGATGTTCTTTGCAATTACATTGTCAGTAAAGCCCATTTTCTTTGCTGTGAAAAGAGTTTCCTTGTCGCAAACACCTGTCTTGAGCTTCTTTTCCATTTCAACGATTTTCTTGATTTTGTGTAAGAACCACATATCAATCTTTGTAATATCGTGAATATCCTCTGTTGTAATTCCTTTATAAATAGCAACCGCAATTGCGTAAACACGCATATTGTCAACAACATAAAGCTGATGACGGATTTCCTCAACGCTCATATCCATAAACGCGTCAAGAAGAAGTGATTCCTTGCCCTCTTCAAGTGAGTGAAGTGACTTGTGAAGTGCTGCCTCAAAGGTGCGTGCAATTGACATAACCTCGCCGGTAGCCTTCATCTGTGTGCCCAACTGCTTTTTAGCAGTAACGAACTTGTCAAATGGCCATTTGGGGAACTTGCATACGATATAGTCGATTGTGGGCTCAAATGAAGCGTAAGTCTTGCCTGTAACTGCGTTGGGGATTTCGTCAAGTCCAAGACCTAAAGCAATCTTTGATGCAACTCGCGCAATCGGGAAGCCCGTTGCCTTTGATGCAAGAGCAGATGAACGAGAAACTCTGGGGTTAACCTCAATAACTGCATATTTGAATGATGATGGGTGAAGTGCGAACTGAACGTTACAACCACCCTGAATGTCAAGAGCATCTATAATATTGAGTGCCGCGTTACGAAGCATTGAGTATTCCTTGTCCATAAGTGTCTGTGCAGGTGCTACAACAATTGAGTCACCTGTGTGAATACCAACGGGGTCCATATTTTCCATTGAGCAGATTGTAATGCAGTTACCCTTTGAGTCACGCATTGTTTCAAA
>CALFTO010000086.1 GCA_937916195.1 uncultured Clostridia bacterium
TTCATTCGGGACACATAGGAATTGTCTTTGATATCAACAAGAGTTGTTCCTGACACGGCTTCTTTTACTGCGTGGATTCCGTCGGTCTTTTCAAGGTAATCGGCAAAGCTCACGCCCATTGAGCCATAGCCATAAGTGACAGAACTGCCAAGGAATATGACGGTTTTGTCTTTGATTGGGCTATCTTGTACGGTATCGGTATTTTTGAGTGAATACTCCCCATAGTTGCCACGATTGAATACGCCAAACATATTGCCTACATAACCCCCTGCTATAAGTACAACTACCAGTATAATCGAAATCAGGATTTTGAGTTTTTTGTTCATACGAATCCCCTACCTTTGCTATAATTATAGCATTAATGTTAAAAATTGAAAAGGATATAAATTTAGCCTTGAGAATGTGATTTTCTCAAGGCTTTTAGTTTATTTCACAACTTTAACTGTAATTGTTCACATTCACCGATACTGTCATTGCCATATACAACTCTTAAAAAATCTTCTTTTGATTTTGTTGCCTCTTGAAGTAAACCTGCTCTTGATAAGCCCACAAATATGGCAACTGCTCTTGCTTGACAATTTATTGATTTTTGTGGATTAAATTCAATGTCTGTAGTGTTTAATTATGCACACAATAAATATACACTTTATTATGTGTGAAACAAAAAAGATTTTTCTTCAAAGAATTGTTGATATACTTTTACACATTCAAGGTCTGTCCATTTGCGAATTTGCATAGGTACAGATTCAATATCATAAATTTTTGCACCTTGAAGTGCGAGTAAAAACGGTGAATGTGTTGAAATGATAAATTGACATCCATGATTCTTAACACAATCTTCTAAAAAATATTTTAATTCTAACTGATTTGAAGGAGAAAGACTGTTTTCAGGTTCATCCAACAAATATAATGCATTATCTTGGATTGCATCAACAAACAACGACAAAGCACTTTCACCATTTGAACGTTCCGTAACATTTCTCATTAAATTTGAACGCAAGTGTTGCGATTGACTTGTCCGTCTTGAGACCATAACCTTTTTCCAACGCTCATAATCATCAATTCCATGTAATGTCGTATCTGCACCCAAACTGTTATTATCAATCCACTCATCAATCAACACTGCTCTCTTGTCGTCAATACCATTGTTGATTCTACGAATATCAAGTACACGTTCAAATACATCATCACTTGTAATAACAGAACTATGTGGCGGTATTCTTCTGTTTACTTCATATTCGCAAAATTCAACATAATCATCAAAAAAATCACTACGATTAAATGGTGACTTGCGTTCCAGCTTTAAAGTTTCAGCAATAACATTTAAAATTGTGCTTTTACCACTTCCGTTATTGCCACAGAAAATTGTTATATCTTTAAACTCAAACTCATCTGGTAAACCACGTTCACGGAACATAACAAACGGATATTGTGACGCATAACAATTCTGACGAGTTTTAATATTACCTGAACTAAAGAACCCCTCGTCCTCTTCTTGTGAAGGCATATGAAAAGAATTCAAATATATCATTGTAAAATCCACTCCCAATTAAATATCTTCTGAAAAAATAATATCATTTTCACTTATCTTTCTCAACTAAAATAACATATTCAGTGTCCTTTTTTACGTACATTACATAAAAACATTTTATAGTGGTTATTATGTACCAAAATAGGAACAGAAAAATGTTATAATTTAATTATAAAATATTTGTGTATTCAATTCATACCTTTTGTGCTATACTTGTAGAAAAGGAGTGGTTTTATGTCAAAAAACGAACTTCGTTATGAAAGATTATCCGCTGAAATTGAGCAGAAAATGAATGAAGATATAGGCAACAACACTTTGCCTGCGTTAAGTTTTGATGAAGATAAAGTAATCCGTAGAAACAATGAGCGTGACAAGGCGAGTATTCTTCGAACAGCGTTTATCCGTGATATTGACAAGATTATGCATTGTCCTTATTACAATCGATACGCTGACAAGACACAGGTGTTTTCATTCTATAAAAATGACGATATTACAAGACGCGGTCTGCATGTGCAGTTAGTATCAAGAATTGCCCGTACTATCGGCAAAGCATTGAATCTTAACCTTGATTTGATTGAGGCAATCGCTCTTGGTCACGATATTGGTCACACTCCATTTGGCCATGCAGGAGAGAGCTTTCTTGATGAGCTTTCATATTCACACACCGGCAGACATTTCAGCCACAACATTCATTCTGTACGAGTGCTTGATAAAAGCTTTCCATATAACATCAGTTTGCAGACTCTTAACGGAATTGCAGCACACGACGGCGAAATGGAGTTGTGCGAATACTACCCAAAAACACTTGAAAGCTTTGAAGAATTTGACAAGCAGATTGAAGCTTGCTACATAGACAAAGGGAATGTGCGAAAGTTAGTGCCTGCTACTCTTGAGGGCTGTGTAATGCGAATTTCCGACATTATTGCCTATCTCGGCAAAGACCGTCAGGATGCTGAAAAAGCTAATATTGTTAATAATCGTGATTTTGATGATGGTACAATCGGTGTTTACAATGCACAGATTATCAACAATCTTATTACAAACATAGTTGAAAATAGTTACGGCAAACCATATATCAAAATGGACCAAGAACATTTTGATGCACTTAGAAAGGCGAAAGCTGATAACTACTCACTTATCTACAAGCAAGAAAAGGTCGGTGAGGCATACAATACAATCAAACCAATGATGGCAGAAATGTATGAGAAACTGCTTGAGGATTTGATTAAAGGCGACAAGTCCTCCCCTATCTTTACTCATCACATTGATTATGTTAATCAAGCGCATTATACTCGTGAAATCCCTTACGAAGAAACCGAGTCAAATCAGATTGTGGTGGATTATATTGCGAGTATGACCGACGATTATTTTGTTGATTTGTATGCACACTTATTCCCGGAGAGTGATAAAAAGATTATTTATAAGGGGTATTTTTAATGCTTCATTTATCCAAATCAAAATACTGTAATTTGTGGCAATGTCCAAAATTATTATGGCTTAACAAATTCAAGCCCGAAGAAAAAACTGAAGACCCAGCATTACAAGCTCGCTTTGACGAGGGTAATGTTGTGGGCGACCTTGCTATGGGTTTATTCGGCGATTTTGTTGAGGTTACTGCTTTCAAAGAAGACGGCAAGCTTGACCTTGATGAAATGATGCGACTTACTAAACAATACATAAACGAAGGTGTTGAGAATATCTGCGAGGCATCTTTCAGTTATAATGGACTTTACTGCGCAGTTGATATTCTTCGTAAAGATGGCGACGGATATGCTGTTTATGAGGTTAAGAGTTCAACTGAAGAAAAATACATTTATGGCGTTGATATTGCATATCAGAAATATGTACTTGAGCATTGCGGTGTAAATGTTACCGGTACTTATCTTGTGTGCATTGACAGTAGTTACATTCGTGGTGACGAGCTTGAAATTGATAAATTATTTAAAATTATTGATATGGCTCCATTTGTTGATATTGAGATTCAGAATGTGCCATCACTTTTGCGTCGTGCAGAAGAAGTTATGGCACTAAAGGATGACCCTGATATTGATATTGGACTACAATGTGAAGACCCTTATGACTGTGCATTTTGGAATTATTGCACGAAACATCTTCCGTCTCCTTCTGTTTTTAATCTTTACAGATTGCCATTCAAGAAAAAGATTGATTATTATTATTAAGGTTTGATTTCGCATAACGATTTACTTTTCAGTGGCAAGATTTCAAACGAAATGCAGATTCGACAGATGATGTTTACTACCACAAATCAGGAACCATATATTGATAAGGATGGTATCAGAGATTTTCTCAATACACTTTCATATCCTTTGTATTTTCTTGACTTTGAAACTATGCAGCAAGTGATTCCGCAGTACAAGGGTACAAGTCCTTATGACCAAATTCCATTCCAATACTCTTTGCACTACATTGAGCATGAAGGCGGCGAGTTAAAACACAAGGAATTCCTTGCAGAATCAGGCGTTGACCCTTGTCGTGCAATTGCAGAAAGACTTTGCGAGGATATTCCAATGAACGTGTGTGTTACTGCATACAACAAGGGTTTTGAGTATGGCAGAATCAGAGAATTGGCAAGGGCGTTCCCTGATTTAGCAACACATTTATTGAATATAGAAAGCAATATTGTTGACTTACTTGTACCATTCCAGTCAGGGTATTACTACAACAAGGCAATGGGCGGAAGTTTCTCAATCAAGAGCGTCTTGCCTGCACTTTTCCCAAATGACCCTGCACTTAATTATCACAATCTTGAGGGTGTGCATAATGGTACAGAAGCAATGACTATTTTCCCAAGAATTAAGGATTTACCACCTGAAGAACAACAAATCGCAAGACATAATTTGCTTAAATATTGTGAACTTGACACATACGCTATGGTAAAACTGTGGGAAGAGCTTGAGAGAGTAGCGAAATAAGGAGAAAAATTATGGAAAAGTTAAAATTGGATAAAATTTACGAAAAATATGAAGCTGAATACAAGAACATCTTTAGGTATATATCTCCAGTTGAAAACGCAGAGAGATTTACTGAAGAAAATCAAACTTTAAATTTTTATAATGCTGTTCGTGCTGTATATCCAGAAACTGTTGCATGGTTTGAATATCCATGGAAAGTTGATGGCGTAACTTTTGGTAAGGAAAAAAATAGTAGCAATAGATTCGATGCGGTTATTTACATTGAAGATATAAATACACTACTTATTGTTGAAGCCAAATGTTTAAGATATGATTCAAAATACAAAGCTATAAATAACGATTTTTGCAGAATTCTTGGTTATCATGACAAACACAATAATGGTATGCAAAGATTTACTACAAAGGAAAAAATTAAAATACATACAAAAGAATTCATTCCTACAAAAGTATATGCAGTAATTCTTGCAGACTATTGGTATAAACCAAAAGCAACAAAGTATGTAGGAATACAAAACTTTTGGAATGACGATTATAAAAGCAAAAGCAATTATCAATTGTTTGACTATTTCAAAAATAATGTTTACAAAGCATACAATAATGGTTACATTGAAAATCCCGATTGGGAAGTTCTACCAAAAGACAAAAACAATTTTCCCGATAAGTATTATCTACTTACAATGATTGGCGAAATAAAAAATTCAGAAGAAATATATACTTTTAACTGTAAAGGATAATTAAATATGGAAATTACTAAAGATGCTTTTGAATTTTTAATTGGATTTTATGAAAAAGATGCCAAAGTTGATTACAAAAAAATATATCGTGATGCTTATGGTAACGAATGTAATGATTATTCCTTTGAAAAATCACTTTGTCAGTGGGCTTCTAACAAAGCTTATCGTGATGTTTGTCGAACCATAAAATTTGTAAATAATGAAGGTGCGGATATTCAAAAAATAAGAATGCGAAAACGCATTGAAGTTACAAATATTATTTATGACAAATTAAAGGAACTCTCTACAGATATTAATTATGATGCTTGGCACAAAGAAACTTGTGAAGAGATACAAGAATATTATAAAGATTTTGTCCGCTACAAAGATGGTGTTGATACACTATACATAGGACAAGTACAAAAATGGCTTAACATGACGATAAAATGGTTATGGATTTATAACCGCGTGTATGCTATTGACTTTTTTAAGCCAATTCTTGAGCGAGAAAGCGAATTGCACATTCCACTTGACAGTTTTATAATTAAATATTTGAAAAACGAATACAAAATACAAATTACATCTTCTGAATGGAGTCGAATAAATGATTATAAAAATATATATCTAGAATATCAAAAGCAGTTACGAAACAAGCTTCAAAACGAAATTCCTATTGAATGGGAATTGATACATTGGAAAAAAGCGTTAAACACAGATAAATAACAAACTAACCCGACTATTACAATGAATAGTCGGGTTAGTTTTGTAGTATTAAATTTATATTTATTTAACTTCAACTTGTTTTAAGTCGATGTAAAGTTCTGATGAGCACTCCTGACCAAACATATCATCAATGTAAACATAGTAATCTTTTTCTTCTTCCATTGAAAAGGCATTTGTTGCAATATATGGGTCATAACCATTGATAGGACCGTCGTAATCACCCCACATAGTAATTCCTTTGTCATCATAATTAAGTGAAATCATATAGTCAGTATATGCACCTTTTTCAATATCTAATAAAGTATCTTCGCCCTTGATAATTTCAAATAAAGAATCCTTAATTTTTGACAAAATATCTCTTGTCAAAAGTGTTTCCTCATAGTTATAATCACCCATTTCGGCTATGTATTTTTCTAATGCAATAATTTTACCATCGCCATTAAACATAGTATTTTCTGAAAAAGCAAAACCTTTAAGAGCATCTCGCATAGCCTTTTTTGCATCTTCAAATGTTTCAAATGCAGAAAATGTTGTTTTTAAATTTGCCCTTGTTAAACATTCATCTGGCAACGATGTTCTGATTGATAATACCCACAATTTTTTCATATTTAAAACTCCTTTATACTTTATGAGCTAATTATAAAAGAGATAACGCGACATTTTTGGTGCATAAAAAGACCTGCTATATTTTCAAGCAGGTCAATTTTTATTTATATTTCTCTTGTGCCGAGTTGATAATCTCTTTTAATGATTCTCGAAGTGAAATTGGTTTTATTACTTCCACATATTTCACAAACTGCATTGCCCAGTTTTCCATAGCCAATGGACTTGCGACAAGCTGTACTTTAATTTGATTTTCATTAAGCTCTGTGAGTTTAATGTCTTTACCAAACCAATCAACAAGCTGGTCAATTATACATTTATCTGCAATCATTTCGATAGTTTCAGGGGTGTCGTTATACATATACGGTAATGCTGTAGCAAGTTTTTTGTAGTCAATTCCGTTTTTGTAGCCATCAACTGAAGTTATTAGTGTAAGTGGCTCATCAACTATTGACATATTTGTAATATGGTCAACCCTGTAATAGCCCATATTTTTCCATCGTTCACTTAATGCCATAAGATAATATCTTTGATTATGCAAAATCAACTGATACGGACTTACATAATGAGTTGTGGTTCGATGAAGTTTTTTGTCGATACCATATTTGTTGTAATCAAACTTAATCTGCTTTTTGCTTTCGATTGCCTCATCAACAATCTCAATATTATAGAAAAGTGCCTGATTATCAGTTTTACTCCAATCATTGACAGAAAAAATGTTTTTTACATGAGAACGGAAGTATTTATTTGACATATTGCAAAGCTTATCAATCAAATCCTTTGAATGCTTTGCTGTGATGTATTTACTTGAAAGCACACCATCAATAAGCATACGAAGTTCAGCATCTTCAATGTCGCGACTATCAAGATAACTACCTGCTCTTGTTGACTCGATTTCATATCCTGCTTCTCTTAAAAGTGAAAGATTACGGCTGATAGCCTTTCGCTCAATGAATATACCATAATCATTTTCAAGATAATGAGAAATATCTTCCTGTGTTAAAGGATGATTGAAATCACTATGAGTTTTGAGAATTTGTAATATTCTGATTAATGCTAACTTTTTAGGTTCTAATGCATCCATATTTGTGTCCTCACTTTTATTTGATAAGTGCATTATACTACACAGCTCCTTTCTTTTCAATAATCTATGCGTTCAAATGGATAATCAATCTTTAGTCCAGCTTCTTTGAAAAACTGAATACTCTCAATAGCATAAAAATTAAAATATATGTTTCCTGTAATTCTGTCAGCAATTTTTCGTGGATTTTCAATTACATATTCGTATGCTTTCTCACCATATGCTGCAAAATCTTTTACCACTTCTTCATCTGATTCATCATTTTCACCCCAAAGCTCTCCACCACATATAAGAATATTTCTGTCTTCGAGAATTTTGCGAGTCCGCTCCCAACAACGAAAAATATAATTTTCTGAATTTATGAGTACAAAATCGGGAACCAGTACATATTCAAGTACATTGTCAATAATAAGCATAATTCGTTCGTCCCAAATTAAATCTAGCCCTACTTGAAGATGATTTGAAAAGTTACAAAAATCCTCATACTTTATTTTTGCTTTATCACTGCGATTGTAAAGACGCAATAATTCTTTACAACCATCTTCATCTTCCGCATAGCAGCGAATCATTACTTCATCACACAAACACTCTTGTGGAGTTTCAAGTATAAAAGATGCTCCACAAAGTGGCTTTATGTTATTTTTCATGCATTCAAATGCAAACTGTGGCAAGCAATTTATTCCATCAAATTCGCAAAAAGTAAGCACATCAGTATAAAGCTCACCTGTGCGAAATCTACCGTTAGGTGCAAGCCACCAACCACCGTGGCAGGTTCCTGATAAATCTATTCTTTTATTTAAAAAACAATCTTCTTCGTAAGTATTATCCCACCGCGAATCAAATTCATCGGCAATAAACTTCTCATCAAATTTTGTTTCACCTGTAATTCTATCAGCAATTTTTCGTGGATTTTCTATTACACACTCGTATGCTCTGTTACCTAAAAATAAAAATTCCTCAAGCATTTTCTCATCTGAAAGTGCTACCGAATATTGAATTTTTTCGTCCGTTACTTTTTCACTTTGATGCTCTGTTGCGCAAATTAAAATATTATTGTCATCGCACTGCTTCAACACATCGTTCCAATTATTGAAACGATGTAATTTTCTATCAATAAGCACAAAATCAGGCATAATAAAGTCTTTTATTATATTTTCGATATTCAGCAGTGTCTCTAAATTGAATAAATCTAATCCTATTTGCAAATAATTAGAAAAACTTTTAAAATCATTATACTTTAAAAATTCTCCATTACATCTTGCCGCAAGCATACGAAGTTCTTCGCAACCTTCTTCATCTTCGGCGTAGCATATAATATCTATATAAGAATTCTTAATATCATCAGGTAATTTTACTTTAAATTTCAAACCACATAATGGTTTTATTTTATATGTTTTACATGCTTCAACAAATTCAGGCATATAATCCATAACCGCATAATTGCATATAGGAGCCACCCCACTATCATTTGTCCGCGAAAGATATTTTAAATATAGTTCTATAGAGTCTTCAAGGTTTGCATGTAGAATTTCCCAATTAAATATATCTCTTGCCTGTTCAAGCCATGAAAAGCCCCACAAATCAATTCTTTTGTTTGACATTAAATCACTCCTTACAAATTTTTATCAACTTTACTTAACCATTGTGATACATTTGGGGTTCCATTTTCTTTTATATAGTTACTTAAATCCATCAATATTTTTTCTTTGGGGTTTAATGGTTCTCTGTAATATTTCAACTTCATGACATCACATCCAAAGCCATTTGCATACGGTGATTTTATATTATGAGAACAAGGAAATGAATCCTGTAGCACTCCATTCTGATTCAAAAAATAATAAACGGCAAAATCAGGTCTGTCTTCAAATATATGACCTTTATATTTCGCACCCGATTCAAGCTTTGCATATTCTTTTGCAAAATGTGGTAAAACTTTCAATACGCATGGGACGCAATCATATGTACTACTTACAATATCGCCTTCGTTAAATGGTACGGGAATATGAATAAACAAAGTATGTAACGCACCTGGACCTTCAGGAATGATTTTAGCTAATTCATATTTTTTATTAAGGTAATATTTATCGAAAATACATGTTGCTTCTCCATTATAATTATAATGAACGATAACAAAATCCGAGTGTTTTTTCGTCATACCTCTTTTAATGCCGATATTCTTCAAATTGTATCTCGCCATATATGGACGAATGAAAATCAACAATTCTTCGATATTTGAAAATGCTAATTTTTTATAGAGATTTTCATCAAATCCCATAACAGAGGCAGAGTAAATATCAATAGTATAATAAACCTTGGTAGTATTAGACGGGTCCTCAAAAGCTTTCAAAAGTGCTATTCTGTAATCTATTAGTGCACGAAGATAAACATGAATGCTTGTTTTTACATTAAAATCTACACTTTCGTGAAATTGCATATCAGGACAAGTATCAATTATCTCTTGAAACGCTAAGTTCTTCTCTTTAATAGTTTTGTCACTCATATCAATAATGTAAGCCATTTCAATGGAATTAAAAATATGTCCAATGGATTTGCAATAGTTAGCAATATCACGAGAATGAAAATAATCAAAAATGTTCATAGATTATTACCCTTTCTTGTTTTGTCTAAAGTTTTATAAAAAGCGAGTAAAATAAAAGCACTCCTTTGAATATAAAATACAATAGTTTGTGGTGCAAAAACGGTGCATTGGTTTGGTTCTGCGTTTTTGATATGTTGACAGTAAAACGGCTTGTTGGTAAAATAAGAGAAGATATTAAAAGCTTATCTAAAATTTATAAATCTACAAAGGATGAGAAATATAAATGACAAAAGAGCAAAAGCAAGCATATGAGTTTATAATTTATTGTTATTTCGGCAAAATTGATAACCCGGTTGAAGCTGCAATCGACCGCGCTTATGTTGATATGGCAGCACACACTTTGAAGGGGTTTGGTGCTGATTATAAAACAAAATGGGAATGCAGATATAACGCCACACAAACAATCACTAAGGCATTGGAAAGCATTGATGACAACTTTTGCGATTGGCATTCAAATCTGTGCATGAAAATTAAAACAACATATGAGAATCATATTTCATTTTCACATGGTCAAGCACAAAAATGGGTTAACATGACAATGAAATATCTTTATGTTTTTAAACTTGTATTCGAAGTTATGAAAGATGACAGACTTAAAAAAATACCTGCTTTTTTCCAGTCAAATGAAAACATAAGTAAGTTACATATACCTTTGGATAATTATATATTGAAAGAATTGAAATTCGAATCCCTCGAACCATGGAGCAAAATGAATGAAATACAATATAGAGAATTCATAAATAATAATGATAAAAACATTCAATGGGAACTCGAAAATTGGAATATAGCCGCTGAAAATTACAAACAGATTGATAGTAAAAGTTATTCTAATTACAAAATCAAAAGGAATGTTTAAAATGAAAAATAAGTTAGATAAAGTTTATAACGAAATTTATTCTCAATCATTCGAATGCATTGATACAAAATGTTGCCCCTGTTTTGAAGAGTGTAAAAATAGTCTTGCTAGAAGAAAAAAATTTAAAGAAAAAATTCACACATTATTAAATAGTGAATACTCATTTTTTGGTAATCACAGTATTCACCTTGGAGATAATTATTATAAATGTCACGATTTAGGCATACCAAAAGTCGTTTTTTTAGGTAAAGAAGACACTTCTAAATCACTGGAAGTAGTTTCAACTGCTGACTTTACATGGCAAAAAAATCAACACTATAGAGAAACCCGTGCTATATTATCCTTTCTTTTAAAACAAACTAACGACATTGATTATAACGATAAAAGAACTTATAGTTTTGTAAATAATAACGAAACAATTCCGTCACACACTCTCTTTGCGTTGACAAATCATTACCACTGTGCATTCAAAGAAAATGAAAAAGTACATGGTCTTCCATCAACAGATAAAATGTGGGAGAACTGTTGCAATGTTGTAAAAAAAGAATTAGAAAGTTTGAATCCAGATATATTTATTATTCAAGCGGGTTGGTCATTGAAAAGCAATGCATTAAATCATATTCAAAAATATTTTGACTCTGATTTATATACAGTTGAAAAAGACACTTCTATCTCTGCTTTATACTGGTTAAAGAACAACAATGATAACACAATAAAATGTTGTATTATTGGTACATTTCATCCTTCCTATCCTGGAAGTTATAATGCTGATTACAGAATTACATTAAAAAAACGCATGTTACATGCAATCAGTTGGTTTTATAACAAGTAAAATTACCTCCCCTTTGATTAAGGGGAGGTTTATTTATTGATTATTATAAAATTCTTCTTTTGTTATTTCGTATATTTCCTTGTCAACGCAATATTTATCTTCCACAACAAAATCTCTGCGAAGTGTTCCCGTGTGAATAAATCCACAAGATTCAACCAAACGCTTTGAAGGAATGTTGTCAGTTCGGATATGTGCTCTGACAAGTTCTATTTTTGCCTTTCTATTTTTATATACACGACTATAATTGGTTTCAACCAATTCTAATAGTTTCCCTGAAAAAGCTCTATCCAGAAATGCTAAAACTGCTTCTTTTGCGTACCCATTGTTTCGATATGGTTTAAATATGTAATACTCTAATCGTGTTATTCTCGAAATGTCGTGTTCAAATTTATCCCATATCATTGCAATATAACCAATCATATTATTGCTTTCCTTTTCGACAATAGCATAACAAAAAGGTCTAACAAAATTAAATTTTTTTACGTTTGTGTTATTGCATTTCATGCAGGTATACATTAAAAAATCACCATCATTCTTCAAATGTTTATGGTAGATTTTTAAATTGTTATCATCGGGTATACGGAATTTCAATCTTTCAGAACTAAATGGTTTATTTACATTTTCACTATATGGGAAACGCAGATTATCTCGTGCAGTAATTCTTTTATTTAAATAAGCTAATTCATCTTCATTAAAATCACTTTTCTCAATATTTCTTGAAACAAAACAAAGGCCATTCCACAACGCCAATTTATAATCAGAATTAGTTTGAACAAACAAAAGTCTAAAACATTTTAATTCATTTTCATATTCACTTGATTTAGGATTGAGTTCTATGTTTAAGTAATTAATTTCTATTCCCAATTCCTTTTTTATTAAACAGCATGCTTTACGTTCAACATAATGAATCTTTTTTTATCCATAAATATTCCTCCTAACGCCAAGCTAACCATATTATATATTAAATCAATTACTTTTGCAAATTAAACTATTTCTTAAACACATCATATCCTGCGATTTGTAAGTCCATGCCAAGCTCATACCAATCGGCTTTTGACATTGATTTCATTTGCTCAGGTGAAAGTGTAACTGGCATTTTGTCGGGGTCAAGTCCTGCGATTTCTTGTTGCTGACGCAATGTTACCCAGTCTTGTTTTGTCATTTTAGATTTATCTGACGAATATGCTCCACCTGTACTCATATAAGCACCCATTAAGACCATTACGCCAAATGCCAATGGTGCATACAATATAATTTTCCAGATTGGTGCTGTAAGACTATCCGTTTTGACATCATAAAAGAAATATGCTACCAAATACATAATTGGCACCATTGAATCAAAAAAGCAAAGCATTTTCATAAGTATTCCCTTACGGGAATTGTACTTTTTGCCATCTGACAAATAGAAATTTGATTGCATAAATGCACAGGAAAGCATTGTGCAAGCTGCAATAATATCAATAAAAACAAATCCAAAAAGCCAACCGCTGAAATCTCTTGGTCTGCAAACTGCGTGAAGTATTGCATAGAAAACGAAATATGTAACTGCCACTATTGATAGTCTTATTGAATACTTTTTCCAATACGCGTGATATTGTTCTTTAATCCTATCATCGTATTTACGATTTTTTATGATTTTGTTTGCTAATGTTTTTCTTGATTTTTCTGTCATTTTGATTTCTCCTTTTTATATTTCTGCAAGATAATTTCCTGTGTCGCCACAACGGTTTTTGAGTACTCGTGCAACATACTTTTCCGGGTGCATTGGTTCAAGTGAAATAAGCAATTCAATATCTTGCTCTATTCCACCATCATAACCATACTCTGCTTGAAAATCGCATAATGATAATGGATAAAAGATTTTTTCGAGTCGCAACAACACAACAAAAGTTATATTAAACTCCCGTGCAAAGAATCCCATTTCATAAAATATTTCATCATGTTCTCGGGGATTTGCTGGATTATATTTTAATGAGTCAACGACCACCACGCCAAGATTGTGTTTTTCTCCCTCACATAGTATTCGTACTTGCTCAAGCTTTTCCCTTATTTTTTCTTCATTAAAATCCTCGGAAAAATACACAACCGATTCATCCGGATATTCAATTTTCATTACAAGAGAATTCGTTATTCTTTTGATATTTCTCTCATTTTCAGGTGTGGTTTCTTCATAAGCTATAGCGACTATTCTGAAATTTCGCATAATAACATTCCTTTCTGATTATAATCTTTTCTTACTTTTTATTATCTCAATCACCTTTTCAACATATTCGGGGATATCATTTTCATCATTAAATATCATATTAAAGATATTGGAAGGCTCTTTAACTGTAAAAGCAACATAACATGGTGGGACAAACTCCCAGCGACAAATACGATTTTCACCTTTTTCACCAGTCAATTTGATTTTACCTGTTTTTTTGTTCCAATCTTCTTTACTAACTATGTATTTTTCCTCTAACAGTTTTGCTATAGCGCAATCCATAGCTTTATCAAATAATTTCTTTTGTTTTTCTGCATATGCTCTGTATTCTTGCGTTACATTCTTTTCTATTTTATCAGTAAATCTATAGTGAATATGTTGTCTTGCTGTACTCTTATCTTCTTCAAAATCTTCTAAAATCGGAATCAACCAACAAAGATTAATTGGAAAATTTTTATGAGGACGACCATTCAATTCATTTGCAACATAAAACAAGGTATCTTCATCTTTATTAGCAATCATATATTTATCGTCAGGGAATAAATTTTTATCTAATTTCTTACAGGTGTGATTAATCACTACATAAAATTCCTTGCCCATACGATGCTCCTGAATTGTATAAATTTTCAGGCTATCAAAATTAGTGTCACAAGATACAATCTTACATAACCTACTACAAAAAACATTGTTCATTACTAATGCTTCAAACATATCATCAGTAACTTCTTCTTTTAAAATTTTAATCAATTCACCATGGTTCATAATCTGAACTCCTTTAATCTATATAATGCTCGGACAACTCACCGAAATTGTTTTTAAGTACTCGCACTACACAATCCCGTAGTTTTTCTCCAGGGTCAACTGCAAAGATAATATCAAAGTACTTTTCAACATTACCAATAGTACTTTTCTCTCGTTGAAAGTCGGTTATGTTCATTCTTTTTTTAATGAAATAATGTTTAACCCACAGCATAATATCAACATTGTATTCTTCTGAAATCTGTTTTAGTTCAATAACTACTTTTTCAAATTCTTGAGCAGTATATTTATAACAAGGCCCAGAAATATTAGCACAAAACAACACAACATCTTTAACATCTTTATAAGACGCTACATTATAAAACGGAACATCTGTAATTTCACCACTGAGAAATGCACGAAAATATTTCGGTACATCTTCTATTCGTGATTGATTTTCTGCATGTGGGTCATAAATGTAAAAGCTTTTACCCTCGTCAATAACCTTTTGAACAAAATGATAAAAGGTTAAGTTTGCTCCGCAACGAGTTGAGTGGAGATGTTTGTTATGAGCAATCAAAATCATTTTGGGCATAGCATTCCCTCCTTTTCTTTTGCCTACACCTTATTTACCGTTTTTCTCGACGAAGTTGGTCCACTTTTTTGAAATTTTTTATAATTTTTTTGATTATCTTCAAAATGTTATTTATTTGATAAAAACGCATTTGAAAATTGCAAAAGTTTAAGAAGCGTAGCCATTCCATCCAACGTAAACGTTATAGAAGACTATGGTTTTGCCCAGTGCAACTTACTAAAGGAAATCACTCTTTTCACTCGTTTAATTAAGAATGAAAGAGATGATTGAATTTTGTTTATATATACAAAAAAGCCATGGTATGTACGCAAACCCATGGCTTTTCGTTTTTCTTTCGAAAGGAGGTTATAAAGGATTGCCTTTGATGTTATTCACACAAGGAGAAAAAATCGAAAAACCCTGCAGGCAAAGGCAATCCCACATGCAAAAACCAAATCGTCAATTTGGTAATATTAGTATGATAGAT
>CALFTO010000087.1 GCA_937916195.1 uncultured Clostridia bacterium
TTCGTAAATTCGGAATTGAAATTGAAGAACAAGAAAATCTTTACATAATAAAAGGTAATCAGAAATACATTTCGCCAAAAGAAATTACAGTGGACGGTGACTGGTCAAATTCCTCATTTTTCCTCTGTGCAGGGGCATTGAACGAAAAAGGAGTTACCGTTGAAGATTTAGACATCAATTCACCCCAAGGTGACAAGGCAATTTTAGATATTCTTCGCAAAATGGGTGCAGATGTCAAAGTTAACGGCAAAGAAATCACCGTTAAGAAGAATAAATTAAATGGAATAACAGTTGACGCGGGTGATATTCCCGATGCAGTGCCCATAATTTCGGTAGTTACGAGTGCTTGCGACGGTGAAACGCGAATAATCAACGCAGGCAGACTTCGTATTAAAGAAAGTGACCGCATAAAATCTGTTGTGGATATGCTCACAGCCGTTGGCGGTAAGGTGAAAGAAACTGACGACGGAATGATTATTTACGGCGGTGCAGAGCTTAACGGCGGAACAGTCGAGGGCTCAAATGACCACAGAATTGTAATGTCAGCGGCAATTCTTTCGTCAATCTGCAAATCAGATGTAATAATTACAGATTATAAAGCGGTTGAGAAATCATATCCGCATTTCTTTAAGGATTTTAACAAAATGGGAGGTAACGCGAATGTCATCAATGACAGGTGAAAAAATTAAAATATCAGTTTTCGGTCAGTCACATTCCAACGGAATAGGCGTTGTGATTGACGGACTTCCCGCGGGCAAAAAGATTGATTTGGAAAAGGTGCAAGCCTTTATGGAGCGTCGTGCTCCCGGCAGAAATCAGTATTCTACTACAAGACGCGAACCCGATATGCCTGAAATTATTTCGGGACTTGTAAACGGCATTACCTGTGGTGCACCTCTCTGCGCGGCAATATACAATAAAAATCCACATTCAGCGGATTATAATAATATTATGGATATGCCCCGTCCTTCGCACGCAGATTTTACGGGCTATATGCGATATGACGGCTTTAATGATGTTGCAGGTGGCGGTCATTTTTCGGGCAGACTTACAGCGCCTCTTTGTTTTGCAGGTGCGGTTAGTATGCAGATTTTAGAAGAAATGGGCGTAAAAGTTCAAGCTCATATCTTGAAAATCAAAGATGTTTATGACGATAAATTCAACCCTGTAAACATTGAGGACTACAAAATCGGCGAAAAGGATTTCCCTGTAATTAACAATGAGGCGGGGGAGAAAATGAAGTCGGTAATTGACAATGCACGCGAGAATTGTGACTCGGTGGGCGGTGTGATTGAATGTGCCGTAACGGGAATAAAAGCAGGCTTGGGTAACCCGATGTTTGACGGTGTTGAAAATATGCTTGCTAAAAATATTTTTGGTATTCCCGCGGTTAAGGGTATTGAATTTGGTAACGGATTTAGTGCTACCGACCTTTTCGGCAGTGAAAACAATGACGACTTCTGCATTGTTGACGGCGAAATCAAAACCGCAACAAATAATGCGGGCGGAATAAACGGCGGAATTACCAATGGTATGCCAATCGTTTTTGATGTGGCATTCAAACCCACTCCCTCAATCCTTAAAGAGCAGAACAGCGTAAGTCTTGCAAATAAGACGGAAGAAAAACTGCAGATTAAAGGCAGACACGACCCTTGCATAGTTCAAAGAGCAGTACCTGTGGTTGAAGCCGTTACAGCGTTTACAATTCTTGATATAATTCTTTAAGTTTGAGTAAAATTGCCCACAGCACATTTTTTGCTCGGGGCAGTATCTGCATACGGCACCGCTCGCTTCGAAATGCACTGTGAACAATTTTCTTTCAAACTTTTTGTTAAGCATAAAATGATATACAAGAAAGGAAAGGACTGTTATATGGAAGACCTTTCAAAAATCAGAGAAAAAATAAATGAAATTGATAATGAAATCGTAAGGCTCTGGAAAGAGCGAATGGAAACCTGTCTTGCGGTTGCACAGTATAAAAAAGAGAATAATTTGCCCGTGCTTGATGCAAAGAGAGAACGCGAGCTTTTAAATCGTGTCGGTGATATGGCAGGCGAGGAACTTGATGTTTACTCTCGTGTGCTTTACGATACAATTATGAATGTGTCACGTTCTTATCAGCACAAATATATCAACTGTGGTGGTGAACTTACCGAAAAAATCAAGTCAGCGGTTGAAAACACTCAAAAACTATTCCCGCAAAAAGCAATGGTGGCGTGCCAAGGTGTTGAGGGTGCATATTCAGGTCTTGCCTGCGAAAAGCTTTTCAAATACCCAACGGTGTCATATTTTAAAACTTGGTATGATGTTGTTAATGCGGTTGAAAAGGGACTTTGCAAATACGGCGTGCTCCCAATTGAAAACAGCACCGCGGGTAGCGTTAACGGAGTTTATGACTTGATGGCAGAACACAATTTTTATATTGTGAAAAGCTTCCGCCTTAAAATTAATCATTGTCTTTTGGGCAACAAGGGCGCAACTCTTGACGGAATTAAAGAAATCTATTCTCACGAGCAGGCAATTAATCAATGTAGCGAATTTTTGAGAAAACACAGCGACATCAAGGTTAATGTTTGCGAAAATACCGCGGTTGCGGCGAAAATGGTTATGGAGAGCGGTCGCACCGATGTTGCGGCAATTTCTTCTGAAAACTGTCGCGATTTATATGGTATGACACTTATTTCTGACGATGTTCAGAATAAGGATAATAATTACACTCGATTTATCTGCATTTCAAAGGAAATGGAGATTTACCCCGGTGCTGACAAAACAAGCTTTGTGCTCACACTTCCGCACCGCCCCGGCTCACTTTATCATATTCTTGCTCGTTTTTATGCTTTGGGCATCAATGTTATAAAGCTTGAAAGCCGTCCTGTGCAGAATAAGGATTTTGAATTTATGTTCTATTTCGATATGGCGGCATCGGTTTATGAAGATGCGTTTTATGAAATACTTGAGCAGTTAAATGACGAGTGCGAGTATTTCCACTATTTAGGAAGTTATTCGGAGGTAATGTGATGTACGGATTATTGGGCGAGCATTTACCCCACAGCTTTTCACCGCAAATTCATTTGGCTCTTGGCAATGAGAATTACAATCTTTTTGAGGTTGCTCCTGAAAATCTCGAAAAGTTTATGCGTGAGCACAATTTCAGCGGAATAAATGTGACAATACCTTATAAAAAAGCGGTTATTCCATATCTTGATGTGATTTCACCTGAGGCGGAGAAAATCGGTGCGGTGAATACAATCACAGTTCGCGACGGCAAGCTTTACGGCGATAATACCGACTATTTCGGTTTCGTTTATATGCTCGAAAAATCGGGGATAAGCGTTGAGGGTAAAAAAACGGTTGTTCTTGGCGGCGGCGGTGCATCTGCAACTATTCAGGCGGTGCTTCGCGACTTCGGTGCAAAAGAGGTTGTCGTTGTTGACCTCAATACTGAGAATAACTATAAAAACCTTTATCTTCATTTTGACGGTGAGATTATCGTAAACACAACACCTGTCGGTATGTACCCGAATAATTTGCGCTCACTTGTAAATCTTGACGATTTTAAGAATTTAAGCGGTGTGCTTGATGTTGTGTATAATCCTCTTAAAACAAAACTGATTTTAGATGCAGAAGAGAGAAATATTCCCTGTTCTGCAGGACTTTCAATGCTTGTGGCTCAGGCAAAAAAAGCACACGAAATCTTTTTTGACACAAAGCTTGATACTGAGATTTGCGAGAAAATCGAAAAGGTTTTGCAAATGGAAATGTGCAATATTGTTCTTATTGGTATGGCGGGCTGTGGCAAGTCAACTGTCGGTGCGGCGCTTTCAAGAATTCTCGATAAAGAACTTGTTGACACCGATTCGATGATAGAGAACGTGGAAAATATGCCAATTCCCGAAATTATAGAAAAATTCGGCGAAGTGCATTTCAGAAATTGCGAGAATGCCGCAGTAATGCTGGCGGGCAGAGAAAAGAGCCAAATTATCGCAACGGGTGGCGGAGTTGTTACAAGAGCAGAAAATTATGCTCCCCTAAAGCAAAACGGAATAATCGTATTTATTAATCGAGATGCTGATTTATTGCCCACAAATAACCGCCCGCTTTCACAACTGCACGGTGTAAAGGCTCTTTATGAAAAAAGAATGCCTCTTTACCGCCAATTTGCAGATATTGAAGTTGACGGCAACGGCACTATCGACGAAGTTGCAGAGCGCATTGCAAAGGAGCTTGAAAGAATATGAAAATCCTTGTAATTAACGGACCAAATATAAATATGCTTGGTATTCGCGAGCCGGGTATTTACGGCAGTGACAATTATAAAAGCCTGCTTGAGAAAATCGAAAATTGGGCAAACGAGCTCGGCTGTGAAGTTAAATGCTTTCAATCAAACCACGAAGGCTCAATAGTTGACGAAATTCAAGGCGCATACGGTGTGTTTGATGGTATTGTGATTAACCCCGCGGCATATACCCACACAAGTGTTGCGATTTTAGATGCACTCAAATCTGTGGCAATCCCTGCGGTTGAAGTTCACATTTCAGATGTAACAAAGCGTGAGGCTTTTCGCCAAATCTCATATGCAGGTATGGCTTGCGAAGAGCATATAATCGGCAAAGGGTTAGAGGGCTATCATTTAGCTATGCAATACCTTTGTGAAAAGTATAAATAACAAATGACATAATAAAATTAGAGGAGGGTTGTTTATGTGGAAAGAGATTGTTGATAATAATGATTTGCTTGAATTCTTAAAAAGAGTTTGTTGTTTTCACGATAGTTGTATAAAGGAAATTAAATATGTAAGTGGTGCTTATGTAGATGAAAAATTATCAATGTATCCCGTGAATGACCAACGACTATTAAGGGTTATTATACAGCGTCAATTCGAAGATGATTCAATGATAGAAATGGAGTTTGTAGGATTAAGGCAATTAAGACTATTTCCGATAACCGAAAATTACACTTGTGAGATACTTGATGCAACTATGATTTTAAAAGATGATAGTATTTATTGGTGTGATTGTGGTGGCTTGTCAGAAAATGACCTTGCAAATTACGACGGAACCTTGATTTGTGCATCAAAGTTAAGGTGGCGTACTGTTGCTGGACATATGGGAAATAAGGAATACTTTGTTGAAAGTTTTTAGTTCTGCATAGTTAAAGGTGGAGTAAATTAACTCCACCTTTGTTTTTTATATCATTAATTCTGTCCTCTGTATTTGTCATTTACAAAAAACGTGTTTTCCTATTGTAGTGATAACAGGTCGCGTTCTTATCCAACGATTGCTGGTTTTTGCGGGATTATAATAGTATATCGCGCCGCCCGTAGGGTCCCAACCGTTGATTGCGTCACGTGCCGCTTTCTGTGCCGTGGCATCGGGCGAAACACTCCAGTTACTGTCGCGCACTGCCGAGAATGCTCCTGCCTGATAAACAACACCTGAAATACTGTCGGGAAACGAAGCGTGTCGCACACGGTTGAGCACTACCGCACCAACAGCGACCTGACCTGTATAACTTTCTCCACGTGCCTCCGCCGCAATAATTTTAGCAAGCAGGTATACATCGCTCGAACTGTATCCTCCCGCCGACGAACTACTGCCCGAACCTAATCCTAAATATAATAAGGTTTTCGGGCCGGCCACGCCGTCAACGGTAATTCCACAGTTCTTTTGGAATTGGCGAACTGCTTTTTGTGTTGCTGTGCCGTAAACTCCGTCAACTGAGCCGGAGTATAAGCCTAATTCACGAAGCTTCTGCTGAATTTGGCGCACCTCTTGCCCGCGCGAGCCAATTCGCGACAATGCTTGTGTGCTTTCAGCATAAGTGTAGGCGATTGCAGAAATCACAAGCACATTTACAAGGATAATGGCGAGAATTTGAAAAAGCAATTTCTTTTTTGTTCGTTTATCTTTTTTAGTATCCATAAAATCTCTCTCTCGGATAATATTTTTCGCTAATATCATTTCCAAAAGGGATTTTTTTATTCAAAATTTTCACTTTATATACTATTATATATAGCGGTCGAAAACTTGTCGAAAAGCCTTGAAAAAATTTTTAAAAAAATTAAAAAAAGTTGTTGACAAGTCGATTTTGTTGTGATATTATATCAAAGCTGTCTGCGAGAGGTAATCGATGCAAACAAAAAACTTAAAAAAGTTTCAAAAAAGTGTTGACAAGCTCGCGGAGTTGTGTTAGAATACAATTCCACCCGCGAAAACGGGTAGGACAGACTGGACCTTGAAAATTAAACAACGACGAGATAAGTAAAAGGAACCCTGTAGA
>CALFTO010000088.1 GCA_937916195.1 uncultured Clostridia bacterium
CAGACTTGGGTGGCTTCAGGTCACCTTGGCGGTTTCTCTGACCCGCTTATGGACTGCTGTCAGTGTAAAACTCGCCACCGTGCAGACACTCTTATTGAAAATTTTGACGGCACAAATGTTGCGGGCTGGTCAAATGAGCAGTTGAGCGATTACATCAAGGAGCATTCAATTCCTTGTCCCGATTGTGGTGCTCACAACTTTACAGATATCCGTCAATTCAACCTTATGTTCAAGACTTTCCAAGGTGTTACTGAAGATTCAACATCTGAAATTTATCTTCGTCCCGAAACTGCACAGGGTATTTTCGTAAACTTCGCAAATGTGCAGAGAACAACAAGAAAGAAAGTTCCATTCGGTGTTGGACAGATTGGTAAGTCATTCCGTAACGAGATTACTCCCGGTAAATTTATATTCCGCGTTCGCGAGTTTGAGCAGATGGAGCTTGAGTTTTTCTGCAAGCCCGGTACAGACCTTGAATGGTTCGATTATTGGAGAAGCTTCTGCCGTGATTGGCTCTATTCTTTGGGTATGAGCGCAGAAAATCTTCGTCTTCGTGACCACGACCCTGAGGAGCTTTGCTTCTACTCAAAGGCTACAACTGACTTTGAATATCTCTTCCCATTCGGTTGGGGCGAGCTTTGGGGTATTGCAGACAGAACAGACTACGACCTTACTCAGCACATCAACACAAGCGGTAAGAGCCTTGAATATTTCGACCCCACAACAAACGAAAAATATGTTCCATATGTTATTGAGCCATCTTTGGGTGTTGAGCGTCTTTTTCTCGCTCTTCTTACAGAGGCTTATGACGAAGAGGTTGTTGATGAGGCAAAGAACGACAGTCGTGTTGTAATGCGCTTCCACCCTGCAATTGCTCCCGTTAAGGCAGCAGTTCTTCCTCTTTCAAAGAAGCTTGGCGACAAGGCAGACGAAATTTGTGCTATGCTTTCAAAGCATTTCAATGTTGAATATGACGATGCGGGCTCAATCGGTAAGCGTTATCGCCGTCAGGACGAAATCGGCACACCTTTCTGTATTACAGTTGACTTTGAGACTGTTGGTGACGACAATACACCCGCTGACAACTGCGTAACAGTTCGTGACCGTGACACTATGGAGCAGGTAAGAATGCCTATCGACCAGCTTGTAGCTTATATTAATGAAAAATTGGAGTTCTGATATGAAAAAGCTTTTGCTTATTGTAAACCCCACCGCTGGCAAGCGCCGTGCAACCGATTATCTTCCTCAGATTACAAAGAAATTTGAGGATGCAGATTTTGAGGTTGAAACTCGTTATACCGAAATAGACAAAAATGCCACCGCCGTCACACTTAAATACGGCGAGGGCAAGGATTATATCGTCTGTGTTGGCGGTGACGGTACTCTTAAAGAAACAATCTGCGGAGTTATGACAAAAGAGTTAGATTGCAAAATCGGGTATATTCCACTTGGCACTACTAACGATTTTGCTCATTCTGTAAATATCCCCACAGACGCATTAAAAGCAGTTGATGCTATAATCGACGGCGATGAAATGCCCGTTGATATTGGGGACTTTAACGGTAAAGAGCAGTTTATCTATGTTTCTTGCTTTGGTAATTTCTGCGATGTTTCTTACAAGGCAAAGCAATCACTTAAAAATAAAATAGGCAGAGGCGCATATTATTGGGAAACCTTTAAAGAAGTGCCCAAGCTCAAGGGATATAAAGCACGCATTGAATGTGACGACGGCGAAGTTTTTGAGGGCAATTTCTTCTACGGCGGAGTTTCAAATTCTTATTCAATCGCAGGATTCCCCGTACTCACCAATGCAGGTGTGAAATTTGATGACGGACTTCACGAATTAGCCTTAATCCGTATGCCCAAAAATCCTGCACAGTTGGTGTCTATTGTAAAATCAATGTTCGTTACAAAAGATGTTCTCCAAAATGAATACCTTGTTGTTAAAAGAGGTAAACATTTTAAATTTTACTTCGACGAGCCGGTCGATTGGACACTCGACGGTGAAAGTGGCGGAATGCACAAATTCGTTGAGGTTACAACCAAAGAGCACGCCGTTACCATAATGGTTGAAGATGATTAAAAATAAAAAACAGGATGGTGGCGAAGCCTCCCTTGTCAAAGGGAGGGGGACCGCCAACGGCGGTGGAGGGATTCCTCTCT
>CALFTO010000089.1 GCA_937916195.1 uncultured Clostridia bacterium
CGTTAGCGTCAATGCCGGCATCTGACATAATGTCTTCGTGAAGACCAATCATTGCAAAGCTCTTATGACCGAGCATCTTGAATGCACAGCCCTTACCGTACTGAGCCATAACCTCAGCAACTGCTGAGCCAAGACCGCCTGTTACAAGGTGGTCTTCAACTGTGATAATTCTTCTTGTGTCAGAAATTGCCTTCTGAATAGCCTCAACGTCGATTGGGCTGATTGTATGCATATTGAGAACGCGAACGCTGAGTCCGTCTGCATTCTTAAGGAATTTAGCAGCCTCACGAGCCTGGAATACACAAGAACCACAAGCGATAACTGTGATGTCTGTACCCTCGTGAACTTCAACCGCTTTACCAACCTCAAAGCCATAATCCATATTATCATAAAGAACACGGTCAAAACCACGGTTGATACGAATGTAGTAAGGACCAAAGTTATCATAAGCTGCGTTAACTGCGTTTGCTGTTTCAAAACCGTCAGCAGGAACAATAACTGTAAGATTTGGCATTGCTCTTGTAATTGCAAGGTCAGTAATAGCGTGGTGAGTTGAACCTGCCTGACCGAATGATGTACCTGAGTGAGTAGCAATAATCTTTGCGTTTACATTCTGATAGCAGATGTCTGTGTGAAGCTGGTCACAAGCACGCATTGAAGTGAAAGCTGAGAAGCCTGAAAGGAATGGAATCATACCTGCTCTTGCCATACCTGCTGCAACACCGAACATATCCTGCTCTGCGATGCCAACGTTGATAACTCTTTCGGGACAAACCTTTAAAACGTCACCAAGCTTTGTTGATTTTGCAAGGTCAGCTGTGATAGCAACAACCTTGGGGTCTTTCATAATAATATCGGCAAGTGCCTTACCGTAAATTTCTGCTGTAGAAAGCGCAGTCTGGTCAACTGCTGTATAAACAAATCCGCCTGCCATAATTATTTACCCTCCTTTTCTGCTCTTGCAACTCTTGCTGCATAGTCCTCGTCAAGCTCTTTGTTGAACTTTTCAAACATTGCATCGTCGATTGCGCCATAGTGCCATGTGTAGTCGCCTTCAATTGATTTGATACCTGCGCCCTTCTTTGTATCCATAAGAATACAAGTAGGTGCCTGAGGCTCTTTTGCTCTCTCAATAGCAACGTCAATAGCATCACAAAGCTCGCCGATGTTGTTACCGTCAACAACGATTGTGTTGAAGCCGAATGCTGTCATTTTATCAGCAAGTGGCTCAAGCTTCATAACATCTTCTGTGTTACCGTCAATCATATTGTGGTTACGGTCGATGAATACGATACAGTTAGAAAGGTTATAGTGATTGATTGTCATAAATCCTTCCCAGCATGAGCCTTCGCCAAGCTCACCGTCACCTGTTACAACATATGTAAGGAAGTCTTTATTCTGAAGTCTTGCTGCAAGTGCTGTACCTGCTGCGATTGATGGGCCGTGACCAAGTGAGCCTGTTGAAGCGTCAACGCCTACAACCTTGTTTGAGTCAAGGTGCATACCCATCTTTGAACCTGAAAGGTTGAATGATTTAAGCATTTCAACATCGTTAAAGCCCTTGTCGCAAAGAACGGGAGCATAAGCGATTGCTGCGTGACCCTTTGAAAGAATAAATCTGTCGCGGTCGTCCCATTTTGGTTCATCAACCTTAATGTTAAGATACTTGTGATAAAGAACTGTGAGAAGGTCCATAACACTCATACCGCCGCCGAAGTGTCCGCTACCTGCCCAAACCGTTGTCTGAACGCAGAGCTTACGGAGTTCATAGGCTTTCTTTTCGAGTGCAAGCCATTCTGCTTTTGATAAATTAGCCATAATTTTCCCTCCAAGAAAATTTTATAAAACGGAATCCCTTTTCCGTAAAATTTGCTTATTAACCCTTAATTTCGGGGTGATTTTTTGCAACTACTGAGAATGCGTCTTCAGCAATTTCAATTGACTTCTTGATGTCCTCTTCAGTAAGTGAAGCGTTGATGAAGTGGTTGTGGTGAGATGTGATGAACAAACCGCGGTTTACACATTCTGCAACCCATTCCTGATGAAGCATAAGGTTGTCGTCATTTGCAATTCTCAAATAGAAGAGTGCGGGCTCACCTGAAACTCTCAAATCAAAGCCGTGCTCTGCACCTGCAGCCTTGAAGCCGTCAGTAACCATTGTACCAAGGCGACGGAACATTGTTGGTGTGTCAAGAGCCTTCATCTTGTTGATACAAGCGATACAAGCCGCAAACGGAACACCGCTCATCCAATATGAGCCTGTGTATGTAATACCTGATACAGTTGCTTTCATATGCTCGCCACCGCAAAGTGCTGACATATTGTAGCCGTTTGCAAGTGCTTTACAGAAGCAGATAAGGTCTGCTTTGAAGCCGTAGTAATGGTCACTACCTGCAAGGTCAAGACGGAAGCCTGCACGAACGTCGTCAATAATAAGAACTACGCCGTGGTCGTCACACCATTTACGAACTGCCTGCCAGTATTCCTTTGAAGCAACTTCGTTATCTTTAAAGTTACCGTGGTCATAAGGCTGTGCAATAAGACCTGCAATGTCACCGTTGTTATCGTCATATGCTTTCTGAAGTGCGTCAAGGTCAAACCAAGGACAAATAATGTTGTTTGCAACGTCTTCAGGAGTAATGCCTGGGTAGTCAATCTTCTGTGCCCATGGGAAATCGCCGTGATAATAATATTTCAAGAAAATAATCTTCTTTTTATGTGTATGTGCACGTGCGGCCATTGTTGCAAGAGTTGTTGTGTCAGAACCGTTCTTGCAGAAGAATGCCCAGTCAGCAGAAGCAACTGTGTCAACAAGTGTTTCAGCACATTCAACCATAACCTTTGCAGGAGCAGTTGTGCAGTTGCCGAGCTTTAACTGTGCAAGGGCTGCGGCGTCAACGTCGGGGTCGTTGTAACCTAAAACGTTAGGACCGTATGCGCACATATAGTCGATATATTTGTTACCGTCAACGTCCCAGAAGTATGAGCCCTGTGCCTTTTCTGAGAATGATGGCCATCTGTTAACAGGAATCCACTGACCTTCAGCGGGACCTAAATGGCCGTAAATACCTGACGGAATAACCTTTGAAGCGCGTGTAAACATTTCACGGCTTTTTGTGGTATCAAATGTTGGGAATTTACTCATTTTAGTGTCCTCCTTATGCAAGATACAATGCAACTCTGTCAAGAATACGGTTTACATTGTCAACCATTGAAATAAGACCGCGAATAACAATGTTACCGTTGCCCACGTGGTCAATGGAGTTTACTGTGCCTGCGAAAAGTGCGTTTGCAAGCTCGATGTCACAGAATTCCATAATTGCGCGGGGCTTGTCAGATGCCTGTTTGATTGTAATCATATGGTTATCTTTAACGCGGATAGTTGAATAAACAGTGTCTTTAATGCCAATCTGAATATCACCGTCAACAATGTTTGAAGCACTGAATTTGCCGATTGCATCTTGATTACCAATCTGTGAAATTGCAACTGATACTGTGTAGAATGTGCAGATTGTGTTAAGACGGAAGAAGTCAGCATCCTTAAGTGCTTCTTCGCTTGGTCTCATAACCTCTGTAAGTCTGTCAGTAAGTGCTGTGAATGTTTTTAAAAGGAAATTAATTTTTGTAAGACCTTTTGTTGGAATAGGTGTTACTTTTCCGTCAATAATTCCATTGAATTTTTCACAGTTTGCAACGGGAATTTTAATGTCGCAGTCAGCGTTGACACCGTCATCCATACGGCAACCGTTTTTAGAGAATGTAAGTGTAGCACTTGGACCGTTCTTAACGTCAAAAGCCAATGAAACGGGTTTTTCAAGAGTAGAAAGAATTTCTTTAGCCTTATCGTCAAGCTCGCAAAGGTTTTCCAATGTGCCGAGCACTGCGTACATGTTGATATACGCAAGAGTTCTTTGGTCAGTCATAGCTGAAACCTCCTTCGGATTTTACTATACAGTATAAGAATAGCAAATTTTATAGGTAAAATCAAGAAATTTTATGGTAAAATTAACAATTTGTTAGTGATTTTTTTAAATAGGTATGATATAATATCTCTAAATATAATGGGTTGGTTCGTGTGCAAGCGAAAAAACTCAACATTTTTGCGAAAAATGTCAATCTTTAATATAAATGAAAGGACAAAACACAATGTCACTATTCAAAAAATTATTCGGCGATTATTCCTCACGTGAGGTTAAAAGAATAATCCCAATTCAGAAAAAGGTTTTGGCTCTTGAAGAAGAATACAAGGCATTAACCGATGCCGAGCTTCAGGCGAAAACTCCCGAATTCAAAGAAAGACTTAAAAACGGCGAAACTCTTGATGATATTCTCCCCGAGGCATTTGCCGCTTGTCGTGAGGCTTCTGCCCGCGTACTTAATATGCGTCATTTCCCCGTGCAGATTATCGGCGGTATTGTTCTTCATCAGGGCAGAATTGCCGAGATGAGAACAGGTGAGGGTAAAACTCTTGTTGCAACTCTCCCCGCATACCTTAATGCACTCACAGGTAAGGGCGTTCATATTGTTACCGTTAACGATTACCTTGCACGTCGTGACTCTGAATGGATGGGCAAGCTTTATCGCTTTATGGGGCTCACCGTTGGTCTTATTGTTCACGATTTGAACGGTGAAGAAAGACGCGCCGCTTATGCCTGCGATATTACCTATGGTACAAACAATGAAATGGGCTTTGACTATCTTCGTGACAATATGGTGACTTATGCAGAACAGAGAGTTCAGCGCGGTCACAGCTTTGCTGTTGTCGACGAGGTTGACTCAATCCTTATTGACGAGGCAAGAACACCACTTATTATTTCAGGTATGGGTGACAAGTCAACTGACCTTTATAAAATGGTTAACGATTTCGCAAAAAGACTTAAATTCACCCGTGTTAAAGAGGTTGACTCAAAGCAGGGGCTTGAAAGTGTAGCTTCTGACGATGACGATGTAATTGTTGACGAAAAAGCAAAAACCGCATCACTTACACAGAACGGTATCAAAAAGGCTGAAAAGCATTTCGGTGTCGAAAACCTTGCAGATATGGAAAACCTTACACTTCAGCACCATATTGACATTGCAATCAAGGCAATCGGTGTTATGAAGCGTGACGTTGACTATGTTGTAAAAGACGGTCAGGTGCTTATTGTTGACGAATTCACAGGCCGTATTATGATTGGTCGCCGTTATTCTGACGGACTTCATCAGGCTATTGAAGCCAAAGAAAATGTTAAGGTTGAGCGCGAGTCAAAAACTCTTGCAACAATCACATTCCAGAACTATTTCCGTCTTTATAACAAGCTTTCAGGTATGACCGGTACAGCAATGACAGAGAGCGCAGAATTTCAAGAAATTTACGAGCTTGATGTTATTGAAATCCCCACAAATAAACCTATGGTGCGTAATGACGAAGAAGATGTCCTTTACAAAACAGAGGTTGCAAAGTTCAAGGCTATTATTGAGCAAATTTTAGAGTGCAACAAAAACGGTCAGCCCGTGCTTGTTGGTACAACCAATATTGAAAAGAGTGAGCTTTTAAGTAAGGCACTTCGCAAAGCGGGAATTCCACATAATGTGCTCAATGCTAAATATCACGAAAAAGAAGCCGAGATTATTGCTCAGGCAGGTTCTTTAGGTGCGGTTACAATCGCTACAAATATGGCAGGCCGTGGTACTGACATTATCTTGGGTGGTAACCCCGACTATATGGCTCGCGCTGAAATGAGAAGAATGGATTATTCTGACGAGCTTATTGCCGAGGCAACAGGCTTTGCAGAAACTGATAACACAGATATTCTTGAAGCGAGAAAAACATATCAAGAATTAGAAAAGAAATATAAAGACCAACTTAAAGATGAGGCAGAAAAAGTTCGCGAGGCAGGCGGTTTGTATATTATCGGTACAGAGCGTCACGAGTCACGCCGAATTGACAATCAGTTAAGAGGTCGTGCAGGCCGTCAGGGTGACCCCGGTAACAGTAAATTCTTCCTTTCAACTGAAGACGAATTGCTTAGACTTTTCGCGGGCGACCGTTTCTATAATATTCTTGATACATTTAAGAGTGCAGGCGAAATCCCGATTGAAGTTAAAATGATGACAAATATGATTGAGGGTGCACAGAAAAAGGTTGAGGGTAACCACTTCGCCGCTCGTCGAAATGTTCTTCGTTTTGACGACGTTATGAACGAGCAGAGAAAGAAGATTTATGACCAGCGCAATATGGTGCTTGACGGTGCAGATATTCATGCGGCAATTCTTAAAATGTTCGGCGACTTTATTGACGAAACAGTTGATTTCTATTGTCCTGAGGTTAACGACCAAAAGGATTGGAATGTAAAAGGACTTCTCAAAAAGCTTTCATTCCTCGCAGAAGAGGGCATCGAAGATAAATCGAACCCTGAGTTCAAAGAATATTTCTTTGATAAGGCAATGGCGATTTATGATGCAAAAACTGCCGAATACGGCGAAAGAATTATGAAAGAGCTTGAAAGAAAGGTGCTTCTTCATAATGTTGACAAGCGTTGGATGGACCACATTGACGCTATGGAAGAATTAAAGCGCGGAATTTATCTTCGTTCTTACGCACAGCAGGACCCCGTAATTGCATTCCGTATGGAAAGCTACGATATGTTTGATGAAATGACTTCGCTTATCCGCGAGGGTACAGTTATAACACTTCTTACATTCCAGCTTAAGAGTGAAGAGGATATCAAGCGTGAGCAGGCGGCAAAAATTACTGCTACAAGTGGCTCTACTGACGGTAGTGACAAAAAACGTCCCATTAAAAAGGGCGAAAAAGTGGGTAGAAATGACCCTTGCCCCTGTGGTAGCGGTAAAAAGTACAAGAAATGCTGCGGAATGAACGAAAATTAAGCAGTATAAAGCAATTTCTAAGGAGGAATAACCTTGGACGAAAATAAAGAAAAGCTTGGGGCTACTCCCGAAGACGAGCTTAAGAGTGAAATGGAAGACCTTGCCCGCATTTTCAAGGAAGAGCTTGACAAGGCGGTAAAGGATGCTGAAACAGCGGCAGAGGCTGACTCTACAACTCTTGAGGTTGAGGGCTATAACCCCCGAGCCGTTTCAAGAGATGCAAAAAAGAAAGAAGCAGTAAAGCTTTGTGAAATCTGCGGACAAAGACCCTGCGGAACAGAAAAAAATCCCGACAGCCCTTATTGTAAAGACTGTGAGGAATTGTTAGAGAAATATCCTTATGACTGGAAAGGTGTTGTGGCAGTCATTGCGTGTGTTTGCATTGCAGTTGCGGCGGTGTTCCTCTTCGCAGTTAAAACACCAATGTTCTCCACAATGAAGCGCGGTGACGAGGCATATAAAAACAATCAGCTTTTCAGTGCCCGCGCAGAGTATGATAAGGCGCTCAACACCCTTAGTGAAGAAGATTTAGGCAAAAATCTCGGACTTCATAAAAGAGATGCGCTTCTCTGCTATGATTTGCTTGACCGCGAATCTGCACTCTCAACAATTAACAAGTATTTTGACGAAACATTGTTAAAGCTCCCCACATATAAAGAATTGGGCGAAACAGAAGAAAAAATAGAAACTTTGCAGGCAACTGCTTCGGCAATTCAGAATCATCTTTATAATTATGCGGCAATAACCGACAACAATTATCAAGAGGTTATTGATATGCTTTCTTCACTTTCAGGTAAGAAAATTTATGTGAAGGGCAGTATGTGCTATGACGAAACCGATGAGGAATACACTCCCGACGGTACAGAAAAGGTTTATATCTATGACGAGGGTTGGATTGAGCTTTATAAATATTCAGTAGCTTATTCAGCAGGCAAGACAGAAGAGGTTTATATTGAATTCCTTGAAAAAGCAGCTGAATATAAGTCACTCGACACTCTTGTAACTCCGCTTCTTGCAAATACTTATGTTGGCGTTGGCGAATACGAAAAGGCAGAAAAGATTGCTGATGAAATTCTTGCTCTCAATACAGAGGGAATTGACTATCATCTTGTGTATTCTATGATTTATCGTTATCGCGATGCTGATTACAATAAGGCAATCGGTGTTTGTGACGACGGACTTGAAATGCTTGGCGACCTTGACAATGCTGTTGCACTTCTTCCCTCATATGGCTACATTCTTGAAATGCAGAAATGCGTAAACTATATTATGCTTGAGGATTACACAAAGGCTTATGAAGCAGTGACCAAGAGCTATGAATATCAGTCACAGATGGGCACAATTGATATTCAGATTCGTGATATGTACGCAATGCTTGCACTCCAGAATGGTGATAAAGCTGCGTTTGAGGCACTTGAAACTGAAATTGCCGAGGCGGGCGAATATGCAACACCGTTTACTGACGATGTTACTGAATACCGCGAGGGTAAAAAGACACTTAAAGATATTGTAATGGACGGAGGATACGATTTGTTATGAGAATAGTTTATATCATCGTTAAATTTCTTACTCTGCCCGGCGCAATGCTCCACGCATTTTTTGAGCATATGAGCTGTCGTGCATCAAAAATCATTGTTGACGACG
>CALFTO010000090.1 GCA_937916195.1 uncultured Clostridia bacterium
CTACCATAGGAGGTGCTTTTTTTCTATTGTCCGTTTTTACTGGACTTGTTCAAATGAGTCGGCTTTTAATATTGTGTTTAATTATTTATTTTTCTTTGCCATTTTCTTGGCAGCTTTTTCAGCCTTGAGTTTAGCAGTCATTTCATCTTTTTCTTTCTGCTTTCTCAAAGCTTCTTCTTTGTCACCTGCAATCTTTGCTTCATAACGAACCTTTGCGTCGTCATAAAGAGCCATAATATCATCAAGGTGAGTGTAGTTTTCTTTCTGAACAAGAAGCTTTTCAGCATCAAGATAAGGCTTTGCAGCGCGGTTGAAACGAGCGTGCTTATTCATTTCTTCTTTAGCATCAGCCTGTGCAATCTTCTTTTCTAACTCAACCTTTTTGATTTCTGCTTTAAGCTCAGCAACAAGTGAATTGTCTTTTGCATTTTTTGCATCTTTAAGCTTGAGATAAAGGTCTTTAAGAATTATATCGCACTCATCTTCTTTATTGAAACAGCTTTCAAGAACAGCAAAGTCTGGCTGAACAAACTCTTCCATTGTTGGATAGTGCTTTTTGATTGTCTTGTAAGAATCCTTTTTCTTTTGAGCGATTTCGATAAGGAATCCGCGAAGTTCTTTTTCTTCTTCTGTTGATTTTGGCATAGCTTTTGCTGATGCAAGCTCTGCAGTTATTTCGTCATAGTTTGCATTGAAAAGACCTTCAAGTCCGCCGTCAAGAACAGGCTGATTTGCCTTAACCTGTGCTTCAAATAATGGTGATGAGAACTTATTAAGCTCTGCACAAACCATTTTAGAAATGGCAATTTCTTCGTTAAATACACGGGCTTCTTTGTATGCCTTCTTAGCTGCTTTGCGTTCAGCCTTATCTTTAATAGACTTGTAATCGTTTTTAGAAACATTCTTTTCTTCGGCATTAGCATATTCTTTTGCATCGTTGATGATGTCAACTGCTTCAACGAGTCTTCCGTCATCGATAATGCCGTTTCCGTAGTCTTCAAACAAAGCTCTGATTTTGAGAATACGAACAATACTCTTCTGCTGAACTTCTTTAAGGTCATAGAAGAAATAGGGAACCATATTGAGAAAAGCACCGAATGCCGCCATAAGAACGAGTGTTCCCACAACTTTTTCGAGAAGACCGGGTTCACCGGTTGTTACATCAAGAATGTCATAAGGGCTTTCATATCCGTTAGTTTCTGTGATACCGTATGATTCATAAACAACAGGAAGAACAAGGGAAGTAACAAGTGTTACCACGTTACCGATAGTTTGAACTGTTGAGAACATACCGTCGATGCGTTCGCCTGTTTTGTACTGATGATAGTCTCTGATGTCTGCTTGAATAGCAGGAGTTGTAATCTGTTCAAATGCACCGAAGAGCCAGTTGAAATACACGCACAAAGCAATCCAAAAAATATTTGTTTTGTTAATTCCGATGGCAAGAATGCAGAGAACGTTCATAAAGTTAACGCCAAGAAGAACCTTTTTCTTACCAAATTTACGGATGCAGAAGGGTGCAATAATCATACCCCACATTGAAGCGTTACCAACGATAGTGTTGATAATACCCATTGTTGTACCGTTACAAGCATGGCCGTAGGTATATACCCATGACATAATCTGGCTGTATGCACCTTCAAGGAAGCCGAGCCAACCGGCAAGAGCAATAATCCAGAAATATTTGTTCTTTGCAACAGCTTTGAAAGCATCTACAAAGCGTACCTGAGCAACTCTTGTTTTTGCCTGAACAATCTTTTCTTTTGTGTTCACATAAACAATGCAAGAAAGAGCAAAGCCGAGAACTGCAAATATAGGATAACCGATTCGGTAAACCTTGATATCGTACATATCGTTGTTTGCGAAATTCTGAGCTACGATGGGGAGTACGATGTTTGCAATAGAGGGAGCTAATGAGTAAACAACGCTCTTGATTGAAAGAACATCGGTTCTTTCCTGTGTGTTAGGTGAAAGAACGTGAATAAGGTTAGTGTAAGAATCGTTAAAGAAGCCGAAGAAGAACTGTAAAATAAAGTTCATCAACAGTACAATAACACACTTAGCTACATAACCCATAAGCACGGGATTGCCTAACTCGTCTTGATATGCAATCTGTGGAAACCATGTGTTGAGTTGTTCATATGGGAACCAAACATATGCCAAAGCAACAAGAGCAGTGGGGATACCCATTGAAATAAGGTAAGGTCTGTATTTACCTGCCTTGTTTCGTGTGTTGTCAATCATATTTGCTCTGATAGCTGTGAGCGGAATGTTGGCAATAGTAGCGATTATGTAAAGAATGTACATATGGGTGGGAGCAATACCGATTGCATCACCAATAACCATGTTGTTGGTGTTCAACGCAAGCTGATTACCCATATAAATTAAGAAATACGCACCAATACCGCCACCGGCATAAGAAGCGATTTCTTTAAAGGTCATATAACGACCCGGCATTGGAATGTTCCAATACACTCGAAAATCAGAAATTTTCGATTTGATTGTTTGAGACAAACTCATTTTTTGCACTCCTTTATAATAGTATTTTACATACTTGAACATTTTAGCATAAAATAAATTATTCTTCAATTAAAAAAACAATTTTTAACAAAAAATGAACGCGAAAAACCGATTTTCGTTAAAACTTACCAAATGGATTGAAAAACAACTGTGCAAAATGCCGAACTTAAAAAATGTCTGTTTTGGTGATTTTTATTGAATTTTTCTATTGACAAACTAAAAATGAAATAAGATAATATTTAAGTTAAGATTTTTTAAAGGAGTGAAAACAAGTGGACACGTACCGAAGTACAAACGCGAAACCTCCGAGTATTACCGCGGCACAGGTAACTGTCCGCAAGTTTTAAAATACTCGCCGTGTTTCACAAACCCAAATTTTAAAAAGGAGTTGTGAAATGTATGGAAACACATGAGCTTTTAACCGAGCTTCTCCACCGTAAAAAGTGGCAGCAGCTAAAAGAATTGCTTGATGAAATGAACGAGCAGGATATCGCCGAGCTTTTCATGGAGCTTGACGAGCGTGACCTGACTCTTATATATCGCTTGCTTAATAAAGAATTGGCGGCGGAAGTTTTTGTTAATATGGAGCCCGAATATCAGGAACAGCTTATTCGTGCCTTCAGTGACTCTGAGCTTCGTGAGGTTCTTGATGAGCTTTATGTCGATGACGCCGTTGACCTTATTGAAGAAATGCCCGCAACACTTGTTAAGCGTATTCTTCGTCATACTGACCCAGATACCCGAAAGAGTATCAACGAAATTCTCAAATATCCCGAGGATTCTGCGGGAAGCCTTATGACTATTGAGTATGTTGACCTCAAACGCTCAATGACCGTTGCAGATGCCTTTACAAGAATTCGCAGAACAGGTGTTGACAAAGAAACAATTTATACCTGTTATGTTACCGACGAAAAGCGTAAGCTTGTGGGCGTTGTAACTGCAAAGGATTTGTTGCTTTCTGACGAAAATGCAGAAATCCGCGAAATAATGGAAGATAACATTATTTCTGTTAATACCAGAGAAGATAAAGAGGTCGTTGCCGACCTTTTCGAAAAATATGACCTTTTGGCACTTCCTGTTGTTGACCGCGAAGACCGTCTTGTCGGCATTATCACCGTTGACGACGCTATCGACGTTATGCAGGAAGAAATTACAGAGGATATGGAATTGATGGCGGCTATTACCCCCACTGATAAGCCATATCTTAAAATGAGCGTTATGGAAACCGTTAAAAAGCGTATTCCTTGGCTTATGCTCTTGATGATTTCTGCAACCTTTACGCAGAAAATTATCAATCACTTTGAGGGCGCACTCACTGCTTGCGTTGTGCTCACGGCCTATATCCCAATGCTTACCGGTACTTGCGGTAACTGTGGCGCACAGTCCTCGGCGACAATTATCCGTGGTCTGTCGCTTGGTGATATTGAATTCCGTGATACCTTCAAGGTTATTTTTAAGGAATTCCGAATTTCATTTGTTTGCGGAATTATATTGGCAGTTGTCAATTTCTTTAAATTGTGGCTTTTGGACCAGGTTGGCGTGTGGGTAGCATTTGTTGTAAGCGTCACAATGGTTGCGGCAGTTATGTTTGCAAAGATTGTGGGCTCAATTCTTCCCGTAATCGCAAAGAAAATCGGCTTTGACCCGGCTGTAATGTCAAGCCCGTTTATTTCAACAATCGTAGATGCAGTAACACTTCTTATCTACTTCGCAATCGCAAGCTCAGTATTAAACTTATAATTAATAATTATGTGTTCTGCCTCCCTTGTTAAAGGGAGGGGGACCGCCATAGGCGGTGGAGGGATTCCTCTGCCGTTTTTTGTTTTATCCTTATTTTCCCAACTCATCTCAATTGACTTTTACTGTCGAATATTGTATCATTATATATATACTTTATATTTGGGTGATTGATATGAGAAAGACCTCAAAAATTTCAGCAATCTTAATTGCTTTTATAATACTTATTTCAACTTGCGTTTTACCCGTAAACGCCGCAAGTGTAAACTATTCCGCATCAAGTGTCAGCGGTGCAAAGGGCGATACTGTAACTGTTAGTGTAAAAATCTCCTCAAGTGTTGAAATTTGGGGTGCAAATGTAATGCTCGGATATAACTCGTCAGAATTGCAGTATGTAAGCAGTAGTAAGGGCGGTGCTGTTTCAAGCGGTAGCCTTAATAATACAGGCTCATCAGTTAATTTTTCAGGTATGTTCAGTGCAAAAAGCGGAACAGTATTTACCGTAAAATTTAAAATTCTCAAAACCTCAGGCTCATCAATTCTCACTCTTACCAGTACAGAAAATATTGACTCTGATGCTAAAACCTATGAATGCTCAACTACAAACGGTAAAGTAACAGTCACAGTGCCCGTCACAAGAATTAAACTCGACAAATCAAGCGTAACACTAAAAAAAGGTGAAACAAGTCAGCTCACAGCAACGGTTTCACCCGCGGACGCAACAAATAAAACTGTTACATATTCGTCATCAAATACAAAGGTTGCAAAGGTTTCAAGCAGCGGTAAAATTACCGCAGTTGGTGGCGGTACTGCTACAATCACAGCAAAAGCAGGTGGTAAAACTGCAACCTGCAAGGTGACCGTTAATGTTGCACAAACAGGGATAACCGCTTCGGGTAACACCTCAAAAACAGTTGAAATGGGCGGTACACTTAACCTTAAGGTTTCAAAAGTTCCCGCAGATGCAACGGATAATCATTCTGTAACTTGGTCTGTTGCAGATACAAATATCGCAACCGTTTCTTCAAACGGTACAGTTAAGGGCGTAGCCCTTGGCACAACCACAGTCACCGCAAAATCAAACGGTTGGACTGTTACTTACAAAATCACCGTAACAGAGCCCGTAACCGAAAGTTCAACAGAAGAACCAAGCTCAACTGAAGAGCCTTCAAGCGAAGACCAATCTTCAACCGAGCCCTCAACTGACCCCACACCCGTTGAGCCGGACACCACAGAGCCCACAACCGAAAAGAAAGATTTCTGGGAAAGTATTAAAAACGAAATCTATAATGAAAATAATATGATTTCAAAGCCCCGTTATTATCTCACAATGGCAGTTGTGGCTGTTGCAACGGCGCTCGTTTCAATCGCAGTTACATATTTTGTAACAAAAGGATATTATAAAACGAAAAACAAATCAGATGAATAATCTTTTATAAAAAGCCTCCCTTGTTAAAGGGAGGGGGACCGCCGTAGGCGGTGGAGGGATTCATAAAAAATAAAACCGATAGGTAAATCCTATCGGTTATTTTTGTGTCTTATTTCACAAACTCAAAACTGTCAATTGTCTTTTCAATTTCGTGGTTTGCAACCTCAAAAAGTCGCTTGCCGAGATTTTGATAATATTTATCCTTATCCATACCGCAAAGCATTGCAAAAGACACACCGATATTTGCGGGGATATCCACGCCTTTTCTCACCGCAAGGTAATAGAAGCTGTATTCTGCCGCATCGTCAAGTCTGTCATAAAACTCAAATGCTTTTTTCTTAACTGTATCATACAAAGCGTTTACCGCTGTGTTAGATAAAAGGGGATTGGGTAACAAATGATTTATGCAGTATTCAGCGGTGAATATAAGAAGCACCTTCATCTGATACATTGTGTTCTCGTCACGCTGAATTTCGCCGATTTCCGCTTCAAGCTCTGAGAGCAAGTGAGGCTCGTCAACAAAACGCTCTGCAAGGCACTTGCCTAAATCCTTTGCCTTTTGTGCGTTACCGTTACTGCGGTTCTTGGTCATCTGTGAAATTATTGAAACCTCGTCAAAGGAGTCCGAAGTCTTGTTGTCATTAAAGATTTTAACATCGCTGTCGTCAAAAATCATATAAAAGACCTCCTTGGTGGTTTTATTCAGCAGCCTGCTGTGCTAATTTCTTCTGCAATCTCTTCTGCTTTGATTTATAGCTTAAAAGATTGTGTAATTCGTCATCAGGAGTAGTATAGTCTCCCAACGATACATTATATTCATTGTAAAGACCGTGGAAATCACTTCCGCCGGTAATAAGAAGCTTATTATTCGTTGCAAGCTTGCAAAGCTCTGCTTGTTCTTCGTCACTTGTACTTGGGTGGTAAACCTCAATGCCGTCAAGACCTAATTCCTTGTAATCAAGAATATTGCCAACACAACCGCTAAGTACAGGGTGTGCAAGAATTGCAATACCGCCTGCGGTGTGAATAGCCTCAATAACATCTTTAATATTTTCATATTTAGGTGTTACAAGAATACAGTCCTCGCCATCTTTTGTGAAATGCTTTTTGAAAAGGTCACCGTTGAATGAATTTGTGTAACCACATTCAATAAGAGCCTGCATCATATGCTTTTTGTAAAGATTTGTAGACCCCGTAGCACATTTCATAATGAATTCTGTGGTGATGGGGTAGCGCTTTGCAACCTGAAGCATCATAAAATGAGCAGCTTTTTTGCGTGCAAGAGAATTTCTTTTGCAAAGACCTTCGAGCATATCGGGAGCATCGGGTAAATAGCAAAGAATATGAACATTTTTATTATTTTCTTCGTCTGTTGCAGAAAGCTCAACACCGGGGATAACCTGAACTCCGTGACGAGTGCCGATAATCTTACCGCGAACAGTTCCTGCAAGGCAATCGTGGTCAGTAATTGCAATAGTTTCAAGACCCTTTTTCTTTGCAAAAATAATTAAATCTTCAATGCCTAAACTGCCGTCAGACAATCTTGTGTGACAATGTAAATCTCCGCTCAAAATAAATACCTCCGAATTAGGCTCAAAAATGCGTATAGCCCCTCAATATATGACATCATTATACTACATTTTAGTAGAAAAATCAAGAAAAATAGAAAATTTTAGTCTAAAAATGCCATTTGCCTTATTATTTTGTACCATTAGTAGAAATATTAACCGAAAATTCCATTATTTGCACAAATAAAAACCGCCCGAATTAACCGAGCGGTTTAGTTTTTTGATTAATCTTTTAAATACTCCTTATATTTTATCTCGTTTACAATGTAACCGATAAGAAGTACGGGAACACCGATGCAGATAATGGGGATAAGGAATGTAAGTAAAAGAAGAACTGCAATAATTATAATCGGCAATCCCTTTTTACTGTCTTTAACTGTGTCGGGCTTTGCGGGTGGTTCGGGTATTGGACCAACCTCGTCACCCTCATAAACGGGCATAATGGGAATTATCGCGTCATAAGCGGGAATGCCTGCGTTGTAAAGCAAGGGCTCGACAATACCGCGAACTGTGTCAGAAACCTTGATAAGCTTCTTAAGCGGAATATGTAATACCTTAATAATTGAATCAATAATGTTTATAAGACCAATTGTAATTTTATATTCATTATCTTCAGGGCTGTAAAGGCTCTTGCCACCGTAAAGGTTAAGAACAAGGTCAACAATAAAATCAACAACACCCTTATCCTTAATATCCGCATAATCTGACTTTTTAAGTCCTGTTTCAGCACGTGTCCAGTTGCCCACAGTACCGATTTTAAGCTTGTTGAGAGCCTTGAAAATGGGTTTTATAAGCCAACCAATTTTATAAGAAACCTTCTTTTTGATACTGATTGCAGTTGCCATATCTGCAAACTTGTCAATATCTTCACCCGCGGCTTTGATTACATCTCTAATCATACCGATTAAGTGGTCTGCGAGGTAAGTCTGCAAATCCTTGCCCTTTGTGTCAATATTTGCAGGCTCGGTGATAAAATCAGTTGTTGTTGAAACAATTTTGCTTTCTGCGTCAAAAACAACTGTTCTGATTGTTGCGGGATAACCAACTGTTGAAGCAGTTGAAATGTCATAGAAATAGTTACCCTTGGGGCTTATGTGCTTGTCGATGTCGTGCACGTGAGTGTGACCTGTGAGCATAAACTGAATACCCATATCAGCCAACTGCTCGCGGCGAATATCGTAATCACCCATCATATCGCCACGGCCTATAATTTCATACATAGGTGAGGGTGCAATAAGCGGATGGTGTGTCATTGCAATAATGAACTGACCGTTAGCCTTTGCGTCATTTGCCTGCTCGGTAATCCATTCAAAGCATTCGTCGGAAAAACCGCTTTTGCCGTTTCTGTTTGTGTCGTCATTAAGAGCAAAAAGTCTGTATCCGTCAGCCAACTGAATGATGTATGACATACTCTCTTCGTGAACTGCAATAGCCTCGTCAGGACCGAATTCCTTGTACATATCAAAAAGCTCTTCGCGTTTTGCGGCAGGTACGGGAATTCTCTCTTCGCCCTCATATCTGTGGGTCATTCCGTCCCATTTGTAGTCGTGAGTAGCGGTGAGTACATAAACTCTCTTGCCCTTTGATTTTAAATCGCGGAGCATTTCAATGAATTCCTTGTGAGAATCATAGTCACCGTTGCTTGTTGTGTCACCTGAAAGAAGAACTATATCAGTTCTTGTATCATTTGCAATCTGTGTGAATGCGGCTTCAAGCAATTCGCGAGCCTCGGCAAGCAATACACCGCTTTTGTTGTCAGCGGTTTTGTATGCTTCACCTGTGTAGCCAAGCTTTTTAGAATAGTAATGTGTGTCGGTAATAACCGTGACGGTAAGTGGATTAGACATAAGTTTTCCCCTTATCTTACTTTATTATCAATTTCTTCTTTAAGCATAGCAGCGAAAGCATCGAAGTCCATTGAGCCAATGTCACCCTGACCACGCTTGCTAACTGAAACTGTGCCGTCTTCTACTTCCTTGTCACCAACGATAATCCAATAGGGGAGCTTCTGAAGTCTTGACTCGCGAATTTTATAGCCTGTCTTTTCGCTTCTGTCGTCAACAGTAACACGCATACCCATTTTTTCAAGCTCTTTCTTGATTTCAAATGCCTTGTCGTGATGACGGTCAGCAATAGGAAGAATTCTTACCTGTTCGGGTGCAAGCCAAAGCGGGAATGCACCTGCATATTTTTCAATAAGAAGAGCAAGTGTACGCTCGTAGCAACCGATTGAAGTTCTGTGAATAATATATGGATTTTTCTTTGTACCGTCTTTGTCTGTGTATTCCATACCGAACTTTTCAGCAAGAAGCTGGTCAACCTGAATTGTGATAAGAGTGTCTTCTTTGCCGAATACGTTCTTAATCTGAATGTCAAGCTTAGGACCGTAGAATGCTGCTTCACCAATACCAATCTTGTATTCAATTCCAAGATTGTCAAGGATTTTGCCCATAATTCCTTGTGCTTCGTCCCACTGTTCAGGAGTACCGATGTATTTTTCTGTATCTGCAGGGTCCCATTGTGAGAAACGATATGAAACATCTTCGTAAAGACCAAGAGTTTTAAGCATATAAATAGCAAGCTCAAGACAACCTCTGAATTCGTCCTCTAACTGTTCGGGAGTACACATCAAATGACCCTCTGAAATTGTGAACTGACGAACACGAATAAGACCGTGCATTTCGCCCGATGCTTCATTTCTGAAAAGAGTTGATGTCTCGTTATATCTTAATGGCAAGTCTCTGTATGAACGAGGACGGTTGAGATATGCTTGATACTGGAACGGGCAAGTCATAGGACGAAGTGCAAATACTTCTTCGCCCTCTTCCTCTTTCGTGGGGTCGCCTAAAACGAACATACCGTCAAGATAGTGGTCCCAGTGGCCTGAAACTTTGTAAAGGTCACTCTTTGCCATGAATGGTGTCTTTGTAAGCAACCAACCACGTCTTTGTTCTTCGTCTTCTACCCAACGCTGAAGAGTTTGAATAATTCTTGCACCCTTGGGGAGCATAATGGGAAGACCTTGACCGATTAACTCACTTGTTGTAAAGAGCTCAAGCTCACGACCAAGCTTGTTGTGGTCACGCTTTTTAGCCTCTTCAAGCTGAGCTAAGTGTTCGTCGAGTGCTGACTGCTTAGGGAATGCAGTTGCATAAATTCTCTGGAGCATCTTGTTCTTTTCGTTGCCTCTCCAGTAAGCACCTGTGCAAGATGTAAGCTTGAATGCCTTAACCCCGCCTGTTGACATAAGGTGAGGGCCTGCGCAAAGCTCTGTGAATTCACCCTGCTTGTAGAATGAAATTTGCTCACCCTTGTCAGCGTGCTCGTTTATAAGCTCAACCTTGTAGATTTCGCCCTTTTCTTCCATCATAGATAAAGCTTCAGCAGGTGAAAGCTCAAATTTTTCAAGAGGCAAGTCCTCTTTAACGATTTTCTTCATCTCTGCTTCAATTTTTTCAAGAATTTCGGGAGTAAATGAAACCTCTGAATCAAAATCATAATAGAAACCATTGTCTACTGCAGGACCAATTGCAAGCTTTGCATCGGGATAAAGTCTTTTAACAGCCTGAGCCATAATGTGAGAAGCTGTGTGCCAGAATGTCTTTTTACCCTCAATTTCATCAAATGTAACGATTTCAAGATTGCAATCTTCATTGACTGCTGTTCTCAAATCACAATAAACTCCGTCGATTTTACCACCGCAAGCAGACTTGTATAAACCCATACCAATGGATTTAGCAATCTCTGCAACAGTAGTACCGGCTTCGTATTCTTTAATTACGTCGCCTTTAAGTGTTACCTTAATCATAATCTATTTCTCCTTTTCTGCGGGGGTCGGAGCAGCTGACAGCCTCCCTTGTTAAAGGGAGGGGGACCGCGTCAGCGGTGGAGGGATTCCTCTTTGCACGACCCACAAATAAATACTTAAATAAAAATAAAAGCATTTCATCCTTGTTACAGGATGAAATGCTAAAAAAACAACATTCCACGGTTCCACCCGCATTGCAAAATAATATAATTACTTTGCCACTCAAACGACTTTAACGCAGTCATACGGTACGGCTTAAATCTTAACGCTTTCACCGACACTCGAAAGTGGTCTCAGAGCACCAAACTGATTTCTCGCACCAACCGAAATCTCTCTGAAAGTTCAACTTGCCCGTCGTTCTTTCTCAACGCTTTATAAATATTGTATATATTTTATACTTATTTTAATTTATTGTCAACCATTTATTTTCACATTTCCATAATAATCAATAGGCTCTTTGTTCTCGTTATATTCTTCATATAGACTATAATTATAACCGGCAGGCGAGTCGATTACAAAATATTGAGGGTTATCATAAGTAGCATTTTGAGGTATTTCGATAAAATCACTCCAATATGGTTCAAGTCCGGTGCTTTGGTCAATCGGTTTAAAATACACTTTCATATATTTAGGAATTGATGGGGCGTAATAAATATGAAGAATATCACCATGCCAATCGGCACTATCAAGTATAAACATTTTTGAATTGCCCGTTTCGGGGATTTCTCTGCCTCCGCCACCGCGTGTTCCAAATTTATCTTTTATGCTGATGTCGAATATTTTTATGGATTGAGTATAGTAATATGTAAAATAGTCTTTTGGTTTTTCAGGAATATAAAACCTATAAACATAACCCTCGTGCTCAATTTCTGCAAATAACTTAATTGGCTCTCCGTCGTTATAGTCTTCTATAATGCGTTGTTCCATTTTTTCAATATCATAAGCATGAAAATAATCTGATACTTCCATTCCGATATGAGTAATTAAAACATAGGTGGAATATAATATCGGCAAGGTTAAGAAAATACAAGCAATTTTGAATACTCTCGCCCAAAACAGTTTTACCCTGTTTGCTTTTTTGAGTTCCAATCCTAAATAGTGTGGGTGTCCCATTTCTTCAAGAACTTTCTTTGTGACTTCAACTTCATCATCACAATTCGCACTGAAATCCTCATACATATCGTCCATATGGCTTGAAATTTCTTCATAAATTCTTGTGTGTAGCTTTTTATAATGTATATGGTCTAAAACCTTGCCTATGAAAATTTTCTTTTCAGTATCGAAATCCTTTATTTTTCTCATATTCTCACCACCTTACGCAAAAGTGAGTACTTTTCTTGCGGCAGTTGTAAAGGTGAAGAATTCTTCTTTCTTGTCGGCTAATTCCTTTCTGCCCTTGTCGGTAATGCTATAATATCTGCGCTTGCGGGCAGAATCAGTTTCTTCAATATAAGATGTAATGAGTTTTTCATTTTCAAGTGCGTGCAAAACAGGGTAGAGTGAGCCCTCTTTAAGCTCAAAAACATTCTCACTCTTGCGCTTTAACTCCTTGATAATCTGATAACCGTACATATCCTGTGTGCCGATAAGTGATAATACTAATAAACTTGTGTTACCGTGCATCAAATCGTTCTTTGCCATAAATATTTCCTCCTTAAAAATTAAATACCTATGTTACATATGCATATGTTACCATAGTATTCCGCTTTTGTCAATACATTTGATATATGCCTCCCTTGTTAAAGGGAAGGGGACCGTCGAAGACGGTGGAGGGATTCAATTATAATCCGCGTCGCAGACCCAAAACTTTGCGTTTTGCACTTTGCATTTTGCATTTTAACAATTTATTTACAATTATTTCCTTGACATTTTTTACAAAAGAATGTATATTATATAACAGAGTTAGCACTCTAATCACGAGAGTGCTAAACCAAACAAAAAGGGGTGATGAGATGCAGCTCAGCGAGAGAAAAGAAAAAATCCTTGCCGCAATAGTTGAACGCTACATTGCAACGGGCGAGCCCGTGGGCTCAAAAACCTTGCTTGAGTTTTCGCACATCCCCGTATCAAGTGCTACAATCCGTAACGAAATGGCAGAGTTAAGTCGATTAGGCTTCCTTGACCAGCCCCACACATCAGCAGGTCGAATTCCCTCGCAATTTGGCTATCGCTATTATGTCGATAAACTGATGAACCGTTATGAATTGCCCCTCAACGAAAAAAGATTGATTGAAGCAAGACTTTCCGACGCAGGCGGCGAACCTCAGCAAATTTTAGAGCAGGCAGGTCAGGTGTTGGCAGAGCTTACAAACTGTGCAGTTGTTTCAACAACACCAAGCGACACAAATGCGGTAATTCGCAGAGTTGAATTAGTTCCCCTCGGCACTCACACCGCAATGATGGTTATGCTTTCATCATCGGGAATTTTAAAAAGCCGAGTTTGCAGAACTGACATCGCGCTTAATCTCGAATTAATCGAAACATTTTATAATATAGTTTCACAGCACTTTATCGGTAAATCCGCAAGTGAAGTGAGCATAGCACTTATTCAAACCTTGGCACTTTCACTCGGCAGTAAATCATTGGCGATTTCGCCCTTGCTTGTAACACTTTCAGATTTGGCACAGCTTACCGAGCAAACACAATTGTTGCTTGAAGGTCAGTCAAATTTGCTTAACTACACAGATTACCCCAACGCATATGAATTGATGGAGTTTTTAAGACGCGGCGAGCCTCTTACAAATCTCTTTTCAAATCATAAATCGGGCACTGACGCAAATGTGCTGATTGGCAAAGAGAATTTATACCGCGAGTTGCAAGATTCAAGCGTGATTTTCTCACATTACGCGGTTGGCGGTAAAGACAGTGGCACTTTAGGTCTTATAGGACCTACACGAATTGATTATGCAAGGCTCATTCCGAGCTTAAAATACTTAACAGAAATCGTCGGCAGCATAATGTCCGACACCTTGGAGGATTGACATGGCAGAAAAAGAAAATCTTCAGCCCGAAGAAACAGTTGAAGAAACTGTTGAAGAAGTTGCAGAGCCAACCGCAGAAGAAAAACTCACAGAAGAGCTTGCTGCAGAGCACGACAGACTTCTTCGCGTTATGGCAGAGTATGATAACTTCCGTAAACGCTCACAAAAAGAAAAAGAGCAGGCTTACGGCGACACAAAAGCATCAACAATCGGCGAATTTTTACCCGTATATGATAACTTTATGCGTGCAATGAGTGCCGAGGCTACTGACCTTGACTCATTCAAAAAAGGAATTGAAATGATTTTCAATCAGTACGGCGAAACCCTTAAAAAGCTCGGAGTTGAAGCTTTTGGTGAAAAAGGGGAGGAATTCGACCCCAACATTCACAACGCAGTAATGCACGGTGAAGACGAAAATCTTCCCGAAAACAGTATTTCGGATGTATTTTCAACAGGATACAAAATGGGCGACAGAGTAATTCGCCCTGCAGTAGTTAAAGTTGTAAACTAAACTGTTAATAACAGTTAATAATATTTAGTATATATCCATTTAGGAGGAATAAATTATGGCAAAGGTAATCGGTATCGACTTAGGTACAACAAACTCATGCGTAGCAGTAATCGAGGGTGGCGAGCCCGTAGTTATCGCTAACGCAGAAGGTGCAAGAACAACTCCATCAGTTGTAGCATTTTCAAAAACAGGCGAAAGAATGGTTGGTCAGGTAGCAAAAAGACAGGCTATCACAAACCCCGACAAAACAGTTGCATCAATTAAAAGACATATGGGTAGCAACTATAAAGCAAACATCGACGGTAAAGATTTCACTCCACAAGAAATTTCAGCAATGATTCTTCAAAAGCTTAAATCTGATGCTGAAGCTTATATCGGTGCTCCCGTAACAGAAGCAGTTATCACAGTTCCCGCATACTTCACAGACGCACAGCGTCAGGCTACAAAGGACGCAGGTAAAATTGCAGGTCTTGAGGTTAAGAGAATTATCAATGAGCCCACAGCAGCAGCACTCGCTTATGGTGTTGATAAAGAAGACGACCAGAAGGTTATGGTTTATGACCTTGGCGGCGGTACATTCGACGTTTCAATCA
>CALFTO010000091.1 GCA_937916195.1 uncultured Clostridia bacterium
ACGGAAACTTCTGTGCAGACGGTTTGTTAACTCCTGACAGAAAAATTAAATCAAATGCACTTGAAATGAAAGCAGTATATGGAGGCAAAACCAAGTCAGAAGTAAACATTGTTGATATTCCTACAAGTACATATAAATTTTCATCAGCAATTGATATCCAGGTAAATGAGCATACCGGTGAAATCACATCAATAAAAGCTGACGGAAAAGAAATTCTTCGTGTACCAATGCACTTTAATATCACAAGATATACCGATAATGACCGTGACCTTATCCCACATTGGATTGGCAGATGTCATCTTGACTCTTGTAGACCTCACATTTTATCATGCGAAAAGAAAGAAAATTCATACAAATTCAAGGGTTGTCTTGCTGCCAACTGCTTGATGCCTGCAGCAGAATTTGAATTAATGTATGAGGTTTCAGGCAACACGTTAACTGCAACAATTGAATATAAACTTGCTGATTATGTGGAGAATTTCCCACGCTTTGGTATTGAGTTTGGTGTAGATAAGGCCTGTGCAAACTTTTCTTATGCAGGCTTTGGTCCAACAGAGAGTTATGTGGATAAGCACATTGCTTGTGAATATGGATACTATGTAAATTCTGCTCAAGAAAACTATGACCATAAATATATTCGACCTCAGGAATCAGGAAGCCACTATGCTTGTAAGTATATGGCAGTAAAGGATTTATTCAAAGTTACTGCGGAACAACCGTTTTCATTTTCGGTAAATCCTTACACAACAAAGCAGCTTTGTGAAACACTTCACTCTTTTGAGTTGGAAGAAAACGATTTTGTTAATGTTTGTATCGACCTTGCAATGCGAGGTGTGGGCTCACATTCCTGTGGCCCTGAATTACCATCTGAATATGAAATCCCTAAAACAGGAAAGAATATTTTCAAATTCACATTCTAACAATGAGTTATTACAATATATGCACTATTAAATAACAATTCAAATCAGAACTACTCAGTTTGAGTGGTTCTTTTTTGCTTCAAAATATATGATGATTTGTGAGGCTTTCACAATGAAATAAAGAAACAATCCCAAACCGAGAGTGAAAACGATTCCAGAACGATTTGTGAGCGAGTGTGACGGGTTTATGCCAGCACCAATAAAGGAAATTAATTCGCATCCTCGCAATAAATAAAAATCCTTGAGAGTTTTAACAACTTTCAAGGATTTTGTAATTGTCATTGTTGCTTTCGCCATTCCTCAGCACACTGTAAAATGTTTTCAATAAGTTCAGATTTGCCATTGGTGTACGCAATTCTATCTTCTGGATATTGTTTAGCTAATTGCTCTTTCAACTCTGAATATTCTTCAGCTTTATCCTTATATTCGTTAAGATAGTCACGCATATTTAGGTAATCGTTCCAATACTTTTCTCCCCAAATAACTACATGGATATAATGTGTATGAATGTTATTATCTAAATCGCCACAAATATATAGATGCTGATTAGGATGGTCTTCGCCCCGATAAATTATTCCGTTTTTACTTAAAGTATTGTTGTGTTTCATAATTTTATCAAAACTGCTAACCCCAACAACAATATCTACAATAGGCTTTGCACAAATATTTTTTATTGATGTACTGCCAATGTGTTGTGCATCAATAATGTTTTCTTTCAGTATTTCCTTCAAAATACTGATTGTTTTCTGAGCTGATATTTCCCATTCAATTTTATGTGGTTCAACAGTAACTGTTCCTCTTTTTAATCCTATTGACATATCTTTCTCCGACAATTTTCATTTGTTAAAACCATTATATCATAAAACATCGTATTTTCAATACAAACAAAAAAAGTCCGTATTTTACTCTAAATTTGTGTGTCCGATTTTGTTGCAGGAAAAAGAGGAAGGGTTGCAAAGCACCCATTCCTCAATCACAACAGCCCGCAATGCGTGCTGTGTCAAGGATTTCCGCACTTTCAAAAAATGGGTTGCAAATGGGACTAACCAATCGCATTTTGACTGCAAAATCAAGAAACCACGCTGTTTAGCCATTTGTAGCAGGGTCGCTGTGATGCCTTCCGTAGTTTCTACTACTTTTTGCATCAAATATACAGGTGTAAATTTTACTACGCATTAAACAATAAATACGGCTCAAAAAAATTCTTCTAGGCTTATGCAAACTCTTGTGGTAATGTGTGTTGCTAGACTTATATTTTTGATGCTATTTTGATGATGTAGCAGACGGAATGTTTCGGAACAGAAAAAATGTTTGCAAAATTGACTTGCATTTGACTTGCATCTGACTTGCATTTTATTCCTAAAATATCCCTAAATTCCCGAATTGAGATATTCAAACTCCTTCGTTATATTTATATAATGTACGATGACATTTTGATGCTATAAAAAACAGGACTGAGTATATTCATAATACTCAGTCTTTTACTATTCTATGTATTCATGTTTGGTCGGCTCGTAATTTCCATCATCATATTTTGCATATTTTTCTGACTTTTCAGCGCTTGTATCATCACTATACGTATATTTGATTGGTTTGTCAGATATTGCGTCACAAAGGATTGTCTCTAAATCTTCATATTCAGAATGTTCACCAAGACTTGCGAGCACAAATGAATTTCTTACAAAACCTGCATTTGCAGCCATAAGCTCTTGGTCAAAGTAATATCCATAATGCTCTGCAAAAAATGTGATTAACATTACAATTGTTCTAGTATTACCTTCACGGAATGGGTGAACCTGCCATATGGCAGGGAACCAATGAGCAATATTTTTCGCGAAATCATCTTTTGATAACTTTGCCCAATCAACCTTATTGATTTTCTTCCATGCTTTTTCTAAATCTCTTTCAATATCAGTGCAGTTGGAATACCATACACTTCTACCTGCAAGAATTTTTTCTCTTTTCTGAATGTTGATTATTCTGTACTGTCCTGCCCATTTATAAACATCGCTAAATAACTCTTTATGAATAAAACAAATGCCGTTGGATGAAAAATCAGAAAATCCGTTTTCATACAACAGCATCATATTTGCTCGGGATAATTCTGCTTCAGCAATATCTAATTCTTTTTCATCAGTGATGCCAAGCAGATTTTTAAGAACAGTACTATTCTCATATAAGTACGAATCGTTCATAAATTATACCTTCTTATGTGCGGCGATAAGAGCTGCCTTCATTTGACTACCTGTGATTTCGCCCTTTGCCCATTTGTCAGACAATTCACGAGCATAATCAGAAACTGGAACACCTTCGATTTTATTGAGTGTATCCGCAACTTTTATTGCCGTTATTCTTTTTGAATAATTCTTTGGTGACATCTCTATCGCTCCTTTCTGCACTTATTGTACCATAAAAAATATGTAATTACAACAACGAATAAGTAATAGTTATCATTTTTATACTAGAATTATAAAATTTATAATCATTTATTATAGTAATACTATTTTTGGAAAACATTAAAATATGCTTTTTAATGGTCTTCATTAAATATTTCTCAATGCTTTTTTCATTTTTTCAGCATTTTTATAACGTTTTGAGATTTGTGTTGATGTTGCTTTTTCTACAATCTTTTTAAGTCTGCCTTTTGGCAAATCAACTGACGGGTGCGAGCCTGTCAGCATCATATTGAGTAATACTCCCAAGCCATAAATATCAGTTGCCTTACTAGATTGCGAAATGCCGAATTGCTCAGGTGCAGCATATCCCGGTGTGCCTAATGATTGCGTGTCACTTTCTTTTTCATTTATAAACCGTGCAATTGAAAGGTCAATAAGCACCGCCGTATCGTCCTCTTTTATTATGACATTCGAGGGCTTGATATCACGGTGAATTATTCCTACAGAATGAAGAAATGTAAGTGCGTCACAAAGTTGAACAGCGTACTTGCAAGCAGTCTTTTTATCTAATGTTTTATCATTAGATAAAATTTCTGAAAGCCGTTTGCCATCAATATATTCTTCAAGCACGGTTATTCCTTTATCATCGGCACAAACCTCATAAATCATAGGTAGATTTTTGTGCTTTTTGTCTTTAAGGCATCTGAATACATCGTCATTTGGATTAGTTGAAAATCTTTTTATTATGTATTTCTCGGTGTCTTTATGCTGATAAAGAGATAACGCGGAATGCTGTTCTTCTTTAAAGGTTATCTTCTTTTCATAGTATTTTTCAAATGAGCTTTCAATATAATCAAGAAGCTCGTTATTGCTAAATTCTATTTCAACTCATCCTCTCCGTGTTGGGCAAGCAAATCGTTGCATTGGGTAACCGTAAAATGCTTTTCAATAGCGTATATTAACACACTGTCGCGACGCACCTTGGGGTAAAGTGCCGAGCGACCTGAAATTTTCAGTGCCTGTTGACATTCATCAATATTCATTTTCATAGCTAACGCAAGTCGTACAACTTTATCTTTCGTAGGCATTTTTCTGCCGTTAATTACATCATAAAAATAGCAATAACTAAAATCTGACTTGTTTATTATGTTGGATTTTGAGTAACCTTTTTTATTGATGATTTCTTCCCAAAAGGCTTTAATATCTTCAACAACAAAGGTTTCTTTGTGGTTTGAAAGATAATCGGGTAATGAACAACTTTGCCTTTTCAGTTCTCTTAATAATTCGGTAGTGGTTTTTGCCATAAAAGCACCTCAATATATATAAATATTTCCTTTAAATTTACTTTTTATATATTCTTCGTTTTCATGACCACTTTGAATATATATGTTTTTTAGGTTGGTGAATATTGAGTTGGTGAATAATTCAGCTTTATTTGTATATTGAGCGTTTTTGGAAATTCTTAATGTTTCAAGATAAGGATTTGTATAAAATGAAGCAGCTACATATAATTTTGTGTTGTCGGGAATTGTAAAATCCTTCGTTTTGTTGCTACCCGGAAAAACAGCATATCTTGTGCTGTCGTTTGCTCCCGTATAAATGGCGATACCATTTATATCATATCCGTTAGGATTTGCGTCATCTATGTAGATGTTTTCGAGGTTTTTGTGAATAAATCTACCAGATGGAAACATAGTACAGTTTTTATGAATATTGATTGTTTTGAGATTTGAAATCTCATCAAGATTGCAAGCATGTTCAATTCCAACGCACCAAGAGGGAATTGTATATGTTTCAGTTGCGGTTGCGGGACACCAATATATAAGTACCCAACCAAAAGAACCGTTGAAATAAAGTTTACCATCTTCAAATTTATAGTTCTTATTATTCATATTGATGGCTTTCATACTATAACATTTTTCTGCTATTGAAGTACCAAATCCAGTTTTGGTGATAGGAAGATTTATTGTATGAAGTTTGGAACAGTTATTAAATGCCGAATTTCCAAATGTTAACAGAGGCCATGTTGGGTCATTCTCAACAGAAACAGTTTCTATAAAATGATTGTTGTTAAATGCGTATGACTCAACAGAATAAACATATAATCCTTCTATTTTTGAGGGTATAATGACATCTTTTGCATTTCCTGTATATTTAGTAATACGAACAACTTGAGTTGTTGAATTCCATTGATATACTTCGTATTCAAATGTGCAATATTCAGCATCACTTACAGGAATTGTAGTGGATTCTGTAGTGCTTTCCGTAGTTGAGGTAGTTGAAGAGATTTCGATTTTATCAGTTGTAGCTTCAGTTGAAGGTTCAGTGTTTGTGGTTGCTTCAGGCTCGGTAGTCGTTGACGATGATGGTTCTTCTTTTTCATCATTACCGAATATTTTATCTAAAAAACTTTGCTTTTTGGTTGTTGTTTCAGAGGTGTTTTTATCTTTGGTTTCATCCTCATCCTTGCCGAACAACTTATCTAAAAGTCCTTGCTTTTCAGTGGTGGGTTCGGTAATCTCAGTAACTTCAAAAACCTGTTCACCATTGTCGTCAGTAACGCTTTCACCGTTATCTTTTGTTACAGGTACTAATGTTGTTTTCTTTTCTTCGGTTTTAGGCTTGTCATCTCTTGAAGAATGAAGTGCAAAAATGCAGGACGATACTACAATAGCAAGCGATAAAACAATTGCAACGGCACTCATAATTTTTTTGTGTGATAAGAGAACGATTGCTTTTTTCTTCTTTTTATCTTTTACAACCGGGAATATCTGTCGTTCATTAAGAACGGATGCACAGTTAAGGCAATATACGGACTCCTCAGGAATTTCCGCATTACAAAAAGGACATATCTTCATTTTTTCACCTCAATACACCAACAAAATATATACATATAGAATACATAATTTCGACAACTTTTGCAAGGTGTTACACAGAAAAAACTGTATGCTGACAGAGTATAAAACACAACTTTTTCTACGAATGTACTCTGTTAGCATATAGATATCGTAATTTTAGTTTGATAAAATTATATTGAATAATTGTAGGAGTTGTTTCGCAATGAAGATAAGAAAAATATTTGCTATTGTTATGACGGTTATTCTTCTTGTTAGTGCAAGTAGTGTATGGATGTATTCATATGCTAAAGAAAAAGAAGTTGATGCTAACATTTTGCTTCTTGAATCACTTTTAGAAAATCGTTATTGGGTAGTTGAATCTTTAGTTTTTGATAAAACTGATAATAATCCATATACAGAATTGGTGGATTATGCAACTGAAGAAAGTTTTATGGAAGAAGTAATCACAAATTATACTGAGAATGATGCGTTCAGGGTGCTGGTTGATTGCTTGGAAATGGGAGATAATGCAAGTACTTATGTTCAGAATCTTGGGCAGGAAACAATTGTCATTTTATTAAATACATTTGGCTTAGTGGATGATGAAAGCTTAATTGATTACATTGATAATCATGTAAAAAGTGTAGAAGATTTGCAATATGAAGCAATTATCAATGCAGTTCTTTCGAAGGATTATACATCTTCTTGGGGGTCAACTCTTTTTGAGGCAGATGCAGAGCTGGAAAGGTATCGCCAAAGTGCAGAGTTATTATCAGGATTGTCAGATTTTCAAAATGCATGTGTAGCAAGTAGCGAATTATTGTCAGCGGGATATTTTGAGAGTGCAGAAGATTTTACAGATTATGTAGATAATTTTTTGCCGGCTTTTGAAGATAATTTATATAATATGTTGGTGAGCATTCCTGGATGTGAGGGTATTTCAGATTATGAGAATTGGGCTAAAAAAATCATTGGTGTTTCATCATCAGTTTTTTCAATAGATGCGATGGCATATAATCCATTAAAATCTCTTGAAGAAGGTTCGCAGGAACACTCGGAATGGCTTATGAGTGCAGACTATTCAACATATCTTGCACCACAAATAGATTTTTTACTTAAAGGTTATGGAAAAACATTAGAACTCAGAAGCCTTGCTGTTGAATATGCAATGCTTTTTGAAACATTGATGGCACAAAAAGAAACAACGGTTCAAGTTTTAGAACGAATTAAGCAAACCACAGACGACACTGACCTGGCAAATACAATTAATGTATATATGGATATGGTCAACGACCAAGGCAACGACCAAGCATTAGCTTATGATGCAATTATTAATCATTTGGAAAAACAAGATACCATTGGTACATCGGTTATTAAGGGTGGGCATAAACTTTTTGACAACTTTTTAACCAAGCGTATTGGTTATTACGATGCGTCTAACAATGTTATGACAAATGGCATAAGCCAAAACCTAATTAAACTTGGCAAATGTATTGAACTTGGTGTGTGGGTCGCTGATAAGGCAACAAATATTAAAGATACAGCGAAGAAAATTCACATTTGTAAATATATCAACAATATAATAAATTCTGCAACTGATACATTTTTAGATGATTTGATAGTTTACAAGGCTGATAAAACAGATGAAAATGCAAAAAAATGTCTTGACGATTTGGAATTTATTAAAAAGCTTCGTTTGTATGGTGAAACTCAGGCATATGGAAGTGTGTGCTCACAAACAGAGTCTTTTATGGGACTTTTACTAGGTAATAGTAAACTTCAAGAAGATATTGACAAAAAATATCAGGGAAATATCGACGCTATTTTAGGTTGCACAGTTTATCCTACAAGCAGTTATGAGTTTTCTGTTGATGAGGGTGAAACACTCGAACTGTATGTATGGAACTTAAGCAATGATGCTAAAACAATTTATGCCGTGTTGAGAGATGAAGAAAATCATTCGATTATGTCATTCCCTGAAGCTGATGTAATCTTAATGGGTGCGTTAAAGCTGAATGGCGGAACAATTAAACTGATTGGAAACAATGAATTAAGTGAAAAGATTCAGATGTTTATGCCAACATTGACAGTTACACAAGAATCAAACATTGAAATTATAAATGGTGACGGTGCAAAGATTGCTTTTGGTAGTGTCGAAAACAACTCTACTTTAAATATTTCGTTAGATAATGCTAATGCAACTTTCGATATAATTGAAGAACTTAAAAACACAGGAACAATTAATGTTTCTTCGCAAAACGGCGAAATCAATTTGTATGATGTTGACAATTCAGGAACAATTTCACTTGAAACAACAACGGCAAATATTTATGGAAATTTGACAAATAACGGCAGCTTTACAGGCGCGGTAAATATCTGCGGTAATGGAACAAAGACTTTTGAAGACGGATATTACGAGAGAGGGATACAAACTCTTTCTGGCGCAGGCACTTATACAAACCTTTACTTTAACAGTAATGTAAAAGAAGGTGTTAAAATCAGTGGTGAGCAGACAGTTACAGAATACCTCGTGTGTAATTCCACGAGATTGCGAACATCAGAAAATCTGTTTGTAACGGGTAATTGTAAAATTGCAGATAATTATTTTAAAAATAGTCTTAGTTTTCGTAATTATTTAACTACAGAGCCGTTGACGATTGGTGGAACAGCAAATATTTACGGCAATGTTACTTTTGGCGGTATAACAACATTTAATGATGGACTAAACATAACTAATGAGTGTGAAACCTTGATGTTAAATGGCGAAACTATTGTTAAAGGTGATACAGAATACGATGGTGGAACAATAAAAGGTAGTGATTGGCTGAAACTTCACGGGGATTTGAATATTACTGTGGATACACCATCAATTTCAAAACTCGATTTTGTGGGACTCTTACCACAAACAGTAAATTCATCTAATTCTTTAACCGTTTCACAACTTAATAACCAGAATGTTTCATTGAGTGGTGTCGATTTCACTTCTAAAATATATGTTACCGATACTTTACAGTCTTCAAGTACATCAGCTTACACTAATGGTAAAAATATTGTACTTACCGGAATGGCAAAGCTTAATGGCAATACAATAAATGGCAGTATATCGGCAGAAAATTGGACTTGTGCAGATTCTGCAACTGTAAAAGGTAATATTTTTGCCACAGGTGATATTGTTGTAGGCGATGAAGTTACACTTAATGCTATTGGATATCAGCAATCAAGCGGAAAGCTGACTATTGCAGAAACAGGAAACATTTCTTGTAAGGGCGACCTTTTACTTGGTGGCACGACTACTAATAACGGAACAATTTTAGTTGACGGAGATGCAAAAATTACAAGTGATTACACAGGCGGAACACTTACAATAAAAGGTGATATGATTTCTTCCGGTAATTTCAGTGGTGGAACTTTGAATATTAAAGGCGATGTTAGTGCATCTGCGACATTTGCTCCTGACTTTTTGAATTTTAATTCAAAAGTGGCACAAAGATTTTATAATTCAAGTACAACTACGGTCAAAAAACTGCATATTGATAATTCTTCGCTTACAGGCTTTACAGTAGATAGCATAATCAATGTTGAAGAAGAGTATGTGAACAATACGAGAAATCTAATCAATAGTCACAATATTAGATTGGCAGACGGAGCAACTTATATTGATGGGGATAATTCACACGGCGATTTTACTATTTCGGGTGATTATACAATAAAAAGTGGTGAAACTCTTACAATAAACGGTGGTTTAACTTTACTTGAGGGTGCAACTCTTACCGTTGAAGAGGGGGCAACTCTTAATGTGAAGCAAAATGTTACTTCAAATGGTGCAACAATCATTGTCAATGAGGGGGCAACGATGAATGTTGCAGATTACTTGAAGTCAACTTCAGATACGCTTGATGTTTATGGCAATTTGATTGTTGGCGGAGATGCAAAAATCACCTCGTCAACAGTAAACGCAACAGGGATTATAACCTTTAAAGGTGATTTAACTGTTTCGGGCGGAACATGGAACAATCCAAATGTTGTGTTTATAAGTAAATTGCCACAAGTTGTTTCGGGAAGAGATATAAATGTTAACGACATAACAATTGACAATACTTCAAAATCGGGTATCACATTTACACTCACTTATACTGCGTCAGGCAAGGTTAATATATTACATTTGTCAGCAGATAACACAGGGGAAGAGACTACAGAACCCGAAGAACCTACAACCTCAGGAACTGGTTGCGACGCATAGGAGGAAATATGTTATGAAAAAACTCAAAAAAATTACGGCAGTAATACTGTCAATGCTTTTAATAATTTCGATGGATATTGTTTCTTTAACTGTAAGTGCCGAGGGCTTGGGTACAGAGGAAAATCCATATAAAATTTCAACGGCAGAAGAATTGCAGAATGTTAATAACGATGTAACTGCTCATTATATATTGACCGCAGATATTGATTTGCAAGAGGTCGATTTTACACCCATCGGCAATGCTGACAGCGGTGCGTTTTCAGGCTCATTTGATGGTAACGGATACACCATTTCAAACCTTAATATATTTTCGGGCAAATATGCAGGTCTTTTTGGTTGTAATGAGGGCATAATTCAAAATGTAATACTCTCTGACATTTTTGTTTATGGTACTCGTTATGTTGGCGGTGTTGTAGGCCAGAATACAGCAATGGGAACAGTTGTCGATTGCACGGTTTTAAGCGGTGCAGTTGAATCTGACGGCGGAATAAATGCAGTTAATGTTGGCGGCATCTGCGGAATAAACGAAGGTGTGTTTGAAGGATGTTTTTCCAACGGTGCAGATGTAACAGCAGTTAATGAAGACGAAACGGCATATTCAGGCGGTATAATTGGGTTCTCAAATATAGAAGTTTCCTTTACTGCTGAGAATAGTGGTGATGTTTTTGGAACAAATTATGCTGGTGGTTTAATTGGTTACGCGAATAAAAGTGTTGTTATATCAGAATCTACAAGTAGCGGTGATATTTCTACTAATGATTACGCTGGCGGATTTGTAGGATATATAGAATCTGGTTCGATTTCAATGATAGACAGTGCTAATATAGGAGTTGTTATAGGATTAGATTTTGCTGGAGGTCTTATAGGACGAGCACAAGAAAGTATTGTTACGATAATGGATTGTTATAACACTGGTGATATTTCATCGGATACATACAACGGTTACTCAGGCGGCCTAATTGGAACTATAGACGACAGTAACGGATTATCAATAATGCAAAGTTATAATGCAGGAAAAATCTTTTCTCAAGGTGCAGGTAGTAGTTATAGTGGCAGCGGCACATCTCATAGTGGCGGATTAGTCGGATATTCAAATAGTCGAAGTGCGACAATACAAAACTGTTATAATTCGGGAATGATTATTTCTTCTTCTGGTTGTTCGTATGCTGGTGGATTAGTTGGCGGAAATAGTTATGATATTACTATTTCCAACTGTTATAATATAGGTAATGTGACGACTTTACAAGGCCATAGAGTGTCATGTGCTAGTGGGTTGATTGAAGATGGAAGTGGCACAATAATTAAGAGTTATAATTCAGGTGGACTAGTGGCTGAAGGTGATAGGAGAAATACTAGTGGCTTAGGCGCTATCGCAAATAATAGTTACACAAACAAGGATTCTTGTAGAAGTGAAATAAGCAACGATTCACTAAATTGCTTGTTAACATCAAGTCAAATGACTGAAAAAGATAATTATATTGAGTGGGACTTTACTGACACTTGGTCTATGGGTGGTAATATCAATAGCGGATTTCCTGTATTACAGAATGTTGCTTCACCATTGCAACTTAATATTGCCAATGAAAATTTAATAGTAGGTGATACCTTACAATTGTATGCTTATAAAGACGGTGCAGTAACAAACGATGTTTCCTGGTTGGTAACTTATGGTAGTGCAACTGTAAACAATTCGGGTAAAGTAACTGCCACAGGTACTGGCCCCGCGACAATTACTGCTGTTGACAGCGACGGTAATAAAGCAAATTGTAATATTTATGTAATGACACCTAATACATCGGCATCACTTGAAAATTTTTCAGTTAATAAGGGAGGTACTTCTTCAAAAAGTATTTCTTTAGGTGTTTCAGGCTCAGGTGACTTTTTGACAGATGTTACAAGTAGTGACTCGTCCATTTTAAAAATTACAAATTATGGTGGAACAAGTATAGAAGCATCGGCTCTTTCGCCGGGAGTGGCAACAATCACATTCAAAACCGTACAGGGCTTTACAGGCACTTGTACCGCAACGGTTACAAATCATGCGACAAGCATAACCATAAATGATGGCAGTTCCTATGTTTCGATAGATAGAGGTGAAAAGAAGCAAATTACATTGTCAACTTCACCTGAAGGAAACTCAAGCACAGTTACATGGACTTCTTTGAATCCCGAAATAGCAACCGTTGACCAGAATGGTAATGTAACAGGTATTGCTCCTGGTTCAACAACAATAACAGCCACAACAGATAATGGTTATTCCGATACTTGTTCGGTTTATGTATATGTGCCGGCAGAATCAATTTCTTTCACAGAAACCGCAATAACTCTTGAAGTCGGTGAAATATATCAATCTGAAATGATTTTAGACCCTCTTGACACAACTGATAGTATTTATTATGACTCATCATCAACTTCAATTGCTTCGGTTGATTATTGGACAGGGTTAATTACCGCAGAAAGTGCAGGTAAGACTACAATAACCGCTACTGCTTCAAGCGGAGTAAAGGTTTATATAGAGGTAACAGTAATCGACACAATTGTCGAAGCCGAAGAAATAACTTTAAGTGACACTAACAAATCTATGCTTTTGGGTGATACATATCAGTTGTTTGCTGAAGTTTTGCCGTCAGATACTACTGACAAAACTGTTACATATTCATCAGATGATGAAACTGTTGCGACAATAGGCTCTAACGGTAATATAACTGCAGTAGGTGAGGGTACAACTCTTATTCGTGCAACAACCTCGAACGGTATTTCAACAACTTGTATGCTTACTGTTCGTGGATTTTCTGAAGAGAACGGAATAAACTATTTTGATATTTATACTCCGCAAGATTTAACTCTTTTCGCTGAATATGTAAATACAAAAGACGGTTACAATTCTCTTAATGCTCGCTTACGCAGAGATATTGATATGTCAACCGAATGTAGTGAAGAAACAAGTTCATTTACCCCTATAGGAAATTCAACTACACAATATAATGGTATTTTCAATGGCGGTGAATATACAATTTCTAATCTTTATATTTCCGCAGCTGATTACACCGGCTTGTTTGGTTACTTGGGAGCTGATGCAAAAGTTTATGATGTAATACTTGAAAATGTACAAATTAGTGGTGAAAATTATGTCGGTGGTATTGCTGGCAAATCAGAGGGTACAATTCAAAGAGCATCAGTTTCGGGTAATATCAACGGTACAATGTATGTTGGCGGTGTTTCCGGTTATAACGCAGGTGGAACAATAAATGGTTGTGCTAATACTGCGTCACTTTCTTCAACTTATATTGTTGGTGGCATTGCTGGTTATTCGCGTAGTGCAGATGCAACAGGCGAAATTAAGAATTCTTATAGTGCCACAACAATAGACACAACGGATTATCGTGTAGGTGGAATTTGCGGTGTTAATGATGATGCAATCACAAATTGTTATTATGACAGCACACTTTATGAAGGTGTAGCCATTGGATATGGCAGCAATACAGAACTTTCTGGCTCTGCTAAATCTACAGATGCTTTTGTAAGCGGTGAGGTAACCCATATTCTTAACTCAAATGCGGGTGAAATATTGTTCTATCAAACTTTGGAAGAAGATTTGCTTCCTGTTATTGATAGCACTCATGAAACTGTCTATTATGCTTATGAAACTTGCGCTTTTGTAGAAAGAGCTTATGTAAACATTATTCCGTATCATGATTATGACGAAAATGGTGTATGCACAATTTGCGGAAGTGAAAAGTCAATAGTTATTAACGAGCAAGAACGATATGCAGAAGGCTTTGACATCGATGGCAACAGTGTAGTAGAAATTATAGCAGAACTTGAAACAACGGACACATATATCGAAATTCACGATATTAATGGTTTCAAACTTCAGGATGACGATTTAGTAGGTACAGGTACTGTGATTACTGTTTATAATCGAAAGACAGGTGCTCTGCTTAAAATGTACACGGTTGTGATTTATGGTGATGTTAATGGCGACGGTTTGATTGATGATATAGATAAATCAATTGTTAGTAATGTCGCAATTTGTGGCAGTACAATTAAGAATAAATGGCTTATGATGGCGGCAGATACAAACCGCGACGGTGCAATTGATGCTTTCGATGCGTTGGAAATTGATTTGCAAAAGGAATCAATGCATACCATTGCACAGAAATAAAATAACTAAATATTGGTTTGAGAGCCACTCGGTTGAGTGGTTCTTTTTTTGTTTCAAACCACACGCCAATTTATGAGGTTTTTGGAACGAAGTAAAGAACAATTCAAACCGAGAATAAAAACAATTTCAGGATGTTTTGTGGGCAAATGTGAAGCGGGAAAATATATAAGATAAGCATAGGCGGTGTGATGTGTTCGCATATTATACCGTCTTTTTTGTTTTTTTAAGTGAGAAAATTATGTTTTTTGAAAAATAATTCCGACCAAAATGTGTTTTTCTTACCCTATACATAATGATAGGCCTTTTATTCTCAAGCAAATATTTTTTCAAAAAAGGTTGTAAAACTACGCAAAAAAGCAATGCAAACGCGATGTTATTTTTGAACAATTTGTAAACTTTTAAAATTCAGGGCTGTTAAAGTGCTTAGTTTATTCCTATACATAATGAGGGGGTTTTTATTTTCAAACAAAAATTTTCACAAAAATGGTTTTGAAATAACTAAAATCTTCCCTTATACATATGGGAAGGACAAGCAATTATTATCAAACAAATTTTATTTAAGGAGTGATTTTATG
>CALFTO010000092.1 GCA_937916195.1 uncultured Clostridia bacterium
GCTAACCCACTTTCATGCTGTGCAGGTTACTTCACTCTTGAAGAAATCGACAAGACTAACGCATGTCAGAAGGCAGGCGAAATGGGCGACCGCATTACAACAGGTCTTCAGGAACTCATTGCTAAACACGGTCTTCCCTTCGTAGCATGGAACGAAGGTTCAGTTTGCCACCTTGAAACAGTTGGTACAATGCACTATGAAGTTAACTGGAAGAAGCCTTGGACTATCCCCGGTGTTCTTAAGGCTACATCAGAGAGAAAGAAAGAAATGCAGTATATGGGAGCTGCTTATATGGCAGAAGGTCTTGTTACTCTTGCAGGCAGCCGTCTCTACACATCAGCTGCTTATACTCCTAAGATGATTGACCAGGCACTTCAGTGCTTTGACAAGGTATTCGAGAACGTTGCAGTTAAACCTGCTGAATAATCAGTAAATTTTATTGGCGGGCGGAAATAAAATTCGTCCGCCTTATTTCACAGATGAGGTGAAAATTATGGAAATTATGCAGGCAAAAGAGCTTGTTATCAAAGCAGGCCACGAGCTTATTGCATCAGGTCTTATTGCTCGTACTTGGGGTAACATTTCTTGCCGTATCAGTGATACACAGTTTGTTATTACGCCCAGCGGTCGTGCTTATGAGACACTTACTCCCGAAGAAATTGTGCTTGTAAATATTGAAGACCTTGAGTATGAGGGCGAAATCAAGCCATCAAGTGAAAAGGGAATTCACGCAGCTTGCTATAAGCTTCGTCCCGAAGTGGGCTTCGTTATTCATACACATCAGGTAAATGCTTCAATCGTTTCTGCTCTCGGTAACGACATCAACAATGTTGAGGGCGAAAACGCAGAGGTTATCGGCACAAATATTCCGATTGCATCATATGGTCTTCCCGGCACAAAGAAGCTTCGTCAGGGCGTTATTGATGCGATTACTCGTTCTGATTCAAAGGCAGCAGTTATGGCTCACCACGGTGCAGTTTGCATGGGCGTTGACTATGACGATGCTTTCAATGTTGCAAAAAGACTTGAAGATGTTTGTGAGAAGTATGTTCTTGACAAGTACACATCACTTACAGGCACAGTTGCTGAAAATCTTGCAGAAATCAACGGCTTTGTTCTTGACAAATTCGTTAAGAAGCCACTTGATGCTCCCGAATTCCCCGCTTGCAAGAGCGAGCGTGACGGCACAGTGTTCAACATTTCTTTGATTGACGGTGACGGCAGTATCACAAGAATTGACATTGAGTCAGGCGACATTATCGCAGGTGACGGTTGCAACGAATCAATCGAGCTTCACCGTGCAGTTTACAAAAAGCGTGACGATATTAACTATATCACTCATACAAAAGACCCCTATGTTGTGGCTTGCTCAAAAATGGGCAAGAAGATGAGACCTCTCATTGATGACTTTGCTCAAATTGTAGGCGTTAATGTTAAGAGTGCAAAATACGACCCCAACAACTCACTTGCAACCGCTAAAAAGGTTGTTAAAAAGTTGAAGGGTAGAAACGCAGTTCTTCTTGAGAACAACGGTGCACTCTGCGTTGCAGGTAGCGAATTTGACGCAGGCGCAATTGAATTTATCACCAACAAGGGTGCAAAAATTCAGATTAGCGCAAAGATGTTCGGCAAGGTTGAGCCAATCAATCCGGTTGAAACAAGACTTATGAGACTTGTTTATAAGCTTAAATATTCAAAGCAAGCAGGGAAATAAGTTAAAATACAAAAAAAATTAGGAACTCTCAAATTGAGAGTTCCTTTTTTGTTTACTTGAGTTATTTAGCCATAAACACCACCCTCTGACGAGAGAGGTGGCTTTTGCAAAGCAAAAGGCGGAGGGACAGAAAACACGCGTAGGGACAGAACTCCTGTTCTGTCCGCAATAAAAATACTACTTCTTACTACGGACAGACAAGGATGTCTGTCCCTACAAAAATCTTCGACAGCTCCCTCGTCAGAGGGAGCAAATTATAATCGCAAAAAGGAATTAGTCTTTAGTCATCTTTCTTACATAACGCTTAAAGAACGCAATTGCATCTTCTGCGCAGGCTATGGGAAGTCGCTCGTTTGTACCGTGTGTGCAAAGAAGAAGCTTTGTGTCTGCCACGAAAGGTGCAAAACGATAAATATTCTCGCAAACGGGCTCATAGTTATAAGCGTCTGTTCCGCCCATTACCAAGAATGGTGTAACGAGGTTCTTCTCGTTTGAAGCCTCGGCAAGCTCTTTGATTGTCTCAAATGCTCTTGTATCTGTGGGTGAAACCTGTGAAGACTCTTTACCAACAAGAAATTCGACTTCGATATCTTTATTTTTAACGCTGTCGCGGATATGCTTTTCAACGTCCTTAATTGTACAACCGGGCATTGTGCGGAAGTTAACAGTTACTGATGCTTTCTGAGGAAGAACGTTAAACTGAGGGCTACCCTCTGCCATTGTAACAGCGGTACAAGTGCGTACAAGTGATGCTGCCATTGGAATTGAACTCATAATTTTAAGAATAATTGGCTTTAAAATCGGCACATTCACAAGGATAACCTTTAAGGGATATCCTGCGCGCTTACCAACACGAGTAAGCAACTGCTTTAAGTAATCGGGCATTGTAGCCTTGAACTGATGATTTTCGATATCCTTAATAACATCTGCAAGCTTACCAACTGCGGTGTGCTTGGGTGGCTGCGATGAGTGACCGCCCTTTGCATTAACGCTTACTTTATAGTTAACGCTACCCTTTTCAGCAATACCAACACCTGTAAGGTTGATATCGAGAAGTTTGCCAAGCTTAACAGGAAGGATTGCGCCACCCTCGTCAAGAACTGCTTCAAGGTGAACGCCTTTTTCTTTAAGATATGCGGCAATCTGCTTTGCGCCGTTGTCGGGGGCTGCAACAACCTCTTCGTTATGGCCAAGGCAGATGAAAACTGAACGCTTCGGCTGATAACCCTCGGCGATAAGCTCTTCCATACACTCCATAACTGCGATGAGGTGGTTTTTCATGTCCATTGCACCGCGTCCCCAGATGAACTCGCCGTCATTGTAACCGCTGAATGGCTCGTGCTCCCAGTCCTGCTCTGTGCCCGCTGTAATTGGAACAACGTCTTGATGAGCAAGCATAGCAATACCGTCAAGTGAGGGGTCTGTGCCCTGCCACTCAAAAACAAGGCTTGCGTCGGCAACCTTTGTTTTGCTCATCGTCTTGTGAACACGGGGGAAGCGCTCCTCCAAAAATGCGTGGAATTTGTCAAATTCAGCCCAATCCACAAGCTCGCGGTCATAGTTAGAAATCGTTTTAATTTTGATTGCGTCACTCAAGTCCTGACAATATTTTTCCATATTGACATTTTCGGGTGGGAGTGGTGCTTTTTCAACTTTAGGCTCTTTGAAGAATGCGGCACGAATGAGTGTTACCACAACGAAAAGACCTAAAAGTCCTAAAATAATCCACAAAATTTCCATATCTATCTCTCCTTATCAGGAATTCTTATCGACTTGATGAAAAGTCTTTAAATTTCCTGTTTTGTTGCTTCTCTTGTCGAGCTCTGCCATAACATCTTCTACGGCAATACCCTCGTTTGCCATCATAACGAAAAGGTGGAAAATCAAATCACTGATTTCGCCAACAGTTTCTTCTTTGTTACCGTTTTTGGCAGCGATGATGGTTTCAGAGCACTCCTCGCCCACCTTTTTGAGAATTTTGTCAAGTCCTTTTTCAAAAAGATAGCAAGTGTAAGAGCCCTCTTGCTGTTCTTCTTTGCGTGAAAGAATTGTATTATAAAGATTTACTAATGTATCATTCATTGTTCATTACCTCATTGAAAAAGCAGGATTTACTGCCCGTATGACAAGCGGGACCTGTCTGCTCAACCTTAATAAGAAGTGTGTCGTCATCACAGTCGCCGTGAATTGAAATCACCTTTTGAACGTGCCCCGAGGTTGCACCCTTGTTCCAAAGTTCCTGACGTGAACGGCTCCAAAACCAAGTGTAGCCCGTTTCGAGTGTTTTTGCCAAGGATTCTTTGTTCATATAGGCAAGCATTAAAACTTCGCCCGTTTTTTCTTCTTGAATTATGGCGGGAATAAGCTCGCTCTTTACAAAAAATCTGTCAAGCTTCACAGCTTTACACCTCGCATTCCTTAATTGCTTCAGCAAGGCTTAAAGTACCACTGTAAATTGAACGACCACAGATTGCACCATACATATTCACAGCCTTCAAAGCCTTGATATTGCTCAAATCTTTAATTCCGCCGCTTGCGGTAATATTGCAAGAAACTGCTTCATTGAGCTTAACTAATTGCTCTAAATTCGGTCCTGAAAGCATTCCGTCGCAGTCGATATCTGTAAAGATAATGTACTTTACACCGAAATCTTCCATTCGCTTTGCAAGGTCGATATAATGTGTGTCGCTTTTTTCTGTCCAACCCTCAGTTGCAACCATTTCATTCTTGGCATCAATGCCAACTGCAATTCTGTCACCGAATTCCTTGCAGGCTTCTTTTACAAGCTGTGGGTTTTTAAGTGCCGCCGAGCCGATAATTACACGTTCAATGTCGTTTTGTATGTAAAAGTCAACATCGTTCATTGTGCGAATTCCGCCGCCGACCTCAACTTTAAGTCCGCTATTCTTTGCAACATCGAGAAAGATGTCAGAATTTATGCGAACTCCGTCAAGTGCACCGTTCAAATCTACCATATGAATCCACTCTGCACCTGCATTGCGAAAATTCAAAGCAGTCTCCATATAGCTGTCAGCAACCTTGCCCGCTGTGGCAAAGTCACCTTTATAAAGGCGGACACATTCTTTATCTTTTATGTCAATTGCGGGAAAAATTATCATTGATTATAAAGTCCCCTTTGTTGAAAGTGTTTTGTCTGTTCTTGTCGTCGCAATGCTCATTGCGTGACCGAAAGCCTTGAAAATAGCCTCGGCAATATGGTGAGAATTATCACCGTAGGGCGCACGAAGGTGCAATGTGATTTTTGCATTATCTGCAACTGCACGGAAAAATTCAACGCACATACAAACATCAAAATCACCACATTTTTCTTGTGGAAAATCCGCCTCAAAAACAGTATATGCACGGTTACAGATGTCAACTGCACAAAAACCGAGAGCCTCGTCCATAGGCACAAAGAAACTGCCATAACGCACAAGATTTGATTTGTCGCCGAGCACCTCAAAAAGTGCATTACCGAGAACTATGCCGATATCCTCAACTGTGTGGTGACAATCAACCTCGATATCGCCCCTGCACTTAACCTTTAAACCGTAGCCCGCGTGTGCCGCAAAGGCGGTGAGCATATGGTCAAAAAAGCCAACACCTGTATTAATATTGATTTCTCCGCCCTCAAGGCAGAGAGAAAGTTCAATATCGGTTTCTTTTGTTGTTCTTGTGATTGTAGTTTGTCGCATTGTTATTCCTCCAATATACGCTGAAGTGTTGCGAGCATTTTTTCGTTTTCTTGATTTTTTCCTGCGGTAATTCGTAAAAATTCACCCATATTACGAATGATTATACCGCAGTTTTTCATTTTTTCAAATACTTCTTTGGCATTTTTAACCTTCAAAAACACAAAATTTGTATGACTTTCGTAAATTCTTTCAATTTTGTCGGTCTTTGATGCCAAATCAACAAGTGAATTATATAATTCTTCTTTTGATTTTATTACGGTTTCAATGCAATAATCAATATAATCGGGGTGTGAGAAAAGCACCTCACCAAGAGCCTGTGACACAGAATTCACATTATAAGGTGACTTCACCGCGCGGATTACATTGGTAAGCGTTTTGTTTGCAACGGCAAAGCCCAAACGCAACGCCGCTGACCCCAATGCCTTTGAGCAGGTTTTAAGGATAATTAAGTTATCGTAATTCTCAAATTCATTTAAAAGACTTTCGTCTTCTGCGAAATCCATATATGCTTCGTCAAGGACTACAAGCGAATTAACGCTGTTTATGAGTTTTCTTAAATCGTCTTTTTTGATAATTCGTGATGTGGGGTTGCAAGGGTTTGAGAAAATTACAATTCTCACCTTTTCGGCATTTGCAATTTTTATAACCTCGTCAATATTCACATCTAAATCGTCATTTTTCTGATATTTAACGCTTTCACATTCGGCAATTTCTGCATAAAAACGGTACATTGAGAAATCGGGCTCAAGGGTTAAAATCTTGTCGCCTTTTTGCAGAAATGCGTTCATTATTACAGAAATTATTTCGTCAGAGCCATTGCCTGCGGTAACGCAATCGGGATTCACCTTGAAATACCTTGAAAATCCTTCCACCAATTTTGTTGCCATCGGGTCGGGATAACGATTGAGTGAGGCATTGCGAAGTGCCTCAACCATTTCATTCTCGATTTCTTCAGGAACTTTTAAAAATGACTCGTTGGCATCAAGACGGATTTCATACTCACCGCTGATTGGCTCATATGGTGTTAAATTTTTGACTTTTTTGTTTAACTGAAACATTTTTAGTCCTCAAATCTGACTTTAATTGAATTTGCGTGAGCGGTTAAGCCCTCTGTTTCTGCAAGAGAAACAACCTTGTCTTTGCAATCGCGAAGTGCATCTTCGGTGTAATAAATAAAGCTTGATTTTTTAATGAAGCTGTCAACTGACAAGGGAGAGAAAAATCTTGCAGTACCGCTTGTGGGGAGCACGTGGTTAGGTCCTGCGAAATAGTCACCCAATGGTTCGGGCGAGTAATTACCAAGGAACACGCTACCTGCGTTATCCATTCTGCCAATATATTCTAACGGATTTTCAACACACATTTCAAGGTGCTCGGGAGCAAGTCGGTTTGCAAAATCAACTGCTTTGTCCATACTGTCGCAAATGATGATTGCGCCGAAATCCTTAAGTGATTTTTCAATAATATCTTTACGAGAAAGCATTGCACATTGACGAGCAAGCTCTTTTTTCGTTTCTTCTGCGATTTTCTCACTTGTTGTAATGAGAATTGAAGATGCCAAAACATCGTGCTCTGCCTGACTCATAAGGTCTGCGGCAAGGAATTTGGGGTTAGCAGTTTCGTCTGCTACGATTAAAATTTCGCTTGGGCCTGCAACCATATCAATATCAACCGTGCCGTAAAGAAGCTTCTTTGCAGTTGCAACGAAAATATTACCGGGGCCTACAATTTTGTCAACCTTTGGTACAGTTTCTGTGCCGTAAGCAAGTGCGGCAACTGCCTGTGCGCCACCCATTAAGAATACTCTGTCAACACCTGCAATTTTTGCCGCAGCTAAAATATCAGGGTTGGGTGTACCGTCCTTTGAAGGCGGAGTAACCATAACAAGCTCTTTAACACCTGCGATTTTTGCGGGGATTGCGTTCATAAGCACACTTGAAGGATAAGCCGCTGTGCCACCGGGCACATAAAGTCCTACACGCTCAAGTCCGCGAACTCTTTGTCCCATAATAACGCCGTTTTCTTTAGCAGTAAGCCAGCTTTGTTGCTTTTGTCTTTCGTGAAAATCACGGATATTCTCTGCGGCATCCTCTAAGGATTTTACGAAGAACGGGTCACAATTTTCGATTGCCTTGTCGATTTCTTCTTTTGAAATTTCTGCCTTTTCGGGTGCTTTGCCGTCAAATTTAATTGTGTATTCAAGCACGGCTTTATCGCCGTTTGCCTTTACATTTTCAAGAATGTCATTGACAGTTGCAGTTACCTTTTTATCAACCTCACCGCTACGTTCTTTAAGCTGTGCGATAAGGGCTTCGTCTGCTTTTCCGTCTGCAAAAACTGTATTTATCATAACATCACCTTAATCCTTTGGGATTACATTTTCCATTTTTATGAGGAACTCGTCAATTTCGTCACGCTTTAATTTCATACTCGCCATATTCACGATAACGCGGGCTGAAATTGGCATAATCTTTTCAATTACTTCAAGTCCGTTTTCTTTGAGAGTTGTTCCTGTTTCAACAATATCCACAATACCGTCGGCAAGGTTTAAGAGAGGTGCTAACTCAACTGAGCCCTCAATTTTGATGATTTTAACATCCATTCCCCTGCCCTCAAAATATGCTTTTGTCACATTGGGATATTTTGTTGCAATTCGTTTTGTGTTGAAGCCGTCATAAAATGATGTGCCTTTTTTACCTGCAAGTGCAAAATCGCATTTGCCAAGGTTTAAATCCATCATTTCATAAAAGCTTTTGCCGTTTTCTACGATTGTATCGCGACCAACAATACCGATATCGCAAACACCGTGCTCAACATAAGTGATTACATCTGCCGCCTTTGCAAGCACTACCTCGTAGTCATTCACTTTCAAAATAAGACGTCTGCCCTTATTTATAAGCTGGTCGCAGTCAAGCCCCATTTTTTCAAAAAGAGCAACGGTTTGTTTTTCAAGTCTGCCCTTTGTGAGCGCAATTCTTAAACTCATAACTGCACCTCGCTTGTTCCGTTTTCATCTATAATGCAAACTGTTTTAAAGTTTTTGTTTTTTGCATATTCCAAAGTTTCTTCTTTTGTTGCGAAGTTTGAAATCTCGCAATAAACACCGCCGTCGCGAAGTGATTTTGAATATTCAAGAGCATCAGTAATATACTCATCAGCACCCCACACGATAATCTGCGGTAAGATTTCTTCTTCAACCTCTCCTCTTGTAAGCATAACTGTTGCTAAGTCCCCTGTTTCAATACCGAAGCCCGTTGACTGCATATCTCTGCCAAATTCCGAGCCGAGTAAGTCATAACGGCCACCCGAAACAACAGAAACACCGCTACCCTGCAAATAGCCTTTAAAGATTATTCCCGTATAATAATTTGTGCGGTTAACAAGGCTCAAATCAATAATGATTTTATCGGCAAGTCCCATTTTTTCAAGCTGAATATAAAGCTCTTTTAAATATTCAAGGCTCTTTTTGCCCTCGTCACCAATTTCAATCTGCTTTGCCTTTTCAATAACATCAAGTCCGCCGAAATAACGGGGTAAATTGCGAATACATTTTGTTACCGCATTTTCGCCGATATTATCAAGGATTTTATTGAGTGACACGAAATTACGACTTTCAACGCAATCGTAAATCTGACTGATAATTTCATCGTCAACGCCCAATTTACTGCACAAATCCTTAAAAAAGCCTGCGTGACCGATTTCAAGCTTGAAATCTGCCGACGTGCAACACTCAATGGCTTCAACTGCGGTGGCAATTACTTCCAAATCAGCACGAATTCCACCCACGCCCATTAGCTCAATACCGCTTTGTGTAGCCTCGTCACTTCTGCCCGTTAAATTCTTCTGACGAAGAAAAACATTCTGATTATAATAAATTCTCAATGGCAAAGTTGCATTTTGAAGTCTTGTTGAGGCAAGACGGGCAATGGGAAGTGTTGAATCGGGGCGAAGCACTAAAAGTCTGCCGTAAGAGTCGGTAAGACTATAAAGATTTTCGGGGCTATATCCCGAGCTTTCACGATTAAACACATCGAAAAATTCTATTGTGGGGGTCATTACCTTTTGATAACCCTTTGATTTAAAGAGGGCTGAAAGCTTTTTCTCTGCAAAGCGGATTGCTCGGCTTTCAGAAAGAAGGTAATCTTTTGTACCCTCGGGGGTAATTTTGGAATAGTTTTTCATAAAAATTTATCCTTTTATAACGCACTTTTGACCTATACGCTTTAGCGTGCTACTATGTTAGCATAATAAAGCATATAAGTCAATAGCAAAAATAATATTAGAAGCCAAAGAATGAAATTTGTGCGGTTTCAGGAAGCCCCTCAAGCGCACCAACCTCACGAAGTGCGGTAACAACGGCACTTGAAGCACCTGTTCTTGCCTGATAATCATCAATTGAAACGAATTCGCCCTTGCCGTCATTTCTGCCTGTTTCAAGTCCCTTTGCCGCGTTTTCACCAACACCTGAAAGAGCCGAGAAAGGCATTCTGATTTTACCGTCTTCAATGAAATATGTAGTAGCACGTGACTTGTAAATATCAACGGGTAAAAGTTCAACTCCGCGAGCCATCATTTCATTTACAACCTGCAAGGTTGTGAACTGGTCTTTTTCTTTAGCGGTCATTGGTTTTCTGTCTTTGGGCTCTGCATTCAATGGTCCGTGAAGCTCAACCATTTTACGCTTTACGGCATCTCTGCCCTGAAGAACAGTTACTGCGTCAAGGTCGCCACCACGAACAGTCAAAAACGCGGTGTAATACTCGGTAGGTTTATAAATCTTATACCAGCCAAGACGAAGTGCCGCAATAACGTAAGCCGCCGCGTGAGCCTTGGGGAACATATATTTAATTTTACGGCAAGAGTCCATATACCATTCGGGGACATTGCAGGCACGCATTGCGTCCTCTGCGCCCTCGGGGAAGCCCACCTTGGCAACAATACCCTTACGGGTTTTTTCCATAATATTGAAAGCAAGACCTGAGTCAAGACCCTTATGAATAAGATAGGTCATAATATCGTCACGAGTACCGATAACCTCTGAAATTGTACAAGTTCCGTTTTTAATAAGTTCTTGCGCGTTACCGAGCCAAACGTCAGTACCGTGGGAAAGTCCTGAAATCTGCAACAAGTCAGAGAATTTCTTGGGTTGTGCTTCAACGAGCATTCCGCGAACAAAATCCGTACCCATTTCGGGAATTGAAAGTGTGCCCGTTTCAACTCCGATATCTTCGGGGGTAAGTCCTAAAGCCTCAGGACTTGTACAAAGGCTTACGATTTTCGGGTCGCACACGTCAACATCCATAACATTAATTCCCGTCATATCTTCAAGATGCTTATAGAGTGTGGGCACATCATGACCGAGAATATCGAGCTTTAAAATTGTATCGTGAAGGAAATGGAAGTCAAAGTGAGTAGTTTCCATATCTGAAGACGTATCGTTTGCGGGATACTGAACAGCGGTGAAGTCGTAAACATCGAATTCATTGGGAACAACAACCATTCCGCCGGGGTGCTGACCTGTTGTACGCTTAATACCCGTACAACCTCTTGTCAGTCTGTCCTCTTCGGCACGGGAAACTACTTTTCCGCGCTCTTCAAGGTACTTTTTAACATAACCATAAGCGGTTTTATCGGCAACAGTTGCGATTGTACCCGCCTTAAACACGTGGTCGCGACCGAACAATTCTTCTGTATAACGGTGTGCCTTGCCCTGATAATCGCCTGAGAAGTTAAGGTCGATATCGGGCGCTTTGTCGCCGTGGAAGCCCAAGAAAGTCTGGAACGGAATTTCGTGGCCGTCACGAATCATCGGAATATCGCAATGAGGACAATTTTTGGGTGGCATATCAAAGCCCGAACCGTATTCACCGTGCAAGAAGAATTCACTATGCTTACACTTTGCACAACGGTAATGAGCAGCAAGGGGGTTAACCTCTGAAATGCCCGCCATAGTTGCCACGAAGGATGAGCCAACTGAACCTCGCGAGCCAACGTGATAACCGTGGGCTTCAGAGTCCCAAACAAGCTTCTGTGCGATAATATAAAGAACGGCAAACCCGTGCTTGATGATTGATTCAAGCTCCATTTCAAGACGCTCGGCAACATATTCGGGAACAGGGTCGCCATACCACTCTTTTGCTTTCGCCCAACAAATGTCGCGAAGCTCTTGCTCTGCACCGGGGATTGTTGGGTTAAATGTTCCGGGCGGAATTGGTGTAACCTGCTCAACCATATCTGCAATTTTATTTGTATTTGTAACAACCACCTCATAAGCAGTATCTTCGCCGAGATATGCGAATTCCTCAAGCATTTCTTCAGTAGTTTTGAAGTAAAGCGGGGCTTGATTATCAGCATCGTCAAAGCCCTTGCCCGCCATAAGAATAGCACGAAAAGCGGCATCTTCGGGGTCCATAAAGTGAACGTCACCCGTTGCACATACGAGTTTATTTAACTTATCGCCCAAATGGATAATCTTACGATTGATGTCACGCACGTCTTCAAGATTTTTAATCTTGTTGTATTCTTTATTTCTGTCGGGATTTTTCGCATTGGGGTCAGAATGTGACGCAATCATAAACTGATTGTTGCCGTCGGGCTGAATTTCAAGATAGTCGTAGTAATTTGCAATTTCAAGCAATTCCTCGTCACTTTTTTCGAAGAGTATTGCTTTTATAAGCTCGCCCGCTTCACAAGCAGAGCCGAGAATTATACCCTCGCGGTGCTCATTGAGTTTTGAGCGTGGAATACAAGGTCTTGCGTGAAAATATGTAGTATGTGAAAGGGATATAAGCTTATAAAGATTTTTAAGTCCCGCCTTATTCTGTACAAGAATAATTATATGATAGCGGGGCAGTTTTTCCCAAGGCGTATCGGGGTTATTCACATCATCAATAAGATAACCCTCAACACCATAAATAAGCTTAATTTCACTTTTGCCCTTGCCCTTAACAGCATCGGGATATCCCTGCGCATTACCGTGGTCGGTAATTGCAATGGCGGGGTGACCCCACTCAATTGCTCGTTTAACAAGCTTATCAGCGGCAGTCATTCCGTCCATATCGGACATATTTGTATGCAAATGCAGTTCGACACGTTTTTTCTCTGCATTATCTTTCTTCTTAATTGGTGTTACTGTGCTTACCGCAGTTGCAGAAATAACATTCTCGCCTGCGAATTTGTCGTAACTCACTCTGCCGTAAACCATAACGGTTATACCGTCAGCGAGCACGCCCAAAAAGCTCTTTGCGTTTTCGCAACGCTCAAAAATCTTAACTGTATAAGAATATGTTTTATCTGTAATATTAAAATTGATAATATTATTCTTGCCGTCGCGGGTAGTTCTTACTTCTGTACCGAAAACCTGACCCCAAACAGCAACTGCACCGCTTTCAATGTTAACATCTTTAAGGTGCTGAAGATTTGAATGTCTTATAAGATTGCCGTAAATCGCCTTTTGAGTTTCAAGATAAATGGGAAAGCCCTCTTTAATCACATGGAGCTTGGGCTCGCCTGCCTCTGTTGGCAGAGTGGGGGCGGGAATATTCTTCTCTCGACGGATTTCTTCGTCAACCTTTTTCTGCATTTCGTCAATGGCAGATTCTGTGTTGAACTCGCCCTGCACAAGAGTTACGGTAATATCCACACCGAAAACTGCACGGATAATCTTTTCAAGCTCTGTGTGACAATTTGCGCCCTCAAGAATATTTTTACCGCCTTTTTTAAGGCTAACAAGCAATTCTTTGCCGTGAAGCTTATAATCGGCATCGCTGAAATAACCGTTTGCAACAACATTTCGGGATTTGAGAATGCTTATGAGCATTTCCATATACTCTGTTGTAAAGCCCGTTCTTGTTTCGTCACAAGCGATTGATATATTGACATTTACAGCCCTTGAAAGTTCACTTTCAAGAGCCTTAATGCGATTTTCTTCAATTATTCTATAAGGCTTAATTTTAAGCCTTGCCGAGCATTTTTCGTGACAGACTGAAAACCCCACAATATCAGCATAGGCAATATCGAGATTTTTCTCCCACGCGAAATACTCACCAAAAAGTGATTTTACTATCGCCATATTTTTCACACCGTTACATTTTTTCGATTTCTTTTAAAAGTTCGTCAACTATTTCGTCTTCTGCAACCTTTTTAAGCACCTCTCCGTGCTTGAAGATTACACCGCAACCGTCACCGCCCGCAACACCAATATCAGCCTCGCGTGCTTCACCCGGTCCGTTGACAACACAGCCCATAACTGCAACCTTAATGGGCTTATTATAATTTGCAAGTTCTTTTTCAATTTTGTCTGCAAGACCAATTAAATCAATTTTTGTTCTGCCACAAGTGGGGCAAGAAACGATTTGTGCACAATCGGTTTTAATGCCCGCGGCTTTTAAAATATCGAAGCCTGCCTTAACTTCGGTTACAGGGTCGGCGGTCATTGAAACGCGGATTGTGTCGCCGATACCGTCGAGCAGTAATGAGCCGATGCCGATGCTTGATTTCACAAGTGCCATATTATGAGTGCCCGCCTCGGTAACACCAAGGTGCAAGGGGTAATCGCACATATCGGCAACTAATCTGTATGCCTTAACCATTTTCTGCACATCAGAGGATTTTATTGACACCACAATGTCGTTAAAATCAAACTTTTCAAGGAGTTTAATATGATACATTGCACTTTCAGCCATAGCCTCAGGTGTTGGCGAGCCGTATTTTGCAAGTAATTCTTTTTCAAGAGAGCCGGAATTAACACCGATACGAATAGGCACATTATGTAAACGGCAAGCCTCAGCCACCGCACGCACCTTTTCATCGTCACCAATATTACCGGGGTTAATTCTGATTTTATCAACGCCCGCAGCAACGCTCTCCAAAGCACAACGGTAGTCAAAGTGAATATCTGCAACAACAGGGATTTTTACTGCTTCTTTAACGGCATAGAGAGTTTTAACCGCCTCTTTGTTGGGAACAGTAAGACGGATAATCTGACAACCTGCGTTTTCAAGTTCAACTGCTTGTTTTACATTGCCCTCAACATCTTCAGCAATAACATTGAGCATTGACTGAACTGAAATGGGGTTATTACCGCCTATTTTAACGTTACCTGCTGTTACTACTCGGCTTTTTCTGCGTTCTATCATTTTAAATCACCCTAATTTTTAATTAAAGTCACTATATCGTTAAAGGTTACAACTAACATCAAGAGAAGTAAAAGTGCAAGCCCTGCACCGTGAATGTATCCCTCATATTTGGGGTTAATGGGTTTTCTGCGAATTCCCTCAATGAGAAGGAAGAAAAGTCTGCCACCGTCAAGAGCGGGAAGTGGCAAAACATTGAACACGCCAATGTTGATTGAAACAAATGCCATAAGTGTAAGTGCAGTAATAAGACCGTCTTTACTGTCTACTGCACCTGCCGCCGCATCTGCAATAATATTTACCGTACCAACGGGACCCGACAAATCAGTTAAGCCATACTGCCCTGTTACCAAGTCAAAAAGGCTCAACCACACAAGGCGGGCAATTGACGCTGAACGTCTGAAAGCATTTTCAAAAATATTTAGAAAAGTTGGTTCTTCACCAAGAATTACAAAATCGTAGGTGATGAGAGTGTATTCGCCGTCTTTTTCTGTTTCGAAGGTAACGCCTGTAAGCTCAACCTCTTTACCGTCGCGACGTACTGTCATATCAAACACACCATCGTCACTGCGGGTCATAAGGAATGAAATATCCATATCGGAGAAAACACGATGACCGTCGATTTCAACAAATTCGTCGCCCTCTTGAAGCCCTGTTTGCTGACTTATAGCATTCTCTTGAAAACGCAAAATCTGATTTGTGCCGATTAAATCTTCCATTGAGAGAACGGTTGCCACAATTACAACACCTAAAATAAGGTTCATAACAGCACCTGCGGCAACAATTATAAATTTCTGCCACACTTTTTTGCGGTTAAAGGCATTTTCGTCTTGACTTTCTTCGTCCTCGCCCTCCATACTTACATATCCGCCAATGGGAAGAAGTCGAAGTGCATAGGTAGTTTCGCCCTTTTTCTTTTTGAAAAGAGCGGGACCCATACCGAGTGCGAATTCATTTACCTTTACTTTAAAAAGCTTTGCAAAGGTAAAATGACCAAGTTCGTGTATTGAAATTAAAAGTCCGAAGAAAAGAATGGCAACAAGAAATGGCCAAACCTTAGACCAGATTTCCAAAAAATCACTGCTTTCTAAAAATTAAAGTTTTGCATATTTGATAACGAGTTGTCTTGCAAGAGCATCCGCCTCGTCAACATCATCTGCTGTGTATGTTTCAACTTTTGGAGCTTCGTTCATAACGCGTTCAACAAGCTCACCAATCTGTAAAAATCCTATTTCGCCCTTGCGGAACATTAAGTTTGCCTGCTCGTTTGCAGAGTTTGCAAATGCGGGGTAAAGGCCTCCGCGCGTAATCGCCTCACGGCAGATATTCATACAGGTAAAGGTTTCGTAATCGGGCTTATAGAATGTGAGTGTACCGAGTTTAGTCAAATCAAGCTCACCTGTGAGAGATTCAATTCGTTCGGGGTATGTGAGCGCATACTGAATGGGAATTTTCATATCGGGAAGTCCCAATTGAGCAATCACCGCATTATCGGTATACTCAACCGCTGAATGAATTATGCTTTCTCGGTGAACAACAATCTCAATTTTTGAGGGGTGAACATCAAAAAGCCATACTGCTTCTATGAGTTCAAGTCCCTTGTTCATCATTGTAGCAGAGTCAATGGTTATTTTTTGTCCCATACTCCAATTCGGGTGTTTAAGTGCATCGGCAACCGTTACTTTTTCTAAATCTTCACGGGTTTTACCGAAGAACGGACCGCCACTTGCCGTTAAAATAATTCTCTTAAGTGCTCTGTTTGTAGGTTGCCCCTGCAAGCACTGAAATATTGCAGAATGTTCGCTGTCAACTGGTAAAATGTCAACACCCTTTGCCTTTGCGTTGGTGGTTACAAGAAGCCCGCCTGCAACAAGAGTTTCTTTGTTTGCAAGGGCAATCTTTTTGCCACATTCAATGGCGGTGAGTGTGGGGCGAAGTCCTGCCATACCCACAACGGAATTTATAACCGTATCTGCCTCGTCACACGCGGCGCACTCGCAAACGCCCGAAAGTCCTGAAAGGATTTTTGTGTCGGTATCTGCCACACGGATTTTTAATTCTTTTGCAGAATTTTCATCAACCAACGCAGCATTTTTTGGCTTAAATTCGCGAATTTGCGCCTCAATTAAATCTACATTAGAATATGCCGAAAGCGCGGAAACAGAGTAACCGCACTTTCTTGCTGTTTCAAGGCTCTGTGTACCGATTGAACCGGTTGAGCCCAATATACTTAAATTTTTAGTAGTCATTATATAACAACTCCGAAAATATTAAAGACGGCATAAAATGCCACAAGCACAAAGATTATACTGTCAAATCTATCCATTATTCCGCCGTGACCGGGAATAAGCTTACCGAAATCCTTAATGCCGAAATTACGTTTGATTACAGATGCGGTCAAATCGCCACACATACTGATTATTGACAAGAAAATCGTCATCAAAATAACGGCAAGATAATTATTTGCATGAGTTTCAAAAATAAGATTTGTAAACACCGCATAAAGAATAACCGTTGATATTACGCAACCTACAACGCCACCGATTGCACCCTCAACCGTCTTTTTGGGGCTGATATTGGGGCACAATTTATGCTTTCCAAAAAAGCTACCTGAAAAATAAGCCATAACATCGGTCATCCAAGCACAGAACATTGCGAAAAGCATTAAGAAAAGCCCGTGATTTTCGTTGTAATTCTGTTCGGGAAAAATCTTATGAATATCGCGGAAATACAGAAGTCTTGTCATTGCAAAGGGCACACCGAGTGAGCCGATAACAACCGTTGCAATGTGCGAAAATTTTGTGTTTTCATATTCAAACAACATAAAAATACAAAGAGCAAGAATATAAAGGCAAACTAAATATTCTGCTTTTAAATTAAGCCCCAAGCCCTGCAGATATCCGCCGAATTCATAATAAAGGGGTACGCACGCTGACGCAATAAGACTTAACACCATCACAGGTTTATTCTTCAAGCTCACCGCGTGATTTAATTCGTGGGTGGCAATAACGCAAAGTGCCGCTACCACGAACACGAGCAATAAAGTATTGCGCAAGAACAGCATTGCAATACCGAACGCTGTCCAGATGAGTCCAAAAACAATTCTTTTAGCCATAGTATTTACACGCCTCCGAACCTACGGTTTCTCTTTTCAAACTCCCTAAGCGCCTCAATCAAGTTTTCTTCTGTAAAATCAGGCCAGAGCACATCTGTAAACCACAATTCTGCATAGGCTGACTGCCATGTTAAGAAATTTGAGGTTCTGTACTCTCCGCTTGGTCTGATAATCAGGTCGGGGTCGGGGATATTCTTTGTGTAAAGATGCTGTGAAATCATATCCTCTGTGATTTCATCGGGGGCAATCTCCCCTGCCGCTACCTTTTTCGCAATTTCCTGAACGCCCTGTGTTATCTCGTGACGACCGCCATAATTTATAGCGATGTTCAGAATAACATTATTTTTTTCGCTACTTTCCGCCTCTGTATGCTCCATTAAAGCTAAAATATCCTCGGGAATTCCCGCACGGTCACCGATAAAGCGAAGCGAGATACCCTTTTCTTCGTTTTCGGCTTTTCGGTCTTCTGCCTCAATTAAGTATTCACGGAAAAGCTGCATTATTGCGTCAACCTCTTCTTGAGGTCTTTTCCAGTTTTCAGTTGAAAAGGCATAAAAGGTGAGGCACTTAACACCCACATCTGCGGCAAATTCACCTATTCTGCGAAATGTCTTTGCACCCTCAATATGACCTTTATAGCGGGGCAATCCCCTCTGCTTTGCCCAACGACCGTTACCATCCATAATAATGCCGATATGTTGGGGAAGCACTGAAAATTTTGGAATATTATTCTTATCCATAAGCTTAAAATATGCAAATCGGGGCGGAATTATCCGCCCGCAATTTGTTTATATCTCCATAATTTCTTTTTCTTTCTTGTCGGCTACTGCATCAATTTCTTTGATGAAATCATCAGTAATCTTCTGAATTTTTGTTTCAGCGTTCTTCTGGTCATCCTCTGTAATCTCGCTGTTTTTCTTCATAGCCTTAATTTTATCCATTGCATCACGACGGATTGAACGAATTGCAACCTTCGACTCTTCAGCAGTTTTGCTTACATCCTTGCAAAGAGTCTTTCTGCGCTCTTCTGTAAGGGGTGGGAATGTAAGGCGGATAACCTTGCCGTCGTTCATAGGAGTAATGCCGATGTCAGAAGCCTGAATAGCCTTTGAAATGGGGTTGATTGTTGAAACGTCCCAAGGCTGAATAACAAGAATTCTGCCTTCGCTTACTGAAATAGCTGCCATCTGCTGAATGGGAGTGGGAACTCCGTAATAATCAACAGAAACTCTGTCAAGAACTGCAGCAGTTGCTCTGCCGGCACGCATTGATGCAAATTCTTTTTCAAGAGCCATAACGGTCTTGTTCATTTTTTCTTTCATTGTATCAAAAACTGTATTCATAATATATCTCCTTTATTGAATTGTTTAATATTACTTTTCAGAAACTACAACTGTACCAACGCTTTCGCCCATAACTGCCTTAACCATATTCTGGGGCTGTTGAAGATTGAAAACAAGAAGCGGAATATCGTTATCTCTGCAAAGTGAAGCCGCAGTGCTGTCCATAACCGCAAGACCTTTGCTTAAAATATCCTGATGGGTAATAACGTCATATTTGATTGCGTCGTCAAAGCGGTTGGGGTCTTTGTCATAAACACCGTCAACGTTTGTTGCCTTGAAGATAATATCTGCATCAATTTCAGCCGCACGAAGAGCCGCCGCAGTATCAGTTGAGAAGAAGGGGTTACCTGTTCCGCAACCAAAAATTACTACTCTGCCCTTTTCAAGATGACGCTTTGCTCGATGGCTGATATAAGGCTCTGCAATTTTGTTCATTTCAATTGCAGTCTGAACTCTAACGATTACTCCCATCTGCTCAAGTGAATCAGCAAGGGCCAATGAGTTCATAACAGTTGCAAGCATACCGATGTGGTCAGCTCTTGTTCTGTCCATATCACCGCTACTGCGACCGCGCCAGAAGTTACCGCCGCCAACAACAATGGCAACCTCTGTGCCGAGCTCTGTCATTTCTTTGATTGCAGAGCAAACACTGTTTACAGTATTAAAATCAAATCCGTGCTTTTTGTCACCTGCAAGAACCTCGCCGCTGACCTTTAAGAGCACTCTTTTATATTTGGGTTCCATAAAATAACACCTCCGCGGTAAACCATACTTCTCCGTCTACCATATTTAGTATATTTTACAATAAAATCGTTATTCTGTAAAGGGAAATTTTAAACAATTACAATGTAATTTATTATATAAATTAAGCATTGACTAAATTTAACTGACAATATATAATTGTAATGTATGATTTTGTCCTAAAACAATATATTGGGGTGTAGAAAAATGGCAAACAAGCCTTTTGATATTGAAAAAATTTGCAAGTTATTTTCAATTAATGGTGATTTTACGGGATATGAAAAATGCAGTAACGGTCATATCAACAGTACATATATGCTGATTTTTGAAGAAAACGGAAAAGTAAAAAAATATGTTCTTCAAATGATTAACACAGTTGTTTTCAAAGACCCTAACAAGCTTATGAGCAACATAGTAAGAGTTACAAGCCATATCCGTAAAAAGAACGAAGAAAATAATATTCCTTGGGCAGACCGCGGAACACTCACTTTTCTTCCCTGTACTGACGGAAAATACTACTATACTGACGAAAACAATAACTGCTGGCGCGTTTATGAATTCATAGGTGATGTTTACACCTGCAACTCAATTGACAGTGCCGAGGTTTTTGAGAATGCAGGCGTGGCATTCGGTGAATTCCAGAATATTCTTGCTGATTTTGACGGTGCTTCTCTTTATGAAACAATCGAGAATTTCCACAACACCGTATCACGCTTTGCCGATTTTAAAAAGGCTGTTGATGACAACCTTTCAGGCAGACTTGATACTGTTAAAGATGAGGTTGAATTCGCGTTAGCCCGCGAAGCAGACACACACATTCTTGTTGATATGATTGCCGAGGGCAAGCTTCCTCTTCGCGTTACTCACAACGATACAAAACTTAATAACATTCTTTTTGATAACGTAAGTGATAAAGGCATTTGCATTATCGACCTTGACACCGTTATGCCCGGTCTTTCACTTTACGATTTCGGTGACAGCATCCGTTTTGGTGCAAACACCGCCGCAGAAGACGAAAAAGATGTTTCAAAGGTATCTTTAAGTCTTGAACTTTATGAAGCTTATGTCAAGGGATACCTCAGCAGTGCAAAAAACGCACTCACAGACCTTGAAAAAGAGCTTTTACCCTTTGGCGCAAAGATTATGACATATGAATGCGGAATTCGTTTTCTTATGGATTATCTCAACGGTGACGTATATTTCCATACGGAATATCCCGAACACAACCTTGTTCGTGCCCGCACACAGTTTGCACTTGTTGCTGATATGGAAAAGAAAATGGACAAAATGCTCGAAATCACAAAGAAATATTGCTGATGATTATTGAAAAAGCAAAGCACTTAACCGAAATGGTTAAGTGCTTTTTGTATATTATTCAATTATAAGCGGAATATCGAATGAGCCACTGATTTCTTCGCCATCTTCACCTACCGTGAAATCATAAAAAGCATCAACAGTATATGTGCCTTTATCAAATCCGCCTATATGCTCATAATCAGCCTCACCTGTCCACTCAAAAGTCAGAATTTCGCCGGGAGCGATTTCGGTGGTTATTGCCTCATCAAGTTGTGATGACGATATATAATCAGCACCGTCTTTGGTTTTCAAACCGTGCATTCCTATTACAAATACAGGTCTGCCGTGATGAATTGTAACGCTTTCAGTTCCCGAATATTTGATTTCACCGACGAAATTGAAACAATTATCTTTTGAAAGCTCGGATTTTTTATAAACAGTATCTTCGACCTTTAATGTGATTTCAAAGTCGCCGCAGGTGTGACGATAAGAACAGGGAATTGTTTTATCGGCAGTACAGCCTGCAAAAATGAGAACAAAGAAAACTACGGACAACAGAATTGCTACGCACTTTTTCATACAAAAATCCCCTTTTTCTTTATTGTAGCATAAAAAAACGGCGGAAGCAAGCCCCCGCCAACCGTTGCAATTAAATTTATAATCCTGACAAATTCCAACCTTTTAATAAAATCGGGACGCCGAGTCGTAAATCACTAAATGAGTAATATATTCATTTTGCACTTTACACTTTGCGTTTTGCATTAAATGTTAAGTGTTGCAAGTCCGCCCTCGGAAGTTTCACGATATTCGGCGGCGATGTCAAGACCCGTTTTTCGCATTGTTTCGATTACGTTATCAAGTGAGATTTTTCTTGTTTCACTCAAAAAGCTTGCAAGGTTAACAGCATTGATTGCGCGCATTGCGGCAACTGCGTTTCGCTCAATGCAAGGAATTTGCACAAGCCCGCAAATCGGGTCACAGGTAAGTCCTAAATGATGCTCAATTGCAATCTCTGCGGCATATTCAATCTTACCTCGTTTAAGCCCGAAAAGCTCACCGAGAGCCGCTGAAGCCATTGCGCAAGCTGTGCCAACCTCTGCCTGACAGCCACATTCCGCACCCGAAATTGAAGCATTTGTTTTGATAAGATTACCGATAAGTCCGCCAGTTGCAAGTGCCTGCAAAATTTGTTTATCTGTGTAACCGTGTTTTAATTGCATATAGTAAAGCACCGCAGGAAGCACACCCGAAGCACCGCAGGTCGGTGCAGTTACAATTCGACCGCCCGACGCATTCTGCTCGCTTACCGCAAAGGCATAAGAACATACCTCACGGTTTTCGCGTGTCTCGGCACTTTCGCCGATATGCTCCATATTATAAAGATATTTTGCTTTTTTCTGCACTTCAAGTCCACCGGGGAGAACGCCTTCGTCCTCAATACCACGCTCAATGGCATCTTTCATTGTTTTCCAAACAAGACTAAGATAATCCCAGATATATTCGCCCTCGACCTCATCAACATACTGCCAAAGACGATATTTTTTCTCTTTGCAGTATGCCTTGATATCCTTGAAGGTGCTCAAATTATAAACTATGGGCTCGGTTGCGGTTTTACTGCCCTCAAACTCAATTCTGCCACCGCCCACGCTGAACACACGAATAAAATCAGTCTGCACACCATTTTTATAGGCATAAAGCTCCATTGTATTGGGGTGGTCGATGTCGGTTTTGAGATAATCGAACTCCACAACACAGGGTGTTGGCGCTAAAGTACTTTCGATTACGGTGTCGGTGCAATGCCCCTTACCCGTTTTGGCAAGTGAGCCATAAAGAATTACTTTAAATTCATCGGCATCAGGATTTTTCTCTTTAAAGAGAATACAAGCCTTTTCGGGACCCATTGTATGCGAGCTTGAGGGGCCTCTGCCGATACGGTAAAGCTGATTTAACGACTCCATACCGTTCATTTTCGCTTTTTCTTTTTTGGGTGTCTCTGCTTCAAAGAAAACATCCATTGAAACGCCGAAAAGCTTTGCCATTTTATAAAACTCTTCAGCCGTGGGCACAGTTTCGCCGTTTTCCCACAAAACAACTGTTTGTTCCTCTGTGTTAACTCTTTCACCGAGAGACTTCTGCGACATCCCCATTTTTTCGCGAAGCTCGGTTATTTTTTTTGAATAAATATCCTTTATCATAAACGGCACCTCTCTGCCAAATTATACTAATGCTACCAATCCGTTAAGTGCTAAATCAAGATACATTGCATCAAAGCTGTCAACTGCACCGTCACCGTTAATATCGCAACGACGGAACATAAAATTATTATCTATCTTTTCATTTGCAAAAGAAATTTTCACAAGCAAATCGTAATCGGCTTCGTTCACTTTGCCGTCACCGTTAGCATCACCTTTTATGGTTGACGGGCCAATTTCTTTGAGGAATAAATCGAGAATTATTGCGTCAAGTCCGTCAACTGCACCGTCTTCGTTCATATCCCCTGCATAGCTTATTGCACAACTCTCATATTTTTGCAAGGAAGCAACAGAGCAAAGAACTTCAAAGTCATTTTTATCAATTACACCGTTGAAATCCACGTCACCTTTAGTCAAGGCATTCAAATCAACGAACTTAATATTATTCTCTTTAGCGTATTCTTGAGCATAAGTATCTGCATAACCGAAAATTGTTACGACTGATTTATCGGTAAATGCATTTTTATGAATTTCGGTTACTGACGCGGGTATTATGGCGTCAATTGAGCCCAATGCACCACCGTGAATATACACCGTACCATCTGGCACAGCAGTTTCTCCTTTCACCTTATCGTTGCAGATAAGGTGATTTTTTATATAAAGCGAGCCATTTTTCCAATTAGAAGAATTATTATAAAGCCCTGTGTTATAAAAAGCATTTTTGCCTATATCAATTGTCTTTTCGGGTAAAGCTATCTCTTTAAGAGAAATGCAATTTTCAAATGCAGAACTACCGATATAATCAACAACCTCAATATTTCTTATTTCAATAAGGCTTTCACAATCCTTAAAGGCATTCGCGCCAATTGTAACAAGTGTGTCGGGCAAAATAACGGTTTTTGCCTTTGTTGAGCCCACAAAAGCGCCGTCAGCAATAACCGTGGTGTCATCACGAAGAGTGTAAAGCCCCGCTAATTCAATTTCAATAAGATTTGTTCCAAGATAAATATATTTGAGCACCGAGGCATAAATATCCTCACCCGATACGATATCATCCCAACCGATTGCGCTGTCGCTTGAGCCACCGCCAATATTTACGCCACCGCCACCGTTAGAGGTGTTGCCATAATTTTTTCTGATTTTCCAGTTGCTTGTGTCGTTATAATAAGCGGTGTTATAAATCGCCTTTTCGCCGATATGAGTAATCGTTGCGGGCAGTGAAATCGTTGCAAGTGAAGTGCAATTTTCAAAGGCAGATGCGCCGATGCTTTTAACACCCTCTGACACCTTGACAGAGGTTATTGTAGTGTTGCCTTTGAATGCACCGTCACTTACAGCGCTGACTTCAACACCACCAACTGTTGCAGGAACAGTAAAGCTTTTTGAACTGCCTTTATACCCTGTAATCACAGCCGTTCCGTCAACAAGCTCATAAGTGAAATTGCCTGCACTCAAAGCAAAAGACGGCATTGCAGAAGTAAATACACATAAAAGCATTACAATTGAAATTAGAATTGATAATACTTTTTTCATTTCTGCACCGTCCTTTATTTTATATATAATAATATTGTAGCATTAAAGAGATTTTATTGCAACACAAAAAATATCCCTCGCAAATAATTGTGAGGGATAAAAGAATAAGTGAAACTATTCAAATAATTTATTCTTTCGCAAGATAATTATTTGCCAGCCAACTCTGCTCTTGCAATCTTAATATTCTCTACAAAGCGCTTACCTGTCTCAGTAATCTTCTTGTAGTCGCCTGTCTTTGCACCTGCTGTAAGTGATGAGCCTGCACCAACTGCAACAGCACCTGCTTTAATCCATTCGCCAACATTATCAGCGTCAACGCCACCTGTTGGCATCATCTTTGCATATGGAATTGGGCCCTTAATGTCTTTGATAATCTTTGGTCCGAAGAGGTCTGCGGGGAATACTTTGAGAATATCAGCACCGTTTTCCATAGCAAGAAGTCCTTCACGAACTGTCATAATACCGGGCATCATTGGAACTCTGTAACGGTTACAAAGTTTAAGAGTTTCAAGGTCAAGTGCAGGGCTTACGATATACTCTGCACCTGAAAGCATAGCAATTCTTGCAGTTGCAGCATCAAGAACTGTACCTGCACCGAGAATGATTTCTTCGGGAGTGTATCTCTTTGCAAGCTCTTCAATAACCTTGTCAGCATGAGGAACTGTGAATGTAAGCTCGATAGCAGCAACGCCACCCTCGATACAAGCATCAGTAATTCTGATAGCTTGGTCAACTGTTTCTGCACGAACAACGGCTACGATACCGCAGTCCTGAATTCGAGTAATAATTTTTTCTTTATCCATAATTACATCTCCAATAAAGAATATATTTTTTTATTGCAGGCGATTCGTGAATCGCCCCTACAAAGTTTTGCTTCTTTGTGCGAGATAGATTTATTTTTTCGCAAGACAATGTGGCATAGGCGAAACTGTATCAAGTATACCGCGAGCCGAAAGCCACGAAGTATTGCGGAAAAGGAAACTATCTCTGTACTCTTGCGCCTGAGCCTTTGACAATATTTTCAACTTCTTTGAGTGATGCCATTGATGTGTCGCCGGGTGTTGTCATTGCAAGTGCACCGTGAGCAACGCCGTAGTTAACTGCTGTCTGAGCATCTTCTGTTGTCATAAGGCCATAAATAAGACCTGATGCGAAGCTGTCGCCACCGCCAACACGGTCAAGGATTTCAAGACCGGGGAGTTCAAGACCTTTATGAACCTTGCCGTCTGCATAGCAGATTGCTGACCAGTCATTAACTGTTGCAGTTTTAACTGTACGAAGAGTTGTTGCAATAACCTTAAAATTAGGATAAACCTTAACAACTTCTTCAAGCATCTTATAGTAACCCTCAATGTTGAGTTCTTTGAGATTTTCGTCGTTACCCTCAATTTCAAAGCCAAGGCAAGCTGTGAAATCTTCTTCGTTACCAATCATAACGTCAATATATTTTGCAATTTCTTTATTAACTTCCTGAGCCTTTGCTTTTCCGCCGATGTCATTCCAAAGTGATGGACGGTAGTTAAGGTCGTATGACACGATTGTGCCGTATTTCTTTGCAGTTTTTACTGCTTCAATAGCAACCTCTGCAGTTGATTCTGAAAGTGCAGCAAAAATTCCGCCTGTGTGTAACCAACGAACACCGAGTGTACCAAAAATGTAGTCCCAGTCAATATCCCCTGCTTTAAGTTGTGCTACTGCTGTATTACCACGGTCAGAAACACCAACTGCACCACGGATACCATATCCGCGTTCTGTGAAGTTAAGACCATTACGAACTGTTCTGCCGATACCGTCATATTTTACCCACTTGATGAGTGATGTATCAACGCCACCCTGAAGAATGAAATCTTCAAGAAGACGACCAACTTCATTATCTGCAAAAGCAGTTACAACAGCTGTTTTCATACCGAAGCAACGACGAAGTCCGCGGGCAACGTTATATTCTCCGCCACCTTCCCAAGCTCTAAACGAACGAGCAGTTTTAATTCTGCCCTCGCCCGGGTCAAGACGAAGCATAATTTCGCCCAAAGAAATCATATCAAATGTGCAATCTTCTTTTTTTCTTAAATTCAAATTCATATTTATGCCTCCGAAGTATTCCCACTGACTTAATTGGTTTAACATAAGCAGTGAGATATTTTTTTGTTAGAGCCGTATGAAAACGGAGTTAATACTTGCGTGTATTAACGAGTATTTCAGACGTGCTATAACGGAAAAATAGCCACTGATTATACACCACTGTATGCGGAAAATCCGCCATCAACACAAATGCTTGTGCCTGTGATAAAGCCTGAATATGCTTCGTCACAAAGGAACATCAATGCGCCTGTAAGCTCTTCTGATTCACCAAAACGCTTCATAGGAGTTGCGTTGAGAATTTTCTTTGTACGGTCAGTTGGTGTGCCGTCTTCGTTCCAGAGAAGTGCTTTATTCTGATTTGTTGAGAAAAATCCGGGTGCGATTGCATTTACGCGAATACCAACGTCTGCAAAATGCACTGCCATAAACTCTGTGAAGTTCTTAACTGCTGCTTTAGCCGCTGAATATGCGGGGATTTTTGTAAGAGGACGATAAGCATTCATTGATGTGATATTGATAATGCAGGTGTTCTCTTTTTCAGCCATATCGCGTGCAAAAACCTGTGTGGGAATAAGAGTGCCTAAGAAGTTAAGATTGAAAACGAATGAAATTCCGTTTGCATCAAGGTCAAAGAATGTCTTGATATTTTCGTCCTTTTCAACAAGGTCAATCTTTTCAAGAGTTTCTTTTGTTGTTATTCCCTTGGGGTTATTTCCGCCTGCACCGTTGAGAAGAATATCGCAAGTGCCGAGCTTTTCAGCAATAATGTTGCGAGCATTTTCCATACTCTCTTGCTGAAGAACGTTACAACCAACTGCGATAGCAACACCACCGTCAGCGTTGATTTCATCGGCAACCTTTTGTGCTGCTGCTTCATTAAGGTCAAGAATTGCAACCTTAACACCCTGCTTTGCAAGTGACTTTGCGAAATCTGCGCAGAGAACTCCGCCACCGCCTGTTACGACCGCTACTCTGCCTTTTAAGTTTTCGTGTATCATATTATTTGTTTCCTTTCTCAACTGCTTCAAACAAGCCGTTTATGTATGTAGCACCAAGTGCTCTGTCGAAAAGGCCATAACCTGGTTTACCTGTTTCACCCCAAATCATTCTACCGTGGTCGGGACGAACATATCCGTCAAATCCTGTATCTACAAGTGCCTTAACCACCTCATACATATCAAGACTGCCACAGCTTGAAAGATGTCCGCTTTCTTCAAAACTTCCGTCTTCCATAATCAAAATGTTTCTGATATGCATAAATGCAATTCGATTCATTGCACTATATTTTCTAATCATTTTTACCACGTCATTTGATTTTGCACAACCTAATGAGCCGGTACAAAGACAAAGACTATTTGCCTCACTATCAACAATCTTTAACATTCTGTCAATGTTTTCTTCGCAAGTGATAATTCTTGGAATACCAAAAATCGGATATGGCGGGTCATCGGGATGAATTGCCATTTTAACGCCACATTCTTCAGCCACAGGAATAACCTTCTTAAGGAATTTTTCAAGATTTTTCCAAAGTCCTTCTTCGCCAAGCTCACCATAGGCAGAAATTAATTCTCTTACCTCTTCTTGACTATAACTGGAATCCCAACCCGGAAGATGAATATCATCCTTAAGTGGGTCAAGACCTTTCATCTGTTCCCAATACATAACAAGACTTGTTGAACCATCTTCGGCTTCTTTGTCGAGCTGTGTACGAGTCCAGTCAAAAACCGGCATAAAGTTATATGTTACACATTTAACACCATATTTTGCACAACGACGGATATTTTCACAATAAACCTCTAAAAGCTCGTCAACATTATCTCTGCCAAGCTTAATGTTTTCGTGCACAGGAATTGATTCAACAACATCAAAAACAAGACCATTTTCTTCGCATTGTTTTACCATTTTCTCGATTGACTCTTCCGGCCAAACCTCACCCGGTTTTACATCATAAACGGCACTAACTATGCTTTTCATATTTGGAATTTGACGAATGTATTGCAATGATATCGGGTCACTTTCGCCATACCAACGGAATGACATTTTCATAATTTTCCCTCCATGTTTTTTATACATTTATTTTATCATTGAAAAATCATTCATTCAATGTATTATTTATTGTAATTTATGTAACTTTTTTTAGTTTTTTGTCACATTTAATTCTGCTCATCGGTAAAATTGGCATCATCTTCCCAATATGCCACATCAAAGGGGTCTTTTTCAGGGTCATAAACATCCCATAATTCGTGTTCAAAGTCTGCGGGCTGTGCGGGACATTCAGCAATTGCCTCAACCTTCATTCCCCTTGACCAGATTGACGGGTCAATGCGAACTGTATAGCCACAGCAAGAGGGAGTTAACCACTCGTGCATTGGTGCTTCGGGAAGTGCGTAAGTCTGCATAAGTGACATAATAACACCGCCGTGAGTGAAAACTGCAGTATTTTTAACTCCTGCACGAATTACACCGTCAACAATCTTTTCAAAGCAATCGCAAATTCTGTAATTGAAACGCACCTGACTGTCACCGAATGGGGCGGCTTTATTGGGATTTGTGCCTGCGAGCCACTCGGCAAAGTCCTCATCGTCCTGCAATTCTTCGGCAGTTTTGCCCTCGAACTCGCCGAAATCGTATTCACGTAAATCGTCAAGAATTATTGGGTTTTTATCGGGATAAATCGCCTTTGCGGTTTCGATACATCTTTTGAGAGGGCTTGAAAATACTGCGTCAACCTCGGGGTAATCGCCATAGTTTTCCATAATATCGTGAAGCTGTGCCATACCTTCTTCACATACGGGCTCGTCGGTATGACCGATATATCTGCCCTCAAGATTGCCCTTTGTAACGGCGTGACGAATTAAATGAATTTGGTAAGTTTTCATATTGGAACTCCTGAAAATTTGTGAATTCGCACAATATACAAATTGTTGAATTCGGTATATAATTTTAATACTATTTGTATAAAAAAGGTGATTTTATGAGCACACCCATTTCAACAAGACTTGTAACTTTGAGAAAAGATAAAAATTTAAGTCAGAAAGAAGCCGCGGCGGCCCTTGGTGTTTCGCAGGGGCTTTTATCACACTACGAAAAGGGAATTCGCGAATGCGGGCTTGATTTTTTGTGCCGTGCCGCAACCTTTTATGATGTGAGCTCGGACTATCTTTTGGGACTTTCTGACACAAAAATGATGTCTGACGCGCTTTTTGCCGAAGATGAAATCCCGCAGGACAGCGAAATGAGAATGAGTACGATTTTCCGTTCATCAGTTTATCTGCTTGACAGATTAGGCTCTTTCGGAAGAAATTACGGAAGCAAAATCAGGGCAATTTATATTCTCACAATTTACAAGGTTTATCTGGCTGCTCTTTCACAAGGTGCATTGCCAAATCACGAGTTGGCTAAAAAGGATTTGTCACCCTACCTTTCAACCATAACCATTGACAATATTATTAACAGTTTAACCTTTGACGGCGATGCAAAACCAAAACGAAGTGAGCATCTGCCAAAGACAATGGATACAATTATTAAAGAAGCCACAAAAATAATTGAAAAAGAAGTTGCAAGGGTTAACAGAATTGTAAACAGACAATCAAAGTAACTCTTTATAAATTACGCTTTTCTTAAAGCCTGTTTCGGCGGCAACGGTTTTTGAAGCCTCGTTTACGCTGACACCTTTATTCACAAGCTCTTTTGCTAAGCTTACAGCCTCTTCTAATGTGAGAGGCTGTTTTTCTTTTTGTTTTTCAGCACCCGCCAAAATCAACACATACTCCCCGCGGGGATTTTCGATTTCATAATACTCAATTGCTTTTTTTAGGCTTGTCCTAAAGACAGTTTCGTGAATTTTTGTAAGCTCTCGCACCAAGGCAATTTCGCGGTCACCAAAATATGAATACATATCGTTGAGTGTCGCCTTTAATTTGTGGGGTGCTTCATAAAAAATCATTGTGCGGGTTTCGTTTTTAAGCTCTTCAAGATGCTCTTTACGGCTTGGCTTATTTGTACTCAAAAAGCCCTCAAAAGTGAAGCGACCGCTTTCCATTCCGCTGACAGCAAGTGCCGTTGCAAAGGCGGTTGGGCCGGGCACGGACTCAACGGGAATATTATTCTCGTGGCACAAATACACCAAATCTTGTCCGGGGTCAGAAATGCAAGGCATACCCGCATCGGTAACAATTGCACAGGTTTCGCCCTCAAGAATTCTTTTAACAATTATTTCGCCTTTTTCACGGCGGTTATGCTCAAAATAACTGATTAAAGGCTTTTTTATATCGAAATAATTTAACAATTTTGAAGTAACACGAGTATCCTCGGCTGCGATAAAATCAACACTTGCCAAGGTTTCTTTCGCTCTAGGAGAAAAATCGGACAAATTGCCGATAGGTGTTCCTACAACATAAAGTTTACCACTCATTTGTCCGTTTCCTTTCTATACTTTGCGGTAATTTCGAGCATTTCGTCGCTCAAAGTTCCGTCATTATTATATGCCACCAATTGCGCCTCAACCTTTAAGCCGTTTTTAGCCCCGCGCTTACCCTCTATGAGCACAAGCCAAGGCTGAGTGTCACCTTCTTTTGACACAAATCGAAGTCTTTTAGGCTCAATTCCGTTATTACGCATTGCCACCATTGCATCAAAAACTCGTTCAGGTCGATGACAAATGCAGAATTTACCTCCAAATCGCAAAAGCTTTGAAGCACTTTTTGCAATATCTTCAATATTACAAGCAGTTTCGTGGCGGGCAAGAGTTGCACCCTCGTCATCGTTCTTTATTCCGCCACCTGCGATTTTATATGGTGGATTCATTGTCACCAAATCAAACGAGCCTGCCTCAAAATCGCTGATATTTTTTAAATCTATATTATGTACTTTGATTTTATCAGTATTGTTAAGGGCGAGTGAACGATACATCTGCTCACAGGCATTTGCTTGAATTTCAACAGCATCAATGGTTTTGCATTTGCCGTCGCGAAGCCACAAAAACGGGATTATTCCGCACCCCGAACCAAAATCGCAAGCAATATCATATTTTTTAGGGCTTGCAAAAGAGGCCAAAAGCATAGCATCTGTGCCGAAAGTGTGTTGCTTTGAAACGATTAAGCTGACACCCTCGCCCAAGTCTTCAATATGCTCGCCGTCGAAAAGCCCGATATTATCAATCAACATAAATATCCTCAACATCCTCCATACTTCTTATGGTGGTAATCATAAGAGCAAGCGAATCGTCATTTTTAGGGAAAACAAGCACCTTAATTACCGAAGTATCCTTACGACGCTTGAATTTCACATCTTTAGCCTCGGTGTAAACAACCTCCATTGAGTGAATTGTTCCACCGCACTGCTTGATTGTTTTTGTAATTAATGGGATTTGTGTTCCCACATCTTTGATTTCAATAAAGAGAAGCTTGCCCGCTGAACCGCGCACAATAAATCTTTTAAGAGAATTAAGTGTAAGGTAGATTACAAGGGTTGCCACAAGTCCGCCAACAATAAAGCCCGAGCCCACGGCAATACCAATACACGAAACTGCCCAGAGCGATGCGGCGGTGGTAAGTCCTTTAACGGAAAAGCCCTCACGAAGAATTGTGCCCGCGCCCAAGAAACCGATACCGCTTAAAACCTGTGCACTCATTCGAGTAACGTCGGTTGTTAAGCCCTGCTCTTTTGCAATATAAACTGAAGTGAGCATTACAAGTGCAGAGCCAACGGACACAAGAATATGAGTTCTGAAGCCTGCGGGACGGTGTGAATGCTCACGCTCAAAGCCGATAATACCGCTGAGTAATGCTGCAAGACCGATTTTAACGATTGCATCAACCGTGTAACGCACCTCGTCAAAGCTCCAGCACCACAAAGCCGCATCCTTTATCCATTCCCAAACTTCTGCCAACAGAACTCAACTCCTAAATTAAATCTTTTTAATAAAGGGCAATGCGGACAATACTACTGACCAAACTGCCTGATATATAATAATCTGCCAAACGCCAACCTGTGCAAGTCCTGAAAGGAATGCAAGCAAAACTACGCCTGCAACACCTAAAAATGCTGCAACAAACTGAATTACGCGTGCTATATTAACAAAATTGTTTATTTCAAATGAAGCGTGAAGTGACATAAGCATAGTCTTTATACCACCACGGTGAATAATCTTTGCGTCGGCACGCTCTGCCTCGTTATTTTTAACCTTTGTGAACATCTCGCCTGCAACGGGGTTAATTATTTTAACCACATTTGAGGGAAGTCCGAATTCCTGCTCTAAAAACTGCTCGGTAATGTTTGCGTCAGAAGTTCTGAAAAAGATTGTAAGACCGTCTTTTTCAAGCTCACGCATATATTTTGCAGTTTCTTCGTTTGCCTTATACACAACAACGAACATTGCAGAAATTTTACCCTCAATTGCAAGATAAATTACGTTTCTTCCGTCCTGCTTGAATTTTTCTTCCAAATCCTTATCGGGCACTTCAACATTGTGGTGAACAAGCAATTCACGGTTACCCACTAATACGCGATGATTGTGAATCCAGCAAGAGCAACCAAGTTTTTCTTCATAAGAAAGAGATTCAACGGGGAATAATAACTGACGCTTGCCGTCAATTACACCCTCAAAGATTTCTGCCATTACTCCGCCCGATGCAATAACAACTGACGCGGTGTAAAGAATTGCCTCGTCAACACGCATTTTGTGATAAATCTTCATACCCTCAATGTTGCAACCGCCCTTTTGGAATGCGTCACAAGCGTCAATCACAACACCGTTGGAATTAACTGCATCTTCAACCGCACTATAACCGTTGATTACTGCACCCTCTGAATTGAGCTTCTTATTTACTGCGCGAAGATTTACTGTCGCTGAAAGTCCTGCCGCCATAGGAAGTCCCATAAGCACTACGCCCGCAAAGGTGCTGAAGCCTGCAAAGGCATTTTTTGACACAAAGCCGTAAATCACACCTGCAAGTAATGCTACAATTGCAACTGCGGGAACTGCGATATTAAGAAGCGGGCCTGTAACTTCTGCCGAGCGTGAAAGCTCAACAAAGCGTGCAGGAAAGCCTATTCTTGCGGAATATTTAATATCGGGGTCACCGAGCATAAGACCGCGTGCGATTTCGTTTGCGGTATCCTCATGACCTATATTTTCAACGCTGTGTGGGTCATCATTTTCTGCCAGAACTTCAAAATTCTCGGCATCGGTTTTGCAACGAACAAGCTCGCTGACTGCCTTTAAAATCATAGGCACAACCGCCGCGCCTACCATAAGATGTGCTGTGGACTCAACATTATCAGTAAATCCAAAGCCTGCAAGACACTGAATAATACCCGCAATTGCTGAAACCGCAATCACCGTATCTGCATCAGCAGTTTTATTTTTAAGCCCAGCAATTGCATTTTTAAAGCTTGAAAAATTAACCACACAAGCACAAAGCAAAAGAAGCAACTGAACTGCAACATAAACGTATTCGTTGTTGCCGTAGATTTCAAAATTACCGTTTTCTGCACCTGCAACGGCGGATAATACACACATTACAAAGGCGATAAAAGAAAGGACTGCAAGCTTTACAACAATGCTCTTTTTCTCGGTTTCAAAAACCTTGCGTACTGCTTTTTTGTCTTTAGGTCCAAAATATTCGCGAGCAACGTTCACCTTTCTTCTTTCAAAGCGACGCTTACGACGAACAGGCTCTGCTTCACTTTCATCTTCTTCGTTGGGCTCGTCAACCTCTTGTTTGAAAATAAGGCCGCCTTTTACGAATTCATCAACAACGCCCTTGCGTGTTTCACGAAGCTGTGCCTCTGCCTCTTCTTCGGACTGTTGTATTACAGGCTCGTCGTCTGTGAAGCCCTCAAACATAATCTGATTATCTTCATCTCTTGAAGACGATAAAACCTCTTCTTTTTCAAGCATATCCTCTGCGGGAACAATTGTGGGCAATGGCTCAAAGCCGTCAGTATTTGAAGAAGCGGCTCTTTTAACCACAACGCCGGGGGTTTCAATGGTTTTTTGTGGTAATGAATCTAAAAGGGCACGATGCTCCTGTGTTTTTTCAAGATTTTGCACCGGCTTATTCATAAAATGCTTTCTGTACTTTTCTTCGCCGATAGCAGAGCTCGACAATGCCTCGCCGTCACCTGTTGTGGTGCGAACGACCTTATTTCCTAAATTATGAGAGATATTCGGATTATATGCACCGCGAATATCCACTTCGTTAAACATTCTTGTTTTTTCAATTGAAATCTGACTGTCAGCAGTCTTGATTTCGGGCTTTTTAGCTTCTTCGGGCACTTCTTCGGGGATTTCTTCTGCCTCTACGCTGATTAAAGTACCGTCAGTGGTAAGACCTATTTGACCGTCATCTGTAACAGATACGGCTACGTCTTTTTCTTCATCTGCGATTTTCACCACATCGGGAAGCTTGATTTCAAATTTTTTCTTCTCTTCTTCTCGTTTTGATGCAACAAAAGCTTTAATTGAACTTTCATTTTTCTCTGTATTTTTTTCTTCTGTTACCTCTGTTTTAACGGGTGCAGATACCTTGGGCGGTGCAACCTTCACGGGCTCTTCTGCCTTTTGTGGCTCTGTTCCCATAATATCTGCAAGAAGTGCATCAATTCGTGCAGAAGAATACTCTTCTACTACATCTTCTCCGTTATATTTTTTTGCCGTTTCAAGAATATCGTCAATTAACGATTCAGGTATTTTTGCCATAATAAAATTCCCCCGAATTATTTATTATAGTTTAAATTAAAAAACAAACTAAACAAGTTCATCTAAAAAATGCTTGAATTTTTGATGAATTTTTGCTTTTTGAGACCTCAGGCTTACGAGTGTAAGTCAAGGTCGAAAAAGTGAAAATACGCAAAAAGACTGCATTTATTTTCTTCTGTAAGCGAATTCGTACATTAATATTCCGCCTGCCACAGAAGCATTTAATGAATTGATTTGCCCTTTCATTTTAAGCGAGATTATAAAATCACACTTTTCACGGACAATACGGCTCATTCCGTCACCCTCTGAGCCGATTACAAGCACTGCTGCGCCGTCAAGGTTTACACTTCGCACATCTTCGCCGCCCATATCAGCACCATAAACCCACATACCTTTTTCTTTAAGGTCATCAAGAGTTGATGCGAGATTTGAAACGCGAGCAACCTTCATATATTCAAGCGCGCCTGCACTTGTTTTGCCGACAGTATAGTTAAGTGACGCACTTCTGCGCTTTGGAATGATTATTCCGTGAACACCCGCCGCCTCGGCAGTACGAATTATTGCGCCAAGATTGTGAGGGTCTTCAATTCCGTCACAAACCACAATGAACGGTGCTTCGCCTCTCTCTTCGGCAACGGCTAAAATCTCGTCAACAGTTGAATAGTCGTGAGCCGCACAGATTGCCGCCACACCCTGATGGTTAGCTTGTCCGCACATAAAGTCGAGCTTTTTGCGGTCAACCTCTTTAATCACAGCGCCTTTTTCACGACATTCGCCAATGATTTTGCCGACAGAACCGCCCTTTTCACCGCGAACAACATACAAGGTGTCAATTTCGCGGCCCGATTTTATAAGCTCGGTTACGGCATTTCTGCCGATTATTAAATCCTTTTGTCTTTCTTCTTGGAATTTATCAAATTTTTCTGTTTTCTTGTCCATTTTAAGCCTCCGTATAGGCATAATTACACATAATATTTTTAATAATTTATTATAACAAAAAACACAAGATATTACAATATAAAAATTACAATATCTTGTGTATTT
>CALFTO010000093.1 GCA_937916195.1 uncultured Clostridia bacterium
GACCGCCTGTGAGGATTGCGATATCCTGAAGCATTTCTTTTCTTCTGTCGCCAAATCCGGGAGCCTTAACTGCAACACAAGTAAATGTACCGCGGAGCTTATTTACGAGAAGTGTTGAAAGAGCCTCGCCCTCAACATCTTCTGCAACGATAACGAGCTTTTTGCCTGACTGAACAATCTGCTCAAGGAGAGGAAGGATTTCTTGGATATTGCCGATTTTCTTATCTGTAATAAGAATAAGAGCATCGTCGATTACTGCTTCCATTTTATCTGTATCTGTTACCATATAGGGTGAGATATAACCGCGGTCAAACTGCATACCCTCAACAACATCTGAATATGTTTCGCTTGTTTTTGACTCTTCGATTGTGATTACGCCGTCAGCAGTAACCTTTGCCATTGCGTCTGCAATAAGGTTGCCGATGTATTCGTCTGCGGCTGAAACTGTTGCAACACGAGCGATATCGCTTGATGATGCAACGGGCTTTGCGTTTTTAAGAACTTCTGCTACAACTGTGTCAACTGCAGCCTGCATACCCTTTTTAACTACCATTGGGTTTGCGCCTGCGGCAACATTCTTCATACCCTCGCGAACGAGTGCCTGAGCAAGAAGTGTTGCTGTTGTTGTACCGTCACCTGCAACGTCATTTGTCTTTGTTGCAACTTCTTTAACAAGCTGTGCACCCATATTCTCAAATGCGTCTTCAAGTTCAACCTCTTTTGCGATTGTAACGCCGTCGTTTGTGATGAGTGGTGCGCCGTATTTTCTGTCAAGAACTACGTTTCTGCCCTTAGGGCCAAGTGTAATCTTAACTGTATTGCTTAACTTATCGATACCGTTCTGAAGAGCTTTTCTTGCCTCTTCACCATAAATAATCTGCTTTGCCATTATGTGCGCCTCCTATTATTCAACAATTGCAAGAATTTCTGACTGACGAACGATGGTGTATTCTTTATTATCCATCTTAACCTCAGTACCTGAATATTTGCCGGTGATTACCTTATCGCCGACCTTAACATACATTTCTACCTCGTGTCCGTCAACAACTCCGCCGGGGCCAACTGCAACAACCTCAGCAACCTGAGGCTTTTCCTGAGCAGCGGCAGCAAGCACGATACCGCTTTTTGTTGTTTCTTCCATTTCGCAAGACTTGAGAACAACTCTGTCTGCAAGGGGTTTGATTGTCATTTTATGTTACCTCCATAAAGAATTATAAATACAAAAATTTTAGCACTCTCGACTTCCGAGTGCTAATTATATTTTAGCCATATTTTGCCAAAAGGTCAAGTGTTTTATGTAAAATTAATAGATTTTTCATAAATAATTCATCATTGTAAAAGAATCCCTCCACCGTCTTCGGCGGTCCCCCTCCCTTTGACAAGGGAGGCTACCGCTCTTTTCATACTAAGTTAAGCCGAAGCTCACGGTTAGGGCTTTATTTATTTTATTCATATCAGTTGTTGAGAGATTGCCCATTCGCTCTTTAAGGCGTTGTTTATCGATTGTACGCACTTGTTCAAGTAAAACTACGGAATCTTTACTTAAACCGCAGGTATTACCGTTTACGCTGATATGAGTGGGAAGTCTTGATTTTTCTTGCTGACTTGTTATGGCGGCGGCAATCACCGTTGGGCTGTATTTATTACCCACATCATTCTGCACTATAAGTACGGGACGCACTCCGCCCTGCTCTGAGCCCACAACGGGACTTAAGTCTGCATAATATATGTCCCCTCTTTTGACATTCATTTATATATCACTCCAAAAATTCTTTTTGCATAATTATTTTTACCGTTTGTTTACAGAAATAAACATTTACGATAAAAAAATCGGGGAGCAATACATTTTATGCTGATACTAATCAGTCTGTCCCATAAACATATTGGAAGTTTTCAAAATACAGAGTGTCAATGCCATCTATTGCGATTTTCTCGAATGCTTTTGTTTCGGGATTGACGAATAATTTGCAGGTGTGACCCTCGGCGGTGTAAGAGTAGATTATGTTTTCGCTGTTTTCGTCTTTTTCGGGCGTTTTGCCCTGCGCATTGTTGATACATTCCTCGAGCCCTCGGCAAACCATATTAAAGGGCATTTTATCGCCATTTACGGTAAGCTCCAAGCCTTTATAGTGCACCGCGTATTCACCGTCTATACAGTCGATTTGCATACCCTTTACAGTTTCGGGGGCGGTGAACTCCACTTTAATAGTGTTTGGTAACATATATTCTGCATTTGCGGTAATTTCCATATTATTGAAAGTTGTCCGCATTACACAAGTAAAGCCGCTGATTGACAGCGGCTCGTTTTCGACATCCTTTGATTTTAAATTTGTGCAACTGCATAAAAGCAATACGCAAAGAAATGAGCAAAGGATTTTTTTCATTAAATTATCTCCTATTCAAATTTTTTGAGGGTTGCGGGAAGCTCGGCAAGAATAAGTGTGGGTGTATTGCCCATCATTGAATATTTTTCGCTGACCTTATCCCCTGCCATACCGTGAATATTTACACCTGATACGGCACTTCTGAACGGGTCGAGCCCTTGGGCTACAAATGAACCGATTATTCCGCTTAATATATCACCTGAGCCACCTGTCGCCATACCGGGATTGCCTGTGGTATTCACATACATATCGTCATATTCACTACTGCCCACAAGAGTTGACGCACCTTTAAGCACAAGCACGGAATTGTGAGCCTTTGTAAAGCTTTTTACAACCGCGCCACGATTACCTTCAATATCCTCAACACTTACACCTGCAATGCGTGACATTTCTTTTGGGTGGGGTGTGAGGATAACTGGTGCAATTGCCGCGTCTAATATATCTATATTATCTTTAAGGCAATTTATGCCGTCAGCGTCGAGAATTACGGGGACTTCGGAATTCTTTATTACGAATTCGGTTACGGCTTTTGTGTCGGCATCTGCACCCATTCCGCAACCGAGCACTATACAGGAGCACTTTTTGATTTCACGCTCAAGGCGTTTGATTGCATTTTGTGAAATTCTGCCCGATTTATTGCTTTCGAGGGGTATTAAAATCTGCTCACAGGTTTTAGGGGCTATTGCGTTATATGCGAATGACGGGAATGCTAATTTTACGAGCCCTGCACCCGAATTCACCGCTGCTTGTGATGCGAAATATGCCGCATTGGGCATTTCATAGCTACCGCCTATTACAAGCACCGTACCGTATGTACCCTTATGACTTTCGGCTTCTCTCTTTTTGAAAAAGGCTTTCACCTCTTCTGTGCTTACGGTGAAAAGTGAAGCTTCAACTTGTTCAAAGCACTTATCGGGAATGCCAATTGGAGCGAGCACCACCTTACCGCATTTTTCCATTGAGGGCTTGAGAACGTGAACGGGCTTGAGCACCAACACGGCAATTGTCATATCCGCAGAAATTGCATTTTCGGGTGCTTTACCGCTGTCGCCCTCTAATCCGCTTGGTATGTCAATACTGATTACTGTGGCATTAGAATTGTTGATTTTAGTGAAAAGTGAGGTTGTGAGAGCATCCGGCTCACCGCGGAAGCCGATACCGAAAATACAGTCGATAATAAGCTGTGAATTCTCAAAGTATTTATCGGTTAAGCCGTTGTCGGTATAATAAACAATATTTATACCCATTGCACGCACACGCGAGAGCATTTCAGAGGATTCGGGGTCTGCGGGCAAACCCATTGCCATCATAACAGTAACACTATATCCGCTTTCAAAGAGCTTGCGGGCGATTACAAAGCCGTCGCCACCGTTTCTGCCCTTTCCGCAGATTACAAGGGCATTTCGCTTATTTGAATTTTCAAAGGTTTTACGGATAATTCTCGCACAATATGAGCCTGCATTCTCCATAAGCTGAAGATAAGAAATACCGCCCTCATTGGCAAGCTGTTCTACCTTTCGGGTATTTTCGACTGTTAAAACTCTCATATTTTTTCTCCACACACAATATAGAATTATTCAGCAGAATAAACTGTCATTCCCACGCCACTATCCTGCACTAAAATATCATTGGGCAATTTACTGAATTTTGCGGTGACGTAAATATCCCCCGCCGCACCGCTGATGTTACTAATCTGAATAAAATATACTACCCAAAACCAGTTTTCAGGAACAAGGCAGTTTATTATTGCAAGCACTATTCCCCAGACAACAACGGGTGCAAGGGCAATTATAATATAGCTCTTTTTGTCGTAATAATCGTCACTGCCTGCAAATGCATACATACCTGTAAATCCGTATTTAACCTTTTTAGTTCCGCACATTTTCATTGTTATTCCGTGAACGGCTTCGTGAAGAATAAGATATACTACCCCAAAAACTACAAGAGAAGCAATCCTTAGCCAATAAACAACCATACCATCAGAAAAATCAAATAAAGTTGATATAGGTATATAAAAATGCATCGGAACTCCCATTGCAAGCATCACAACAAGCCCAATAAGATTAACAATTAAGGCAAGCTTTTTATCTTTTTGAAGATTGATTGATAAAACTTCTTTATAGCCCTCAGGCAATAAATTTAATGCTTTCACACACTCTGCCCCTTTACTGATTTTATAATTAGATTTTAGCACAGTAAAGTATATGTGTCAAATAAAAAGGAGATATCCGCAAAAGATATCTCCTTAATAATTTGTATTCAATTATAAAACATAAATGGTAACATTTCGTGAGCCCCATTTATAGCACTGACTTGTGCTGTTCATATAGAGGTCAACAACAAATTTACCTTTCTTTGCAAATCCGCCTGTATCTTCAGCAACGCAATATCCGTAAACTACGCCGTCATCAGACACAATCCACATTTCTGTACCGTAAGGAATCTGCTTGGGGTTAACCGCAATTCTACCGGGCATTACAGGTTTGCCTGTTGCAGTTTTTCCGCCGGGCTGACAATAAGCTGCGGCTTTACCTGTTATTGTGTATTTATACTCTGTGGGCACATTGTTTTTACCGATTGAGTATTTTGAAGGAAGCGCGAGTTCAGAAATAGGCTTACCGTTTTTCTCAATCTTGCTGTTACCAAGCTTGCTTGTTGTTTTAACAAGTGTACCGATTGTTGTAACTTGTGTTACAGGCTTTTTGGTAACTGTTTCACTTTCAACCTCAGTTGATTCAACAACACCGTTTACTACGCGGTCTTTATAAACCACTGCTTTTGTACCGTTAACACCCGCTGTAGTAATCTTTTTTGTACCCTTAAGCATACTTGAAGAATACTTTGTGGTTGAAGTGAAAGGCACGCTTTCTTCTGCCTCACGTGTTACATATTCAACACGAAGCACATCAATTGTAAGCTCGTTTGAAAGCTCTGTGTCAGCTGAGGGAACAACCTCATCGTCAGCATCAAGCACTATTTTCTGCTCATCGAGAAGCTCGCCTACAGTTTTGGCAGTTGACTTAACGTGTCTTATTTCATTATCAACGTTGATTGTAAGTTCGTAGTTATTGAGGATTTTAACCTCCATATTGTTTGTCACAACAGCTTTTACGTTGACGCTTGAAACAAGGTTATCTGAAAGTACAACACCTTTTTCGGCAATAAGCTCTGACACTCTACCTGCAAAAACGAGGTTTTCTGTTTTTCCGTCCGCATAAGTAAATGTTACATTACTTGCACGGCATACAATAATTCGGCTGTCCTCACCTACTGTGAAATCATCAAGGATAAGTTTATCGTTTTCGGACAACTGAATTCCTGCTTCGGCAACAATTGCGTATGGGTCAGTTTCACTTGACTCTACTCTTGTTACCTGTGAGCCCTCATAAACGTCTGTTACATAGGTCTCACTTGTGGCAGCGAAAGCTGTTCCGGCACAAAGAACGGCGATTGCCATTATCAAAGCCGTAACTCGTAAAAATGTTTTACGGGTTGCTTTTACCTGCCCTCTTAATTCTTTATTCATCATTCTGCTCCTTTAATAAGCTGTGCTATCCATTCAAAATTTTGAACGGCTTGCCTGTTTACCGACCTTAGAAAAGACGGTAACGCAGTCGCTGAAAACACAACCGTTATTCTCGCTTTGTGACCTTGCACATTATATTCAACCGTCAACAAAAAGTCAAATTTTTTTGAAAAAGTTTTTTGTGCAAATGTGCCAAAAACCGAAGTCAATTTTTGACTGAATATCCCAATTAACCTCTTTTTTACACCATATATTGTGGTTTTCGTGTGGTTTTGCGCTGAATTTTTTGTGAGATTTTTAAAAAAACATTAAATTATTACAAAACGGTTACAAAATTTTAAGTTTTTTGCCTGTTTTTCACCCCTATCTTGTCCTTATTCTATGTAGATTTTTTGGAAAATAT
>CALFTO010000094.1 GCA_937916195.1 uncultured Clostridia bacterium
TTGTATCTCTGTAAATCATCAAAGATGCAATAAGTGCCTCATTGTGTGGCCACCAAAGCTTCATATCGTGCTCATATGCTTCGGGTGGATTTCCAAGACAGTCGAAGAAATAGAGAATTCCGCCGAACTCCTTGTCCCAGCCCTTTTCGAATGCCATATCAAAGATTTCGACAGCCTTTGCGTGTAATTCTTTGTCACCAATCTGATTTGCTCTTTCCATCAAGAACCAGCTACACTCAATGTCGTGACCGGGGTTAACAACTCGTCCTTCTGTAATGTTAAGACGGGGAGTACCGTCAAGTGCAACACTTTCAAGTGTGCAACCTAAATCCTTTTTAACGTGATATTTAAAAATATCTTCAACACATTCGTCTGCACGCTTGTTGTAAAGGTCTGCATTTTCAGGGTCAACGCGAAGCATAACAGATGTAACATTAAGAATAATCATCGGAATACCAAGTGCACGACCTGTTCTGGTTTCAGGGTCGGTCTTTGGACCAAGACCTGTGGGGTCGGGCATACCGTGATTAAGATTCCAATACATATCATAAGCTTTTCTTGCTCTTTCAAGATGCTCTTTTTCACCTGTGATGCCGTAGTATTCAGCATTTGCAATACAGTAAAATGCCTCTGAATAGCAATATCTTCTCTGTCGAAGCGGTTTTCCGTCTTCAGTTACAGTGAAATAAAGTCTGCCGTCTGCATTTTTATTAACGCAGTAATTTTCAAGGAAATCAATACAGCTTTTACTTGCTTCAAGCCATTCCTTTTTTACTCCGTAAACATGGCAAAGATATGCAAAGGTCCAACCGCAACGGCCCTGCATCCAAACGCTTTTGTCTGTTGAGAAAACTTTGCCGTCTTTGTCAAGACAGGTGTAAACACCGCCGTGAACCTTGTCCATACCGTTTTCAAGCCAGAAATCAGCAACGCTTTGAAGCTCGCTTGCAATCCAGCTTCTTGCTTCTTTGAGATTCATTCAATTCACCTCATAAAATAGTATTATAACAGAAAAATTGTACCACATAAAACTTGCTTTGTAAAGAAAAATAAAGCGAAAAAATGTAATTGCGTAGGGACAGATATACTTGTCTGTCCGTAACAATTTCAAAAATTGTTCAAAATATTTATAAAAAGTTGTTGACAAATCAAAAATCATATATTATAATAATCAAGCCGTCAGCACGGCGGCTATTATGGCGGCATAGCTTAGTTGGCTAGAGCGTCCGGTTCATACCCGGAAGGTCACAGGTTCAAGTCCCGTTGCCGCTACCAAATATGGCCCGGTGGTCAAGCGGTCAAGACACCGCCCTTTCACGGCGGTAACACGAGTTCGATTCTCGTCCGGGTCACCATAGAACATTAAGAGTACGCAATAGCGTGCTCTTTTTCTTTTTGCGACATATCATTTATTAAAGTTAAATAATTGATTTACTATATTTTTTGTGATAAACTAATTTTACAAAAAAGTTTATTTTTTAGGATTAATTATGAAAAAATTTCTTTACACTTCAACTGTAATTGCTGTTTTGCTGTTTGCAGTATTCTATGCGGTTTTCAAATTAACGCAAAATGATATTGCACAAATTCTTTACATAACATTTATGACCTTTTCTTATCATTTTGTAATGCGGTTGGTTGTGGGGCTTGGACTTGCCAAGGTTCACAAAAAAGACTATGACTATAATTCGAAATGGTTTCAGCCGAAGAATTTTGAAAAGAAGTTATATAAAATATTGAAAGTGAAAAAATGGAAATCACACATTCCCGCATGGTCACCCGAAAGCTTTGAGACTAAGCATCATACTCTTAATGAAATTGTCAATGCAATGTGTGGTGCAGAGGTTGTACACGAAATAATTATTGTTTTAAGCTTTGTGCCTGTTTTTTTCTCATTGAAATACGGCGTACCTGTGGTTTTCATAATAACATCATTTATTGCTGCTTTTGTGGATATGGTTTTTGTAATTGTTCAGCGTTACAACAGACCAAGAATTGTGAAAATTATAAGCAGACATAGTTGTATTTAAGCATTGTCCCTTTCGGGATGATGCTTTTTTTAATAAAACAATGGCTAAAATACTCAACTTTTTTATTTATTTGTGTTGAAAAAAATCGAACAAAGGTGTATAATAAATCATAATAATGATTATTTTGGATAAGTATATTCAAAATTTAGTTTCAACTACTTGAAAGTATTAAAATTTAGGGGGTGAAACCATGAAATATCTTCGAATAGGGTTGTCTGTTGTTTGTGTTGTGGCGTTGGCAGTTTTTGCTGTATTTTATGTTAAAGAGCAGAGAAAAGATACCACATATCCCGTAATTTCAATTGATGGTGAAATGATTGATGTAAGTCTTAAAATGACCGAAGAAGAATTGCTTAAAGGCGTAACAGCATATGACGCAAAAGACGGTGACATTTCTTCTAAATTAATTGTAGAGTCTATTTCAAAATTCGTTGAAGACGGTGTTTCAATTATTACATATTCAGTTTGTGATAACGACAATCACGCAACTTCGGCTACGAGAAAAATTCGCTTTACAGATTATACCGAACCGGAATTTGTTATCAAGCAGTCGTTAGTATTCGGCTTGGGCGATACAATTAATCTTCCCGCTTGTATCGGTGCATATGACTGTATCGACGGTGACATCAGTGACCGCGTAATTATTACTGCTACCGATTACACTACAAACGAAGAGGGTGTTTTCAAGGTTTCGCTTAAAGCTACTAACAGTATGGGCGATACAATTTATATGGAAGTTCCCGTTTATATTGAGGATAGAAGTTATTCTGCACCGCAGATTGAACTGAGCGACTATATCGTTTATGCTAAAGTCGGCGAAAAAGTTGATTTGACAGAGTATATTGTCTCTGCTATTGACAAAGAAGACCAAGAGGGTATGAGAATACTTATTGACACTAACTATAATCCTAATGTTCCCGGAACATATCAGGCTCATTATGAAACCACGGATGCTAACGGCAGAGAGGGCCACGCTGTATTAACTATTATTGTTGAGTAGTTTTATTGAAAGGAAATTGTATGAAAGGCTTTGATTTTAAAGGTAAAATCACATTTGAGTGGTACAGTCTTTTAAAAGATGTCATACTCAATTTATGGCTGCTTATTCTTGCTGCAATAATCGGCTTTGTTTCGGTGTATGTACTTGAAGTAAGCGTTTACAAGCCTGTTTATACAAGCTCGGCAACTTTGATGGTTCAGGTGAAAACAGGTACATATCAGGCATACACAAATCTTTCTGCATCTTCAGAAATGGCAACAATCTTTTCAGAGGTTTTTGTTCAGCCGTCAATGAAAGAAAAAGCAGCAGAGCACCTTGAAAAGAATAAATTTCAAGGAACACTCGATGCTTCAGTGCTTACCAATACAAATATTATTACGTTGAGCGTTACTGCAGATGACCCCGAAACTGCTTATCAAGAGCTCAGAGCCATTTTGACAGTTTATCCGCAGATTTCAGACAGCATTTTCTCTAATGCCGTTTTAGATGTGGTAAGTGCGCCTGAAGTTCCTAAAGCACCGTCAAATTCTTCGGCAAATAAGTATGATAAGCTCATTATGTCCGGAATAGTTTTTGCAGTGCTTGGTGCAGTTGTTTTATTGTCGCTTATAAGAGATACTGTTAAAGATGAAAAATCCTTCAACAAAAAGATAGGCGCAACTCATATTGTGACAATTCTCAGAGAGCGAAAATATCGTTCGTTTGGTGATTTGTTGAAAAAGAAAAAAAGCAAGCAGCTTGTAACTGATGCTTTTTCAAGCTTTTCTTTTTCAGAAAGTTATCAGAAGATTGCGGCAAAGCTTGAACATCTTAAGCGTTCTAACGGAGACCGAATTTTCCTTATAACAAGTGTGGCGGCAAACGAGGGCAAAACCACAGTGTCAGTAAATACGGCAATCACCCTTGCAAACAGGGGTAAAAAGGTTGCTTTGCTTGATATGGACCTTATGAAGCCATCTATAAAAAAATATCTTGAAATGGAGCATTGCGAAGGTCCTGATTTGGCTTCGGTTCTTTCGGGTGAGGCAGAAGTTTCACAGTATAGTCTTCAAATGTATAAATCAGGAGTAATGCGTGTTGGACTTAACAAGGGCAAACATCGTAATTTTGCTGATTGGATTAATATGCCATATGTTAAAAGAAACCTTGATGAACTGACTAAAGATTTTGATTTTGTAATTATTGACTCAATGCCCATTTCTGCATCAGCAGACCTTGCTGCACTTGCAAATCTGGCGGATAAGTCAATCCTTGTTATAAAAGCAGATTATGCTCAGACCGGTGAAATAAATGACGCGGTACTGATGCTTAGTGAAAATGAAAAGTTTGCAGGCTGTATTCTTAATGACGCACATGTTGAGTTTTCACTTTTTGGTCAGTTCGGTATGGACGAGAATTCTTATACGGGAAGACATTACTCAGCATATACAAAATATGCAGGTAATTACACAAGAAGACAAAACAGACAAGACGGCGGTTTTGACAAATAATTAACCGAAACGGTAATGATATTATGAGCAGTAAAGATTTATCAACACAATTTGATAATAAACAAGTCGCTAAAAATCCTGAGAATGATAATATAGATTTTTACCTCAGTGATGTATGGCGAGGCGTTAAAAAATTCTGGTGGCTTTGTGCACTGTTAGTGTTTTTATTCACTGCGGCAATGGCACTGTTAAGTTATGTGAGATTTGTTCCCACATATACTGTTTCGGCTACCTTTACAGTACAAACTCAGGATATCAGTGCGTCCGGCGCGGGTATTACTTCTTATTCGTACTATTATAACCGAACAACTGCTGAACAGCTTTCCAGTACTTTCCCATATATTTTAGAAAGTAAACTTTTGCAGAGTGCTGTTTGTGAGGATTTGGGTGTGGAGTCCATGCCTGCCTCAATTTCGGCAACTTCAGTTACGGGAACAAATATGTTCACAATGAAAGCTACCGGACGTGATGCACAGGCAACTTATGATGTTTTGCTTTCTGCAATGAAGAATTATCCTTCGGTTGCGGAATATGTAATCGGCTCTTCAGAGCTTACAATGATTTCTGAGCCTGTACTTCCTGAAAATCCGTCAAACAGCAGACAAACATTAAAATATATGATGATTGGTGCAGTTCTCGGCATAGTTTTGAGTGCGGGCTGGATTCTTATTTATGCTGTATTCCGTAATACAGTAAGAACAAACAGAGATATTAAAGAAAAACTCAATCAGTCTTGCCTTGGTGTTCTGCCCGTTGTTTCGTTTAAAAAATACAAGAGTGAGATTGACCGTTCTGTATTGATGGTTAATTCTCTTACAGGTGATACTTTCCTTGAAACCGTAAGAAAACTGCGAAATACAGTTGTTAATGAGGCGGGAGATATCACGAAAGCAATTATGGTGACAAGCTCTGCCCCTGCTGAAGGAAAATCAACCGTTTCAGTTAACCTTGCAATTGCACTTGCGAAAATGGGCAAAAAGGTTATGCTTGTAGATGGCGATTTGCATCACCCCAGTATTAATGAAATCCTCAGCGGCTTTGAAGGCAGAGATTTTCCCTACAATGACCCGCAGATAACACTTAAATATATTGACGACCTTGATATTGGTGTGTTGACATTTAATGTTGATGAAAAAGATATCTGGAAGGTTATGCAGACACAGTATTTGAAAAAATGCTTTGATGAGCTCAGAGAAGAATGTGATTACATAATTGTTGATGCTCCGCCTTGTGCATTATCTTCCGACCCTGTCACCATTGCCGGTGCAGTTGATGCGGCATTGCTTGTGATTAAGCAAGATACAGTAAGAATTACAAGAATTAAATATGCAATTGACAGCTTGCAGTCTGTTGATGCAAAAATTCTCGGTTGCGTGCTTAATGCGGCTTCGTCAGGTATTAGCGGTTATGGCTATTATCATGGAGGCTATGGATACAAGTATTCAAGATACGGATACAGTAAATATGGCTATGGTTACGGATACAGTAAAGAAAAATAATTGTGAATTGCGGTAACGGATATGAAAAAAGAGAATTTCAAAAAAACCTTGACAGAAATTCTGCGCGAGTGGAAATGGCTGTTTAAGTATATCCGCAAATATTGGTGGGGCGTTGCTGCATACATTGTTATAGGTGTGATAGCAATAGTTATGGGGCTTGGTGCAAGCATTGCCTCAAAATACCTTATTGATGCAGTTGTTAATCGTGCCGAAACCGAGCTTTTGCCCGCAGCAGTGCTTGTAATCGGATTAGCCGTTCTGCAGATTGTTTTTCAGTCTTTAAGTTCCTTTGTAACGTCGAGAATTGGCACAAGAGTCAATATGGAAATCCGTGCAGATTTTTTTGAACGTATTGCAGAAACGACTTGGGAGAGAATAAGAAAATATCACTCAGGCGATTTGATTAATCGTCTTGAAGGTGACATAAATACAATTTCATCCGGTGTTATCAATTTTTTACCGTCAATAATTACAAAACTTGTAAAGCTTATCGGCTCAGCAGTAATTGTTTTCTATTATGATAAGACAATGGCAATTCTTGCACTTCTCGGCTCACCGTTGGTGTTTCTTACATCGAACTATATGATGAAAAAAATCAGAAAGTTCAACGAAAAAAGCCGTGAAATGAATGGTAAAGTCATTTCTTTTGGTCAAGAAACATTTCAAAATATGCAAGTAATCAAGGCTTTCAGCTTGAGCGAAGGATATTCGCAAAATTTCAGAACACTTTTGCAGCAATTTAGAAGTGTTAAGCTTGAATATGACAGATTTTCGATTATGACTACTGTTATGATGTCTTTCGTTGGCTTAATTGTATCATATTCCTGCTATGGCTGGGGCGTGTGGCAGCTTTGGAATGGCGCAATAACATACGGAACAATGACATTGTTTTTGCAGCTTTCAGGCAATCTTACGAATTCTTTTTCAGCAATTGTTTCTATGGCGCCAAGCGTTGTTTCTATCGCAACGGCTGCGGGAAGAATTATGGAAATTACACAGTTGCCCGAAGAAAGTGATGATAAAGCAGAAGAGGCTTTGTTAATGCTTAAAAAGGCAAGACAAGGCAAAATAAGAATTACAGCACAAAATTTAGGCTTTACATATAGCGATGGGGATGTTCCCGTTCTTAAAAATGCTGATTTTACAATTAAATCAGGCGAAACAGTTGCAATTATCGGACCAAGCGGAGAGGGAAAAACAACGGCTCTGCGTCTTATTCTCGGCCTTATGACACCTACTGAGGGACAAATTAATTTTATATCTGATGACGGAGAATCCCTTAGCGCATCATTAAGCACAAGAAAGCTTTGTTCATATATTCCTCAGGTCAACAGTATTCTTTATGGAACGGTCGCAGAAAACCTTCGTGCTGTGAAGCCCGAAGCGACAGATGAAGAACTTATTAAAGTTCTCAAAATTGCAGAAGCTTGGGATTTCGTTTCAGATTTACCTGAGGGTATTAATACAGTAATCGGAGAAAGAAATAACAATTTATCTGAAGGTCAGGCACAACGCATTTCAATTGCACGTGCAATTTTGCGTGATGCACCTGTGCTTCTTATGGACGAAGCAACATCTTCTCTTGATACTGACACAGAAGAAAAAGTTCTTAAGAATATAATGAATACAGATTATAACCGTATTTGTGTTCTTACAACTCACCGTCCGAGTATGCTTAAATATTGTTCACGCATATATAAAATAAACGAAGACGGTAGCTTTAAAGTTGTTAACACCACTGAAAAGGAGAAATGCCTTAATGCTTAAGGTTAAAGATGGATTTGTTTTGCGTGAAATCGGTCCTCAGACCGTGGCTGTGCCTGTGGGTAAAAGAACAGGTGAAATTCACGGTGTAGTATCCCTTACCGAAAGTGGTGCACTTTTATGGAGCAAGCTTGCAGAAGGTGCAGAAAAAGAAGAGCTTGTATCCCTATTGCTCGCAGAATATGAAATTGATGAAAAAACAGCATCTTTGGATGTTGATGACTTTATAAAAGGCTTGTATGCTCAGGGAGTAATGGAAGAATGAATAACTGTTCGCAGGAGTTTGCTGACAAATTTCCTTATGTTGTTAAGGAATATGCAAAAGAACACAGAATTCCCGTTTCAGCAACTATAGAGCTTACTCCGTTTTGCAATTTCTCTTGTGTGATGTGCTATGTTCGTCTGAATGGCGAACAGGCAAAGAAACAAGGAGAATTACTGACCAAAGAGCAGATTTTATCAATTGCAAGTCAAGCGAAAGAAAGGGGTACGCTGTATTTAACGCTGACTGGTGGCGAGCCGTTTGTTCGACCTGATTTTTGGGAGATTTACAGCGAACTTAACAAGATGGGTTTTCTCATATCTATACTTTCAAACGGTTCTTTAATTGATGAGAATGTTATGGAAAAGTTTTCAGAGTATGGTATGCCATATTCAGTTAAACTTACCTTATACGGAGCATCAAATGAGACATATGCAAAAGTTTGTGGTTCGTTTGAGGGCTTTACAAAAATAGAAAAGGCTGTTAAACTTTTAAAGGCCAAAGGTGTTCCCCTTATTTTGACCTCGACAGTTGTTAAAGAAAATGCCGAAGATTTAATTGAAATGTATAAGATAGCAAAAGAGTGGAAAGTTCCCTTTTCACACACCGCTTCGGTTGTAAAGTCCGCACGAGGTGCTGAAAATACAGCCGAAGTGTCACGATTTAATTTTGAAGATTTTATAGGAAATCTCACTCTTGAGCAACTCGAAAAGAACAAAATGCCGAAAAAAAATACACCTTTTGCGTGGTGTTCAAATTATCGCTCATCATTTTGGCTTACATGGAATGGCCATTTGCAGCTTTGCTCATTTATGAACGGACCTTATGCAGAGGTTAAGAAGGATTTGAAGTCCGCTTGGGCTGAGCTTAACAAAAAGCTTGATGCGCTCAAAGACCCTGAAGAGTGCAAAAATTGTGAATACAGTGAGTTTTGTCAGCGGTGTCCAGGAATGATGTGTGCAGAAAGCGGAGACGCAGAAAAAATATCGAATTCAGTTTGCAATACTGCAAAAGCAATATATACGCTTTATAAGAGAAAGTTGGAGGAAGAATAGTGAAAAAAAGTTATATTCCACCAAAATCGAATCTTTATGTTTTAAATATCCAGGAAAATATTGCTTCATCTATCGGAGGCGGTAATGGTGATACTGTGGAAGGTCTTATGATAATTATATTCAGTAGTGACACCACACCCTGCCGAAAGTATTATACAGGTTCAGAGCTTGCTGTTAACAGGGTTGACAAAGTAGAGGGCGTTTATGACGGAACCTTTATGGAGTACTTTATGGATATGCAACAGCAGGGTGCACCCATTGGTTGCTTGACTTCAAAGTGATGGGTAGATATATTTTCGCCGATTGTCCTTTTGATATTCGATTTCTGAAAGGTGAAAAAGAATATGGGGGTTTTTATTCGGCAGAGGTTGAAACAAAAGAGAGCATAATAACTGTTTGTGATTATGCTGATGTGAGCGTAAAAGCTTACGGAGTGGAATATTGTACAGAAAAAGATTGTCGATTTTTTCGTGCACAAAAAAATCGTTCATCTGTTATGCTTGCAAACAATGATTGGTCCAATGTGAAAATTTGCAGAGGAAATAGCGGCAAATTCAGTGAAGAGCTGATGATTACAGCAATTTATTCAAGATTGTGTGAGTACAACACCTTGTTTATGCACGCGTCATTTGTTGATTTGAATGGCAATGGTGTAATCTTTGCAGGCCCTTCGGGAATAGGAAAAACTACACAGGCTGAGCTTTGGGCAAAACATCTTGGTGCAACTGTTGTCAATGGCGACAAAGCCTTTGTTAGAGTGTTTGATAAAGATGTTTATGGTTACGGTGCACCGTGGAGTGGCTCTTCACCGTACTGTTTAAATAAAAAATCTGTTTTAAAAGGAATTGTAGTTCTTTTACAGAGCGATAAAAATAATATAAAAAGGCTTGATTCTGTTGAGGCAACAGCCCGCGTATTGCCACATGTTTTTATGCATCATTGGGATGAAAACTGTGTTGAAAAGGTGCTTGCTACTTTTGACAGTGTATTGAAGGAAGTTCCCGTTTGGCTTCTTGAATGTAAGCCCGACAAAGAAGCCGTAATGATTACAAAAGAAGCAGTTTTAAGTGACATTTAAAAGCAACTTTCAAGGTTGCTTTTTTATTTAAAAAGGTGAATGATATGGCAAAAACAAATTGTGAAACTTGCGTAAATTACTATTATGATGACGAGCTGGAGGAATATTGTTGCGACATTAATCTCGACGAAGACGAAATGGTGCGTTTTCTCACCTCGTCAAATTATCAATGCCCATATTACAGGCTCTATGACGAGTACGGAATTGTCAAAAAACAGAATTAGTTTTTGGTGATACTGTTCATTGCATTTTAATTGAACAAAGTGTATAATATCTTATTGTATTAAAAGCATTTTGTTTGGGGGATTAATTATGGATTGGTTATTCTATGTAGTTTTAGCAATCGGTATTGTGATAACAGGCATTTTCCTTGTTCTTCGTGTTAAAGAGGGCGGAATTAAAGCAATGTTCACAAAAGCGGCAGCTTCACTTTGCTTTATTGCAACTGCTTTGGTGGCTTTCTCACTTAACCGCGATAATTTTGAGTATGCAATTCTCATAATTTTCGGTCTTGTATTCAGTATGTTGGGCGATATTTGGCTTGATATGAAATACATATACAAAGACCAATCAGATATGTACACTTTTGCAGGATTTGGCAGTTTTATGATTGCACATACAATATTTGTGCCTGCAGTACTTATGGGTTATGCTGAATACATCTGGTGGCATTTTGTTGTAGATATAATTACCTGCAGTGTGTTTGTTCTTAATGCTGTACATATGGAAAAGCAGGGCAAGGTAACCTATGGTAAATTTAGAACAATAACAATTGTGTACACGGCTTTTGTTATGGCAACAACTCTTCTTTCAATCAACGGTTTTGTTGCCAACGGATTCAAGAGCGTTAAATACATAGTGCTTATCATTGGTAGTGTATTGTTTGCACTTTCTGATATCGTTTTATCCTATATTTATTTTGGCGGAAGAAACACAAAGACTTATGTGCTTATTAATCATACGTTGTATTATGCAGGTCAATTCTGCATTGCAAGCTCAATTTTGTTTTAAAAACTAACCTCAAGGAGAGAAACTAATGGAACAGAAAAAGTATGTTCAGAAAAAAGAATTGAATGCTTTCTGCGTTGCAGGTTTAGGTCAAGGTATGATTTATGCTTTGATGTCAAGTTATATCAGTGACTATTACCTTAACGTTTTGCAGTTAGCACCAATGTTTGTGCTTTTGCTTATGCTTTTAGCGCGTGTGTGGGACGCAATCAATGACCCGCTTATGGGTATGATTGTTGACAGAAGCAACTTGAAGAGCGGTAAAATGCTCCCCTTTATCCGCTTTGCCCTTATCCCTATTGCAGTTGTTACATTACTTATGTATTTAAGCCCTAACCTCGGCAAAACAGAGCTGATGATTTATTCTGCAATTGTTTATGTGCTTTGGGGTATGATTTATACAGTTGGTGACGTTTCGTTCTGGGGACTTCCCAATGTTATGACACCCGATTCTGAAGAGAGAAGTTCAGTTATTTCAGTTAGTAAGATTTATAATTCAATCGGTTCAGCTGTTCCTGAATTTCTTTTCCTTGTAATTGGTCTTGTTATTATGGCTTGGGCAGGAAAGCAAGAGACAGCGCCTGACCCTCTTATGCTTCAAAAGAGAAAATATCTTATTATGGCTATCGTGACCGTAGGTCTTGGCATAATTCTTTATTCCCGTGCTTGCACAGGTGTTAAGGAACACGTTAAAATGCCTGTTCGTGAGCGTAAAGCGGGTGAGCCCTCACAGCTTGCACGTGTGTTCAAGTGCAAGCCACTGGTTCTTGTTCTTTTGATGGGTGTTCTTTCAAGCGGACGTTATATGGTATCAGCGGCGGCTATTCACGTTGCTCGTTACTCATTCTACATAGGTCCTGACCTTGCAACTCTTGCGACAGAGGCCGAAAGAATTGCTGCTATTGAGGGAAGCATTTCGACAGTTAAAACAGTTTTCCAGATTAGCTCAATTGTTGGTCTTTTCGGTGCGACACTCTTTATGCCGAAGCTTATGAAAAAGTTTGATTATAAGAAACTTGTTATCGTAACTTGTCTTGCAGGCTTTGTAGCAAGCATTGTTACTACAATTGTCGGTTGGTTTACAATGAACCTTTATGCTTGTATTCCGTTCATCATCATTTCTTGTATTCCTCTTGGTGTTATCAACACAGTAAGCCTTGCTATGATTGGTGACTGTCTTGACTATATGGAGCTTAAGACAGGCTTCCGTGATAATGCTCTCGGTGCGGCTTGTCAGGGCTTTATCAATAAAATCGGTAATGCGTTTGCGACGTCGGGTATCGTTATTATGTATATGGTAATCGGTCTTGACCCTGCACAGATGCTTTCTTCAACAGCGGTTGTTTCCGCACTTGATATGCCTGCCGATATGAGATTTGCAATGTTCTCGCTTGTATCAATCGTTCCCGGTATCAGTATGCTTCTCTGTGCAATTCCTATGTTCTTCTACAAAATTGCAGGCAAAGAAAAGAAAGATATGATTGCACAACTTCAAGCAAAACGTCAGGCCGAAGGCTTAGTAGTAGAATAATTTTTAATAATCGCTGATTGTAATTTTCAGCGATTATTTTTATAGGTGATAATATGGAAAACTTTAAATTTTTAGTGCTTACTGACCCACATTTTTTTGATGCTGATTTAGGTTGTAGTGGTCCTGACTATGATGACTTTATGCACTATGAGCAGAAATGCTTTGCGGAAACCGAGAGCATCAACAATGCAGTTTTTAAATATTTGGGCGAAACCGATTTGGCAGATACAGTGCTTATCGTTGGTGATTTAACACAGAACGGCGAACGTAAAAGTCACGAAAAGTTTATAAAGCTTCTTTATGATTTAAAGGCAAAGGGTAAAAATGTTTATCTTATTACCGCCGACCACGACTGGAAAGGTGACCCGTTTGCATTTGGTGAAAACGGAAGATATATGCCCGAACCCACACCCAAAGAAGACCTCATTAAATTGTATAATGATTTTGGTTTCAGTAACGCAATCGCAGTTGACGAAGAGCATCTTTCCTATGTTGCACAGTTGAGTGAAAATGTGCGACTTCTTGCAATCAATGCGGACATCAAAACTCATGGTCAGTTCAGTTTAACAGAAAAACAAGTTGAATGGATTAAGGTGCAGACTAAAAAGGCTCGCGAAGACAATCAGACAATGTTTGCAATCTGCCACTATCCTGTTTTGCCCATTCAGCCCGTATTTTCAATTATAAAATCTGCGCTTATGTATGATTATAAATCAGTTGCAACACTTCTTGCGGATGAGGGTGTGCATCTCGTCTTCACAGGCCATATGCACAACCAGAGTATAAATGAATTTGTGACCGAAAAAGGCAATAAATTCTTTGATGTTACAACAGGCTCAATTATTGCCGACCCGTCATACATAAGATTGGTAACTCTCAATGAAAACAAAGCAGAGATTGAGAGTATTCCCACTCCCGATTTTGACTACGATACAAAGGGTATGACCTGCAAAGAATATCTCACATCAGTATTTGATGCAATGATTAGAAACATTCTTCTTGACTTGCGTGACGACACAACAAGAGCAATGAGAAAATTTCATATCAAAGAGAGCAAAGGGCTTGTTTTTGCACTTCGTATGGCAGGAAAACTTCTCTGTTCAGTAAAGCTCGGCACACTTGCAAGACTTCTTTTTATTAAGTGCGATAAGAGTATAAGAAAGGTTAAACTAATTGACTATGCAACCGTGCTTGTGCGTAATGTGTTCCGCGGTAATCAAACATATAACGAGGGTACTCCTGAGGGTGATGTTTTCATAGCATTTTTAAAGAGAATGAAACCCATTCTCAAGAAAATCAGCGTAAAAGACCCCTATGGCGAAAAAGCAGACCTTGCTGAACTGCTTAAAAACACCGCAGGTAATTACGGCTATGACGATTACAATGAAATTATTAAATGGTAATAAATATGGTGGGATATTCTCTCACCATATTTTTTTCTGTTTCCCTATTGCATTTCATTGCTTTAGTGTGCTACAATATGTGAAATCGCATTTTATAGTGAAAGAAGTAATTTCTATGGTAACACTTGATAAAATCTATCACGCATCATTTGTTTTAAAGGATATTATCCGTAAAACAGATATGATTTATGCACCAAAAATTCGTACCGATTGTGAAGTTTATCTTAAAACAGAAAATTTGCAGGTAACAGGCTCATTCAAGGTTCGTGGTGCGGCTTATAAAATCAGTCAGCTTTCAGCCGAGGATAAGGCAAAAGGTGTAATTGCCTGTTCAGCGGGTAATCACGCGCAGGGTGTGGCACTTGCCGCAACAAAAAACGGTATTAAGTCACTTATTTGTCTTCCTGACGGTGCGCCAATCTCAAAGGTTGAGGCTACAAAGAGTTATGGTGCAGATATCTGTCTCGTTGAAGGTGTTTATGACGATGCATATAATAAAGCATTACAGTTAAGAGATGAAAAGGGTTACACCTTTGTTCATCCTTTTGACGATGACGATGTTATTGCGGGTCAGGGCACAATCGGTCTTGAAATCCTTGACCAGCTTGCCGATGTTGATGCAGTTGTCGTGCCAATCGGTGGCGGCGGACTCATCAGCGGTGTTTCATTTGCAATCAAGGCACTTAACCCAAATGTTAAGGTTTACGGTGTTCAGGCAAAGGGCGCACCAAGTATGTATAACTCAATCAAAGATGATAAGATTGAACGACTTGATAATGTATCAACTATTGCCGACGGTATCGCAGTTAAAGAGCCCGGCGAAAACACCTTTGAATATGTTAAAAAATATGTTGACGAAATCGTTACAGTTTCTGACGACGAAATCGCAACCGCAATTCTCGCACTTATTGAACAGCAAAAGCTCGTTACAGAGGGCGCGGGTGCAGTTTCGGTTGCGGCAGTAATGTTTAATAAGATTGATGTTAAGGGTAAAAAGGTTGTCTGTCTTGTTTCAGGCGGTAACATTGATGTTACAATTCTTTCTCGTGTTATCAAGCGTGGTCTGCTCACTAGTGGTCGTACATATTCACTCACAATCGAGCTTGTTGATAAACCGGGTCAGCTTAAAGGCGTTTCAAATATTATTGCTGATTTGGGCGGTAATGTTATTTCAATTCACCACGAAAGAGCATCTGAAAATTCAGAAATCAACGGTTGTTATCTTCGTATTTTGCTTGAAACTCGAAACTTTGAGCATATTGAAATGATTAGAAATGAATTAACATCACAAGGATATAAACTTGTATAAGGAGAATTAAAAATGATTAAGACTATCAGTACAGATAAAGCACCTGCAGCAATCGGACCTTATTCACAGGCAAAGGTTGTGGGCAATCTTGTTTTCACATCGGGACAGATTGCAATCAACCCCGCTACAAGCGAGGTTGAGGCAACAACAATTGAAGGACAGACAAAGCAGGTGTGCGAGAATATCAAAAACCTTCTTGAAGCCGCAGGCAGTGACCTTGAAAATGTAGTAAAAACAACTTGCTTCCTTAAAAATATGGAAGATTTCGCAACTTTCAACGGAATTTATGCCGAGTATTTTACATCTAAGCCCGCACGTTCATGCGTAGCAGCAAAGCAACTTCCCAAAGATGTTTTGGTAGAAGTAGAAACAATAGCAGTAGTAAAATAAGTGCAAAATGTAAAACGCAAAGTGCAAAATGTAGGAACTGCGTTGCAAATTATAGGGGCGATTTTCATCGCCCTTTTTTGTTGACTTTTATTTTTTGAAGTGATATATTTGAATTGTAAAATATTTTTAGGGAAGGGATTCATATGGGACTTTTTAACATTACAAAAACATACACAACATCATTTACAAGGCAAGAAGCAAAAGAAAGATTGTTAAATGCAGAGTTTGAAGCATCATCATTCAAATATTTATTTGAAGAAGTTGAAGATAATGTTTTTATTGCAAATCCTAAAAAAGAAGTTTCCCTATATTATAATTCGTTTGTACCACAAATAGTTGCAACAGTTTTGGAAAATAGCGACATTAAAGTCGAGTTCAAACTAACAAAAAAGGCAAGATTTTTGATGATATTTTTTAATGTTGACGCAGTTGTATTAGAAGTTTTAATTCTACTATTTATGCTTTACAGAGGTGCTTTTAGTTGGATTGCATTAATACCTTGTGGAGTGATATTGTTTGACATATTACTTTCAACCATAGCATTAAGAGCTAAATCCAATGATGCTGATATAGAAATAAGAAACTTAATTAAGTAGCAAAAACATCGAATAGAAAAAACGGACAGATTTTTAATCTGTCCGTTTCATTTTGCACTTTGCACTTTGCGTTTTGACTTTGCACTTATTTAATCGGGTGCAATTTTAATCGTATAAGTTTTTTTATGTTGCAAATATTGATTTTATAAGATATAATTTTATTGTGAAAATTAGGGGAGGTTGTAGCATGCAAAAGTACAGACCTATATTGTTGAGGATTTTGGCGATTGTTGGATTGGGTATTGTTATTGTTGTTGCGGTTCAAGATTATTTAGAAACAGGCTCGTTTGATGGACTTTTGAAATCATTGCCAAAAATTATTTCTGTAGTAATATCTCTTTTCACTATGTTTGTAAGTACTTTTTTTATGAAGATACCTCAAAAAGAAGAGGGTAAAATGAAAGAAGAATACGAGCGTATGATAAATGGCATTTTTAGACCCGAAGACAAAGAGGCTAAGAAGTTATTTTATCGGGGTTTTCGTGCAGGATATGCAGGCGACATTGCTACGGCGGATTTTCACTATCGTAGTGCGTTAAAAAAAGCGAAATCTGTTCAGGCAGAGGCATTTGTAACTGCTTACCTCGGCAGAAATGCTCTTAACCGAAAAGACTATGATAATGCGCTTGAACTTTTGAAAAAAGCAACTATGCTTGACAGAGGTTGTGTAACCGGCTGGTGTCAGCTTATTGAATTGTATATGCAAAGACAGGAACTTGAAATGGCACAAAATACGGCTGAAAATGCGGTACTGTATTGTCCTAATAATCCCTTATTGCTTTCAAGAACGGGTAATTGTCACTATTTGAACAGAGATTATGAAAAAGCCTTGCGGGACTTTAAAGAGGCGCAAAGACTTATGCCAAATTCTGCTATCTGTGCTGCGAATACGGCACTTGCTTATGCTGGACTTGGTCGCAGAGAAGAAGCTATGCGTGAGCTTGCATCTGCAAAGATTATGAAATACGATGACTATGATAATCTTGAAAATCAGGTTCAAACATTATTGGAAAACTATGAAAGTAGAAAAATTCGTTATACGGGGAAGTTTGTATTGGACTTTGCTGATATGGATTCTTTTGATGATTGTACACCCGAGCAGTTATATCAGGCACTTCAAAAAGTGTGGAATTATGACACTGAATTTATAGTGCTCACTCCACCGGCACCTATAGACCGAATTCTTTTTATGCAGACAGCACTACAAGATGCAAATAGTGTAATTTTGCAGGTTAGTGTAGGTGAAAATGGATTTGGAAAAATTCATGAGAGAATTTGTAGTAAAAAAGAAACGGAAGAAATATTTATGAGCTTTATAACTGAAAGAAAGGCTCCTTCGCTATATGGATTTTCACCACTTACATAAAAACAGGACGGAAATTTCCGTCCTGTTTTTTGCTATTAACTTATTTAATTGGTGCAATCTTGAATGTATATGTATAAACCTTATTAGGTTTCAACTGATACTTTTCGCGAACCTGTGCGTCACCGGGCATATCGCCACCAACACCGATTTGATTTAAGTCAACATTGAATGTTGTGATGTCATAGTGTGGTAATTCGTGGATATGCTTTGCAAGTTGTAACTGGTCCTGTGTGTAGTGCCAAGCGCTGAAGCAGATTGGTGTGTCACCCATAGCTTCAAAACGAAGACCTTGATTTTCTTTGTTTCTGATTTCAACCCATCTTACATCTGTGCGGTTTGCATTTTCCTGAGGTCTCATATAGTGGTGCTCAAGGTCGGCAACTGATTTTTCGTGGATTGTAATCTTACCACCTGTCTTACGGTCAAAGTATGTTTCCTGTGGGCCACGGCCATACCATTTAACTTGGTCAAATTCACGAAGAAGTCCCATCTTTGTGCCGAAGCGAAGAAGATTGAACATCTTTGGAGTACCTGTATGAGTAATCTCAAGACTTCCGTCAGGATTTACAACAATTGTTGAAGTTACACCGCTGAAGAATTGAACACTCCAATCAATGTTGATTACCAACTGGCCGAGTGCATTCTTGCTTGCAGATTTAAGCGTTCCCTTTGCGCTGTTTGTAGCTCTCTGCCAATTGAAATAGGGGTGGAACGGAATAATGAACGGTACAAAGTTTGTGTTTGAAAGGTCGTTATCCGTAACTGCTCTAAAGTAGTTAGGAGTAACAGCCGATTTCAAATACTCCTTACCCTCGTATTTAAGAGAGGTGATTTTACCGCCGTCAATCTTAACGCTGAAATTGTCACCGCTTGCAATTACAACATTGTTTTCCTTAACAAATGTCAGGTTGCCGTCGAATGTTGCGGGTGCTTCTGCCTTGGGAGCATCTTTTACAATGAACTGGTCAAAGCCCTGTTCATAGCCTGCTTCACACCAAGCGTGAGCTTCTTTATTGAGGTAAGAGATGATGAGTACACATTCTTTTTCAGGGAGAGTAGTTAAATCGTAAGGAATTGTAAAGTCAATTTCTGAAAGGGGAGCACAGTTAATGTCAACAACACCGCTCTGCACTTCAACACCCTCTGCCTGCAAGCTCCATTTGAATTCAAAGCCTGAAAGGTCAGTAAAGAGCTTTTTGTTAATAAGAGTGAATTCACCTTTACTTAAATCTTTTTCCTTAACCTTGATTTCACAGTAAACCTTTTTAACCTCATAGTATGATGGGTGAGGCTTGCGGTCGGCGGCAATAATACCGTTTGCGTTAAAGTATGTGTTTGAGCCTGTCATAGCGGTTGTGTTGGGAAGATGTGTGTATCTGCCGGGCTCATAAGGCTCAAAGTCTGTACCATAAAGCCATTGGTCACCCTCAGGAGTTTTCTTGCGGATTGCCTGGTCAACAAAGTCCCAGATATAACCACCGCACATATGCTCGTGAGCCTCAAAATCATCCATATATTCCTGGAAATTACCAAGGCTGTTTTCCATTGCGTGTGCATATTCGCAAAGGAGAACAGGTCTGCAATAATCCTCTTTCTTAATCGGCTTTGAGTCAGCGGCAAGAGAGTTTGCAATATTGTCATAAAGAGTGATTTCAATAGGCTCTTTGTTGCAAAGTTTCTTCATTGTAGCCTCAACAGGATACATTCTTGAAATAACATCACTCTTTGTAAAATTGAAGTCACCTTCGTAATGGAACTGACGAGTAGTGTCGAGCTTAAGTGCGGCTTTCTTCATTTCCATAAAGTTGCTGCCGTCGCCTGCTTCGTTACCGAGAGACCACATAAATACGCAAGCGTGGTTTCTGTCGCGAAGCACCATTCTTTCCATTCTGTCAACAACTGCGGCAGTCCAAACGGGGTTGTCACCGGGAACACCCTTACGGCGAACACCGTGAGTTTCAAGGTCACATTCGTCCATAACATAGAAGCCGTATTCGTCGCAAAGCTCATAGAAATATGGGTCATCGGGGTAGTGAGAAGTACGAATAGAGTTAATATTCGCATTCTTCATAAAGTTTAAGTCCTGATGATATCTTTCTGTTGGTACTGCCCAACCGTTGTCGGGGTCAAAGTCGTGACGATTAACACCACGAAGCATCAATGGCTTACCGTTGAAAAGGAATTTATCACCGATAATTTCAACCTTTTTAAAGCCGAAACGAATTGATTTATATGTAGTTTTGCCGTCTGCTGTAATGCTGATAAGAAGCTTATAAAGATAAGGACTTTCAGCGGACCACTTTTTCGGGTTTTCGATTAACTTGTTGAATTTAAGAGTTGCCGAGCCGTCAAATTCAGCCTCGCCAAGAGTAATTCTCTCATCACCGTCAATAATTTCAGCCTTAACTGTTGCAGAGCCACTGCCTGCATAATCATTAACCTTAATTTCAAGAGAAGTGTTACTGTCTTTGTATTCAGCGTCCAAATCAGTTGTGATAAAGAAATCACGAACGCACTTTTTGGGCTCTGCGAACACATAAACTTCTCTGTAAAGACCGCAAAGAAGCCACATATCTTGGTTTTCAAGATATGCACCGTCAGAGAAACGGTAGCACTTAACTGCAACTCTGTTTGAACCTTTGCGAGCGAATTTTGTAATGTCAAATTCGTGAGGTGTCATTGAGCCCTGTGAGTAGCCAACGAATTCACCGTTCAAATAAACTTCAATTGCAGATTTTGCCGCACCGAAGTGCAAGAAAATCTGCTGACCGTCAAAGCTTTCGGGCATATCAAAATCGCGAACATAAATACCGATTTCCTGCATTGTGTGGTCAATTGACGGAATTTTACTTTTGCTACGGCTAATTGCACGGCAATATGTACTTGCATAATAGTAAGGATAACTGCCTGTGTCCTCCATCTGCCATACTGATGGAACTTTAATGTCACGCCAGATAGAAGCGTCAAAGCCGTCTTTGTAGAAATCCGTTGGGCAGTCGTTTAAGCCTCTCTGCCAATGGAATTTCCACATACCATTGAGTGTTATTTTGGTAGCGGGCTCAACGCGATTTAAGGCATCAGCCTCATTATCATATGAAAATGCGATAACGTGACCGTCTTCCTTGTTGCGCTTGAAAATTGCGGGATTTTCCCAATCATACTTGTAGTTTCTCATATTTTCCCTCCAACTATATTAAATAATTGAATTATTCACTTTTTGATGCAAGGTATTCAATGAATTGCTTTGCCGTTCTCGGACTTCTGCCACCGTTGCGCAGAGCAAAAGCCTCAGCAGTCTGAAACAGTTCAACCTTGTCAATACTTATATTATACTGCATAGAAAGATTTTCCACAATAGATAAATACAAATCTTTATCGGGTTTTGAGAAAGTAATTTTAAGACCGAAGCGTGCTGACAGACTGTTTATTTCTTGTATTGTATCTTGAATGTGAATGTCATCACCATTTCTGTCGCTGAAATTCTCTTTGACAAGGTGGCGACGGTTGCTTGTGCCATAAATTGCTATGTTTTTGGTTTTTGCCGCAACTCCGCCTTCCAAAATTGCTTTGAGTGCACCAAAATCGTTGTCGTTTGTTGAAAAGCTTAAGTCGTCAATGAAAATAATGAACTTCAGCGGATTATCAGCAAGCTTTTCAATGACATCTGCCAAAGAATAAAGCTGATTTTTCTTGATTTCAATAAGACGAAGCCCCATATCCCAATATTCATTTACAATCGCCTTGATTGTACTGCTCTTGCCACTGCCTGCGTCACCGTAAAGAAGCACGTTGTTACAGGGCTTGCCTAAAAGTAATGCCATTGTGTTGTCAATAACCTTTTGTCTTTCCATTTCATATCCGCTCATTTGTGAAAGACGTTGAGGGTCGGGATATTTAACAGGCACAATCTCGTTATCCTTATATAAGAACATTTTGTGCTCTGCGTAAATTCCGTAGCCCGTGGTTTTGATTTCTGAAATCTTTTTATCGTATTCTGCCTTTATACATATATTATTGTTTTTCCATTCGGGCAGAAAAATGTCGCAGTTGATTTTAGCTTTAATTTCGTCACTTGTGATTTTTGAAAGTTTTTCAAAGAATATGAGCTCATTCTCGCAAGCCTCAAGCATTAAAGGTGAGGCGCTGCCCTTTGCCGCGGCTCGTACAAATGCATTCTCGTCGTTTTGCAAAAGCGAATTTATGTATTCACTCAAATCATCGGTTGTTTCATAAAGAGCAGAAACAAAATCAGAATATCTTGAAATAATTTCTTCTTTTTTATCTTCGTCGGTATCCAACAAATCAATTAAAGCAGAAATAACCTTATCATTTATTATGTTTTTGAAAATTACAACTGATTTTGAAGTAAGGGTTAATGCTTTGTAATCTTTCATATTAAACTTCCTTTGAAAATTTTTCCAACTTTTTTAAATTCACTATTGACATATTGACTTGACTGGTCTATAATAATAAACTGCTATTAAAGTGGAATTGTATACGCTGGAGTATTTTATGCAACACAAAGTGTACCATAAATTACCTTGAAAATCAAGCGTATATGCAACAATTTTAGTAATCTCCACGCCCTATATATTATGTATATAATATGGGGCTCAGGAATAAAAAAACGAACGGAGAGTGATTAAGCCCTATGGTAAATGTCAAACCGGTAAAACTTGGCAGAAATACCCGTATGAGTTTCTCAAAAATCAATGAGGTTATGCAGATGCCCAACCTTATCGAAGTTCAGAAGAACTCTTACAAGTGGTTCCTTGAAACAGGACTTAAAGAGGTGTTCCGTGATATCGATGCTATCACCGATTACACAGGCAACCTCGAATTGACCTTTGTGGATTATCGTATGGATGATAAGCCCAAATATACGGTCAAAGAGTGCAAAGAAAGAGACGCAACTTATGCTGCACCTCTCAGAGTAACTGCTCGTCTTCTTAATAAGGAAACTGATGAAGTCAAGGAAAACGAAGTGTATATGGGCGACTTCCCGCTTATGACAGACAGCGGTACATTCGTAATCAACGGCGCAGAGCGTGTTATCATTTCACAGCTTGTGCGTTCACCCAGCGTTTATTATGGTATGACTCACGACAAGACAGGTAAGGAGCTTTACACAACAACTGTAATTCCTAACCGTGGTGCTTGGCTTGAATACGAAACTGACCAGAATGACCTTTTCTATGTCAGAATTGACAAGAACAGAAAAATCTATATTACAACATTTATCCGTGCATTGGGCCTCAGTTCTAACGACGAAATCCGCGAATTCTTCGGATATGACGAGAGAATTGAAGCAACTCTTGAAAAGGATACAACTGTTAATACCGAACAGGCTCTTATTGAAGTATATAAGAAGCTTCGTCCCGGCGAGCCCCCCGCACTTGAAACTGCACAGGCTCACCTTAACGGTCTTTTCTTTGATGCTCACAGATATGATTTGTCAAGAGTAGGCAGATACAAGTACAATAAAAAGCTTGGTATCGCATCAAGAATTGCAGGTCATACAGTTAAAGAAGCGGTTGTAAGCCAGCTTACAGGCGAGATTATGGCTGCTCCTGATGATGTAATCAGCGAAGAGCTTGCATACAGAATTGAGCAAGAGGGCGTTGATACCGTTATTCTCGATGTTGAGGGTAAAGAGGTTAAGGTTTACTCAAACGGTATGGTTGATATCGCAGAGTATGTTCCTATGTTCACAGCAGATGAGCTTGAAGCAATCGGTATCAATGAAAAAGTTTGCTTTAAGGTTCTTATGGAAGTTCTTGACAAGTGTGGCGACGATAAGGAAGCACTCAACGAAGAAATGGCTCTTCGTGCAGACGACCTTATTCCAAAGCACATCACAGTTGAAGATATTTTCGCAACTATCAACTATCTTAACGGCCTCGCATCAGGCGTGGGCGTTACTGACGATATTGACCACCTCGGCAACCGCCGTATCCGTTCAGTAGGTGAGCTTCTTCAAAATCAGTTTAGAATTGGTTTTGCAAGAATGGAAAGAGTTGTTAAAGAGAGAATGACTCTTCAGGGTCAGGAGCCTGATAAGGTAACTCCCGCAGCTCTTATCAATATCCGTCCCGTTATGGCTGCTATCAAGGAATTCTTCGGTTCATCACCACTTTCTCAGTTCATGGACCAGACAAACCCCTTGGCAGAGCTTACACATAAGAGAAGACTTTCAGCATTGGGTCCCGGCGGTCTTTCACGTGACCGTGCAGGCTTCGAGGTTCGTGACGTTCACTATTCTCACTACGGAAGAATGTGTCCTATCGAAACTCCAGAAGGTCCCAACATCGGTCTTATCTCTTACCTTGCAACATTTGCAAAAATCAATAAATACGGCTTCATTGAGGCTCCTTTCAGAAGAATTGATAAGGAAACAGGTACTGTTCTTAATGAAGTTGAGTATATGACCGCTGACGTTGAGGATAGCTACATTGTAGCACAGGCTAACGAGCCTCTTGACGAAAACGGCAAATTCATCAACGCAAAGCTTACAGCTCGTCACAGAGATAACTTCCTTGAGGTTGCCACAACAGAGGCTGACTATATGGACGTTTCTCCAAAGATGGTTGTTTCAGTTGCTACTGCAATGATTCCATTCCTTGAAAATGACGACGCTAACCGTGCATTGATGGGTTCAAACATGCAGCGTCAGGCTGTTCCGCTTCTTAAAACAGATTCTCCTATCGTTGGTACTGGTATGGAGTACAAGGCTGCCGTTGACTCAGGTACAGTAGTACTTGCAAAACGTGCAGGTAAGGTTACTCAGGTTGACGCAAAGACAGTTACTATCAAAACTGCTGACGGTGAAATTGATAACTATGAGCTTATCAAGTTTATGCGTTCAAACCAAGGTACTTGCATCAATCAGCGTCCTATCGTTGAAATTGGTCAGGATGTTGAAGCAGGCGAGGTTATCGCTGACGGTCCTGCAACTTCAAACGGTGAAATCTCTCTCGGTAAGAATGCCCTTATCGGCTTTATGACTTGGGAAGGTTACAACTACGAAGACGCTGTTCTTATTAACGAAAAGCTCGTAAGAGACGACGTTTATACATCAATTCATATTGAAGAGTATGAAATTGAGGCTCGTGACACAAAACTCGGACCTGAAGATATTACTCGCGATATTCCCAACGTTGGTGAAGATGCTCTTAAGGACCTTGACGAAAACGGTATTATCCGCGTAGGTGCAGAGGTTCATTCAGGCGATATCCTTGTTGGTAAGGTTACACCTAAGGGTGAAACTGATGTTGCAACTGCAGAAGAGAGAATTCTTCGTGCAATCTTCGGCGAAAAAGCTAAAGAAGTTCGTGACACATCTCTTCGTGTTCCTCACGGTGAATATGGTATCGTTGTTGACGTTGAAGTATTCACAAGAGAAAACAGCGACGAATTAAGCCCCGGTGTTAACAAGATTGTACGTTGCTATATCGCACAGAAGAGAAAGCTCTCTGTCGGCGATAAGATGGCTGGTCGTCACGGTAACAAGGGTGTTGTTTCACGTATTCTTCCACAGGAAGATATGCCTTTCCTTGATGACGGTACTCCACTTGATATCGTTCTTAACCCATTGGGCGTTCCTTCTCGTATGAACATTGGTCAGGTTCTTGAAGTTCATCTCGGCTTTGCTTACAGAAAGCTCGGTCAGAAGATTGCAACTCCTGTATTTGACGGTGCTCACGAAGTAGATATCCGTGAAGCTTTGAAAGAGGCAGGCTACCGTGAAGATGGTAAGTCAATTCTTACTGACGGCCGTACAGGTCAGAAGTTCGACAACCCCGTAACAGTTGGTGTTATGTACTACCTCAAGCTTCATCACCTTGTTGACGATAAAATCCACGCACGTTCAATTGGTCCATACGCTCTCGTTACACAGCAGCCACTCGGCGGTAAAGCACAGTTCGGTGGTCAGCGTTTCGGTGAAATGGAAGTTTGGGCACTTGAAGCTTACGGTGCTGCTTATACACTTCAAGAAATCCTCACAGTTAAGTCTGACGACCTTACAGGTAGAAGAAAGACTTATGAGGCTATCGTTAAGGGTCTTAATATTCCCAAACCCGGTGTTCCCGAGTCATTCAAGGTTCTTATCAAGGAACTTCAGGCACTTGCTCTTGATGTTCGCGTTCTTGATGAGGACGGCGAAGAAATCGACATCAAAAACGGCTTTGATACTGACGATTTTGATTTCGTTCCTCCCGCAGATTCTGACATCCAGTTCGAAGAAGTAAACGATGCTACTTATGACAACGGCTTTGTTCTTGATAACGAAGACGGCAGTGAAATCGATGAGGATGACGATTCCGATTTCTACAAAGAAGCAGAAGCAATGTTCGACTTCGGCGACGATGATATGATGGACGAAGAAAACTATTGATTGACTTAACCTATTTTTTGAATAGATAAAGGAAGAAGGGCTATATTTAATGGAAAAGAAACCATTTGAAGCAATAAAAATCGGTCTTGCCTCTCCCGACCAGATAAGAGAATGGTCTTATGGTGAGGTTAAAAAGCCCGAAACTATAAATTACCGTACATTGAAGCCCGAAAAAGACGGACTTTACTGTGAAAGAATTTTCGGACCACAGAAGGACCTTGAGTGCCACTGCGGTAAGTATAAGAAAATTCGTTATAAGGGCAAGGTGTGCGAACGCTGCGGCGTTGAGGTTACAAAGAAAGAAGTACGCCGTGAGAGAATGGGTCATATTGAGCTTGTAGCTCCCGTTTCTCACATCTGGTACTTCAAGGGTATCCCATCAAGAATGGGTCTCATTCTTGACGTTTCTCCCCGTGACCTTGAAAAAGTACTTTATTTTGCAAAATATATCGTTATCGACCCAGGCGACACAGAGCTTACAAAGCTTCAGATACTCAATGAAAAAGAGTATCTTGATATGGTTGAAAAGTACGATGACGAGTTCAAGGCAGGTATGGGTGCAGAGGCTATTAAAGAGCTTCTCGCTGAAATCGACATTCCTGAACTTTGCAAAGAACTCCGTGAGGAGCTCAGTGACGCAACAGGACAAAAGAGAACAAGAATTCTCAAGCGTCTTGAGGTTGCTGAAGCATTTAAGCAGTCAGGCAACCGTCCTGAGTGGATGATTCTTGATGTTGTTCCCGTTATTCCACCCGATATCAGACCTATGGTTCAGCTTGACGGTGGCAGATTTGCAACATCAGACCTTAATGACCTTTACAGACGTGTTATCAACAGAAATAACCGTCTTAAGAGACTTTTAGAGCTTAACGCTCCCGATATTATCGTAAGAAACGAAAAGAGAATGCTTCAGGAGGCAGTTGACGCACTTATCGACAACGGTCGCCGCGGAAGACCTGTTACAGGTCCTAACAACAGAGCACTCAAATCTCTTTCAGATATGCTTAAGGGTAAGCAGGGACGTTTCCGTCAGAACCTTCTTGGTAAGCGTGTTGACTATTCAGGCCGTTCAGTTATCGTTGTTGGTCCTGAACTCAAGCTTTACCAGTGCGGTCTTCCTAAGGAAATGGCACTTGAGCTCTTTAAGCCCTTCGTAATGAAGAGCTTGGTTGAAAAGGGTCTCGCAAGCAATATGAAATCTGCAAAGAAAAAGGTAGAGCGTGCAAGCACAGAGGTTTGGGATTGCCTTGAAGAAGTAATCAAAGACCATCCCGTAATGCTCAACCGTGCTCCCACACTTCACCGCCTTGGTATTCAGGCATTCGAGCCCGTACTCGTAGAGGGTAGAGCTATTAAGCTTCATCCCCTTGTATGTACAGCTTTCAACGCTGACTTCGACGGTGACCAGATGGCTGTTCACGTACCACTTTCAGCAGAAGCACAGGCAGAAGCAAGACTTCTTATGCTTGCTGCAAACAACCTTCTTAAACCATCAGACGGTAAGCCCGTTGCAGTTCCTACACAGGATATGATTCTCGGTTCTTACTATCTTACAATGGAAAAGGACGACGAGCCCGGTAACGGCAAGGTATTCCGTGATGTTGACGAAGCTACAATGGCTTATGACGAGGGCGATATCGGACTTCACTCAAAGATTAAAATCCGTATGACCAAAGAGGTTAACGGTGAGCAGGTTACAAAGCTTGTAGAAACAACTCTCGGCCGCGTAATCTTCAACAACCCCATTCCTCAGGATTTGGGCTTTGTTGACAGAACAAATCCCGAAAACGCATTCAAGTTTGAGGTTGAGTTCCTTGTAAATAAAAAGACACTCGGTCAGATTATCGACAAGTGCATTAAGGTTCACGGTGTAACAATCGCGGCTGAAATGCTTGATAAGATTAAGGCTCAGGGTCTTAAATATTCAACAAAGAGCGGTATCACAGTTGCTGTTTGTGATGCGAAAATTCCCGAAACAAAGAAAGACCTTCTTGCAGAGGCAGAATCTCGTGTTGATGTTATCAATGATTACTTCGCAATGGGTCTTTACAGTGCAGAGGAACGCTCAAGAGCAGTTATCAAGGTTTGGGAAGAAACAACTAACGAAGTTTCTTCAGGTATCTTGGAAAACCTCGGTAAATACAACCCAATCTATATGATGGTTGATTCAGGTGCCCGTGGTTCTAAGGCTCAGCTTCGTCAGCTTGCAGGTATGCGTGGTCTTATCGCAAATACAGCAGGTAAAACAATCGAAGTTCCAATTC
>CALFTO010000095.1 GCA_937916195.1 uncultured Clostridia bacterium
CGTTTTCAAAAGATGTTCTGTGGTCCTTTGCAAGTGTATATGGCATAAACACATACGAACGGATTTGGCTACCCCAAGCGATTTCTTTATGGTCGCCCTTGATATCCTCGATTTTTGCAAGGTGCTCGCGTTCTTTAATCTCAATAAGCTTTGATTTGAGCATTGTCATTGCAACCTCGCGATTCTGGTGCTGACTTCGTTCAACCTGACAGGATACCACAATGCCTGTGGGCTTGTGTGTAAGACGAACTGCCGATGAGGTTTTGTTAACCTTTTGTCCGCCCGCACCGCTTGCACGGTAAACCGCCATTTCAATGTCGTCGGGGTTGATTTCAACATTTGTGTCCTCGTCGATTTCGGGCATAACTTCAAGTGATGCAAAAGAAGTGTGACGTCTGCCTGATGAGTCAAAGGGTGAAATTCGGACAAGACGGTGAATTCCTGCTTCGCTTTTCATAAAGCCGTAAGCATTTTCGCCCTCAATGAGAATGCAGGCAGATTTAAGTCCTGCCTCGTCGCCGTCAAGATAGTCAAGAGTTGAAACTTTATAGCCGTGGCGCTCGCCCCAGCGGTTGTACATTCTGAAAAGCATTTCTGCCCAGTCTTGAGCCTCTGTTCCGCCTGCACCTGCGTGGAATGTGAGAATAGCGTTCTTTGAGTCATATTCACCTGTGAGAAGTGTAGAAAGTGTCATAGAATCAAGGTCTTTTTCGAACTTTTCTACACCATAAGTACATTCGTCAACGAGACTTTCGTCCTCTTCTTCGTCAGCCAATTCTATCATAACAAGAGCATCTTCGAAATCTCCCTTGAGCTTTTCGTAAGCAGAAACCTTGTTTTTAAGCACGCTTGTTCTCTGCAAAACCTTTTGAGAATTCTGAATATCGTCCCAAAAGCCCTCTTGCGCTTGCTGTTCTTCAAGGTTTGCTATTTCGTTTTTCATTTTTTCAAGGCCCAAGGCATCTGCCAAGTTTGAAAGCTCATCCTCATGGCTTAAAAGTTTCAATTTTAATTCTTCGTACTGAAGCATATTTTTTTACCTCGCTTAATGTTTTGTAAATTATAGTAGCAATTATCTGTCACTTGTCCGTTAAATAAGACATAAAATGAATTAAGACTGCCATCGCTTAAAAATATGGGTAGGACTTTCCTTTTAAATAGCCCATATTTTTGATGGATTTGATATATTGCTACTGTTCAGCTTCAGCGTCTGCCGATGTCTGCTCTTCGGTTGAAGAGGGAGGCACGGTGGTTGTGTCGCTTGCTACAATATCGTCGTTTGGCTCTTCGGTGGAGGGCTCTGTGGGCTCGGTTGTAGCAACTTCGGGAGTGGTTGTGTTCTGAATAGCTGAAATATAAAGATTATCGTTCTGTTCACGAAGGGTAATCTTTATATATTTGTCGGGGGCGGGGGCAATCATATCACCGTTTTCGCCTTGCTCCCACGCATCACCTGCAAGGCAGGCAACCGTAAGCACTACTGTGTCTGACGAAGTAGTTTTATCAACTACCTGTGGAGTATAAATAGGCGAGATACCCGTAAGTGGAACGGTATAGCTTTCGGTTTTTGAGTCGTATACGAATTCAAGCTCGTAGCCCTCAATTGTCTGGTGAGTGGGAGTGACTTCTGTGCCGAAAAGCTCAACGAATTCTTCTTCTACCGCAGTTTTTGGAACAACAAGTCCGCTTTCGTTACTTTCAAAGGTGTCGGGAGCAATATCGCTCTTAAGAAGTGACCAGATTGAGATTTCCATAAGCTGAGTCATATCAGCCTTTGTAATATCGTCAAAGGTGTCGGGGTCAATAAGCACAACAGGAGTAAGAATTGTGTTGTATTCTTCATAATGCTTACTCTTTTCAACGGCCGTGCCGATGCCCTTAACTGCAGAAACAACAATTGTAACAATACCGATTGCCGCGAGAATGATTATAAGGCTTCCCACAGGGAATGCGGCTTTATGAGTGCCTCTGTGCTTTTTTGCTTTTTCTTCTGCCATTTATCTCACCTGACCCTTTCCGTAAATTTTGTATTTAAAGGAATTCAATTGCGGGAGACCCAAAGGTCCTCTCGCGTGAAGCTTTTGAGTTGAAATTCCAATTTCTGCACCAAACCCGAATTCGCCGCCGTCGGTAAAACGAGTGCTTACATTGTGGTAAACCGCCGAAGAATCAACAGCGTTCATAAATTTTTCAGCATTTTCAGCGTTTTCAGTAACAATACATTCACTGTGACCTGACGAATATTTTCTTATGTGTTCAATTGCCTCGTCAAGTGAAGAAACAATCTTAACGGACATTTTGTAATCAAGATATTCGCGATAATAATCTTCTTCGGTCGCCACTTCAATGTCGGGGCAGATTTCGCGAGCAATCTCGTCACCGTAAAGAATAACATTCTTTTCATCAAGGCGAGCTTTGATTGCTATGAGTGCATATTCAGCGATGTCCTTGTGAATAAGCAAGCTTTCAGCGGTGTTGCATACAGAAATTCGCTGAGTTTTTGCGTTGAATATAATTTCTGTTGCCATATCAATGTCTGCTTCGCTGTCAACATAAATATGACAATTGCCAACGCCTGTTTCAATTACGGGTACTGTTGAGTTCTCAACAACAGCGTTTATAAGTGATGCGCTTCCGCGTGGGATAAGCACATCTACATATTTATTCATTCGCATTAAAGCAGTAGAACTTTCGCGAGAAGTGTCGCGGACAAGTTCAATAATATCGGGGTTAAAGCCTGAGTTTTTAACTGCTTCACGCATAATATCCATAATAACAGAATTTGAGTTGAATGCCTCTTTGCCACCGCGAAGAATTGCGGTGTTGCCTGCCTTAATGGCGAGTGCTGCCGCGTCACTTGTAACATTGGGACGGGCCTCGTAAATTATGCCGATTACACCTAAAGGCACACTGACACGCTGAATTTTCATTCCGTTAGGTCGTTCGGTTTCCCAAAGAATTCTGCCAACGGGGTCGGGGAGTGAAATAACCCCCTCAATGCCCTGTGCCATACCCTCAATTCTGTCAGAATTCAGCATAAGACGGTCAATGAGAGATTCTGCCATACCGTTTTCTCTGCCGTTTTCAATATCAAGGGCGTTTGCTTCAAGAATTTTATTGCAATTCTCACGCAAGGCATCTGCCATTGCCTGTAATATTCTGTTTTTATCTTCTGTTGATGTGATTGCAAGAACTGCCGCCGCAGCTTTTGCCTTTTTGCCGATTTCTGTAAGCATAATTATTTCCCCTTAAAGAAAGTTCCAACCTGCTTGCCGTCAAGGGCTTTGTAAATCTCTGTCGGATTTTCGCCGTTCATAACTATTGTGTCAATTCCCGCACCCATTGCGATTTCAGCCGCGTGAAGCTTTGTTACCATTCCGCCCGTGCCGAGAGTTGAGCCCCTGCCACCTGCTATTGCATATAAATCCTCGTTAATTACAGTTACAACGGGGATAAGCTTTGCATCTTCGTTTTCGGTGGGGTTAGCGTCATAAAGCCCGTCAATATCGGTAAGAATTATGAGTGCATCTGCATTAATAAGCTTTGCAACGATTGCAGAAAGTGAGTCGTTATCACCATAAACGATTTCTTCAACGGCAACGCTGTCGTTTTCATTGATAATAGGAATTGCGCCAAAATCGAAAAGCTTGTTGAAAGTGTTAACAAGATTTTGTCTTCTTTCGTCATTTTCAACGTCACTTTTTGTGATGAGTAACTGACCTACTGTGTGACCGTATTCACCGAAAAGCTTGTCATACATAAACATAAGCTCGCATTGACCGATTGTTGCCGCCGCCTGCTTGCCTGCTGTGTCGGCGGGTTTTTCTTTAAGTCCAAGTTTGCCAACGCCAACGCCGATTGCTCCGCTTGTGACGAGAGCCACCTCAATGCCGGAGTTCACAATGTCAGAAAGCACGCTGACTAATTTGTGCATTCTTCTTATATTCGTTTTACCTGTGCTGTATGTAAGGGTTGAAGTGCCAACCTTTACAACAATACGTTTAACATTCTTTAAAACTGCCATAATAATGCCTCGATATAAGTATAAATAATTATAATCAGTATATTTTATCATACATTTTAAGATTTAACAACAGTTTTTGGCAGATTTTCCGCAATACTGCGTTGCTATAAAAACACAAAGTCCAAAGTGCAAAGTGTGGGGTCGGAGACGCAATTATATATTAATCCTATAAAAATTGAGAAAAATATATGAAAATTCAAGAAAATATTTGAAAAAGTGAGAAAAGGGCATTGTGTACAATAAAATTGTTAAAAATTTGTCAAAAAAAGTCACAAAAACACGCTTGAAGTTCACGTGAACCTATGATATAATCATATCACGCTTAAGAAAGGAACACAAAGGAGGTGTGAAAATGTTAGATTTGATTCCGGGTACGGTTCTCAAATTTAACAGCTCTGCAGCGGATGATTGCTATTCTGTAATCTCGCCGTTGCTGACAGTTACAAGGGGGCTCACGCTGGCGCAAGTCAGAGCGCTGACTGGGCTCGAAGCATCAACAATTCAAAATTGGGTAAAACGCGGTTGGGTGAAAAATCCCGAAGGAAAGCGTTACGGCGAGGAGCAAGTGGTCCGCATTATACTAATAAATATGATGCGCGGTTCAATGCAGCTTGAGCAAATCGCATACCTTTTGGCCTATATCAATGGGTCGGTGGAGGACCGTTCAGACGACATTTTGCCCGACAGAGAGTTGTTTAACATTCTCTGCAGCATAACATACATATGCGAGCAGAAAGGCGTTTCTGATAATGCATATCTTGACAAGGTGATTGATGCACAGGTTGAAAGCTCTGGCATCAACGACTATGTTTCGCAGAAACGCTTGCGAACTGCGCTGAGGGCTATGGTGCTGGCATTTCTCTCAACACAAATGAGAGAAGAAGCGCAGAAAGCATTTTTACAGTTGGTGTAAAGGAGGGTTAAAAATGACAAATTTGTATGTATCAATTTCACCAAATGAAGTTGCAAAACTTATTACTGATACTATTGTCAATAATTCTATTACAGGTGAATTGATTGATGAATATGTAACAGATACAGATAACGGCAAAACAGTGATTGTTCAGATTTATGAAAAACACTATTATCGTGCAGGTAACCGTCTTACCCTTACTGTTGTGATTGATAACCTTTCAGGAAGAACGCACATTCACGCAATTGGTGGTGGAGGAGGTCAAGGTCTTTTTAGAATAGACTATGGTGCTTCCGAAAGCTTTGAGGACTGTATTTACGATGCGATTTACAAGTACATTATAAAATAGGAGGTTACATATGGAATATCTTATGCAAAATCCGTGGATTGCGTGGCTTGCCGTGGCAGTTTTCTTCCTTGTGGTTGAATTGCTAACAACAACGCTTGTGTCAATCTGGTTTGTTCCTGCGGCAATTATAACCTGTCTTTTAACCTTTGTTATAGACAGCGTGGTGTGGCAGATTGCAATTTTTGTAGTGCTGAGCGCTATCTTTATGGTGGTTGCACGTAAAATTTACAAAAAGCACATTAAAAAGCCCGTTGACGATGTTGACCAGAACGAAAAGCTTCTCGGCAAGGCGGCACTTGTAACAGAAGACACAAACGCAATCTCAGGCAGAATTCTCGTTGGCGACGTTTATTGGCGTGCAGTCAGCGAAAACGGTAATACTATTCCCAAAGGGGAAACCGTGGTTATAAAGAGTGTGAATGGCACAACTCTTGTAATAAATAAATTATAAAAAAGGAGAAAAATTATGGAATTCTTGATTATCCCTATCATTCTTATCGCGATTGTTATCGCAATCATCGTGGCAAATGTACGCATAGTACCTCAGGCAAATGCCTATGTTATTGAGCGTCTCGGCGCATATCACGACACTTGGGACACAGGTCTTCACGTGAAAATCCCGATTATCGACCGAGTTGCAAAACGAGTAAGCTTAAAAGAGGCAGTTGTTGACTTCCCACCCCAGCCCGTTATCACAAAGGATAACGTTACAATGTCAATCGATACAGTTGTGTTCTACCGCATTATCGACCCCAAGCTTTACACATACGGTGTTGAAAGACCTATGATGGCTATTGAAAACCTCACAGCAACTACACTTCGTAACATCATCGGTGACCTTGAGCTTGACGCTACTCTTACATCAAGAGATACAATCAACTCAAAGATTACTGAAGTTCTTGACGAAGCAACAGACGCATGGGGTATCAAAATCAACCGTGTTGAGCTTAAGAATATTATGCCTCCTCGCGAAATTCAGGATTCAATGGAGAAGCAGATGAAGGCTGAACGTGAACGCCGTGAAAAGATTTTGCAGGCTGAAGGTGAAAAGAAGGCTGCAATCCTTGTTGCAGAGGGTGAAAAGGAATCTGCAATTCTTCGTGCTGACGCTATCAAGGAATCAAAAATCCGTGAAGCAGAGGGTGAAGCTGCTGCTATCCTTAAGATTCAAGAAGCAACCGCTGCCGGTATTGAAATGATTAACAAGGTTAATCCAAGTCAGGAATTCATCAGCATCAAGGCTCTTGAATCCTTTGAAAAGGCTGCCGACGGCAAGGCAACAAAGATTATTATCCCCTCAGAAATTCAGGGGCTTGCAGGTCTTGCAACATCATTGACAGAATTAGCGAAAAAAGATTAAAAATACGCGTAGGGACAGAACTCCTGTTCTGTCCGCAATAAAATAGGGCGGAGGGCTTGCTCCCTCCGTCAACGCTAAGGCGTTGCCACCTCCCTCGTCAGAGGGAGGATTTTTTTGCTTATTTTTACTATACATAATTATATATAAATACTTTTTTTCGGGCGGATTTGGGCATCCGCGCCTTATTTTTCTTAGCATAATTATTATTTTTATGTAAAATATAACAATTTTTTCAAAAATAGTTAAAAAACGTCTGAAAAGTCGAAAAATAGTTAAAATACTACTAAATAAATGTTTTATTAAACACTTTAAATCGTTGGTGTTCATAAAACGGTCATAATTTATAGTATATTGCTAAAATAATTGCAAAAGCTGTCGAGAAACTAACAATTTTATACAATAAAAAGTGTTGACAAATAAACAAATCAAGTGTAAAATCATACTGTTAAAATAGATAATAGTATCATAGTATAACTATAGTTATCTTTTAATTTTATACCTTTTGGTGAAATCAGCATTACTTTTTGGAGGAACTTGTTTTGGCACAATATATCATTAAAACAGGCAACGACTATACAGAATCATATTACAATAAAGATACAGGCTTTGAGGTAGGTTATTATACCGTCAAAGAAATGAAAGCACTTTACCCCGACGGTGGTATCCGCGTGGCAGGTCAGCTTAAATACGGTAAAGACCAGACAGGCGTAATCACAGTTGACGGTATTGAAGAGCCCGTATTTAAGGCAACCTCAGGTGCAAGATATAAAACAATTGGTTACATAGAGCTTGAAACCGGCTCATTCATTGCAGTTAAGAAAGATAATCTGGGAATGATTATTCTTTGGATTTTACTTGGTGCACTTCTTCTTGCAGGTCTTGTTTTTGGAATGACTAAGTTTATTCAGGCAAACAGTGAGCCTGACACTACAACAACTCAGCCACCCTTTATGCTTGACCAGAATGCCGAAGCGGGCGAAGGTAAGCTCGACTTACCCGAAAAGATTGACACTTCAACAAAGAATGTTACAATTGTCGGAATTCCCGAAATGAATTTCAAAGCAAATCAGAAAGAACAGAACGTTATTCTTACAAACCATAAGAAAAACGAGGGCGTTTGCTTTATGGAATTCACAATCTATCTTGATAAAAACAGTAACAAGAAGATTGACGACGCAGACGAAATGATTTATAAATCGGGTCTTGTTCAGCCCGGCTATTCAATTTCAAAGTTCTCAATTAACAGAACTTTAGATGTTGGTGAATATGATGCAGTTGTTATGCAGCAGCCTTATTCATTTGACCAGCAGAGAACAAAGCTTAACAATATGGTGGTTGCAACAAAGATTGTTGTCAGCGAACCTGAAGCAGAATAATAATATACCTATTATATAGATAGCCTTGAAAGAAAGGAAGATTGAGAATGAAAAAGAAGAATATCTCAAAGAAAGCACTCGCGATTTTCTTGAGCTTCGTAATGATTGCAACGTCAATCCCGTTTATGCTGGTTGGCAGTGCAGCGGGCGGTCAGTATGACCCTGCACCTGTTTTCAGTGAAGAAGCGATTGAAAAGGGCGCAAGAGCATGGCTTGATGATGAGGGCAATATTCAGGTAACCTTCCCTGATGCAACAGTTGGTCCTACATACGCTGAGTATAAGGCTGAAATGGCAGACGGAACTGTTACTGCTGAAGAAATTGCCGCAAGAACAAAAACGCTTTACTATATTCTTCAGCTTGTTGATATGGGTGCAAAAGACAAGACCCATAATGAGATTGTTATGACAACTATTAAGGTTGAAGATGATGTCAACAGCAAAACTCAGACAGGTGTTTTCCCGGCATCAAAAATTGGTGCTATTGACCTTGAAAGCAAGCGTTACAGTGTAACGATAATTGCAGTTGACAATGAAAGCTGGTTCTCACAGTCAATTTATTCAACAGTTACTGAAGTTCCCGTTGCAGAGATTGAGAATAACTTTGCATGGTTCTCAACAAGCGGAACGGCAGTACGTGAAATGACAACCTTTGATAAAACGGGTAACGGCGACACATCTACAATGGTTTCGGGTAATGCTCTTCTTTATATGGGTATTGCGGAAGAAGCGGGTACAGAAGACCTTTCAGACAATATCGGTGACACATCGGCACTTCGTTTCATTATGAATACTCTTCCCAGTGGGGAACAGACATTTGACACAACCACATCCCGTGAGACATGGGATTTCTCACAGGCAGAAGAAGTTTGGTTCTGGATGGATTTGACAGATGTTGAGCTTACAGGCGTTTCTTTCAGACTTCGTGCAAACGAAAAAGTTTGGTACGACTGGGGTAAAGATGGTGAAGAAAATGACGGTTATAAGCTTTCTGAGAAACCTTATATGGGTGACATCATTTACTCAACAAAGGGTTACACAGGAAGTAACGGCTATGTTTATGTTCAGCGTGAAGACGGCGGTTGGGATAAAGTAAGTCTTACAAATGGAACAGTTGACCTTGCTAATTTCAAGGGCTATGTAAGAGTTCCTATTGAGTTTATTTGTTCAGAAATCGCTTCTTATGCACATCTTAAAAACACAGGATTTAACAACGGTTCAAAAGACTTTGCAACGGGTGTCGCTAATAATAGTCTTGGAAATGGTGACAGTCACGCAAATGGCATCCCGATAACAAAGACTCTTGTTGACCCTGCGGGCACAAATATTAAAGATGCTCGTCTAATGCAGCACCGTATTGTTGCTACTAAAACAGGCGTAGGTGCTTTTGGCGCATATGCTGGAAACACAAATTACTGGCACTTTACCAATGGTAGTTGGGTTCGTAATGGAACCGAAGGTATTACTCGTGGCGAAGATGCAATGATTGCAGCCGGTCTTAGTCCGGCTGAGGTTGTTAATGATGCGGACGAAGGCTATAAAGCAATTGATGACCTATATTCAGTTGGTTTTGCGTTTACAGGTTCAACTGAAGAAAGTCTTCAGAACAGCTTCTTCGTTGATAACGTTTTCTTCTATGATAAAGACGGTGCAGAGTGGCCGTCACAGGCTCTTAACGGAGTAGAAGGAAACATAGGTTCTTCAATGACCCAATATTATGATGAAGAATTGGAAATCGCAGGTCGTATTTTTGATGCGGTTGAAAAATACATTGCAGAGCCTGATTGGGCAGACTACCGTGAGCTTGAATATGTTCTTGATATGCGACAGGCTTACGAAGATGCTTTCAAAAACGCAGTTGACGATGAAGGAAATCCCGCTCCTAAAGATGTAACGTTCCTTCAGTTAACAAGAGGCGATGCTACTAATGGTTTGGCATATATGGCTAAACGATTGGGTAGAGAAGAAATATGGGAAAATGCATGGCTTGCTTTTGAGGCTTGCGTTGCGGCAGAAACAATGAATCCGGATGTTTCTATAAAGAAAGCGAATGCAGATAAAGACGACCTTGTACATTTGATTGTACGCAGAATGGAAAAGCTTCCTGCACCAAGTGCTGTCACAAGCGTTAGTGATGCATTGATAACAGAAATTGTTCAGATTTGGAAGACATATTCACTTCTCAACTTAGGTCAGCTTGAAATGCTTGGTAAAGAGGAAGAAGAAAAAATTCTTGCATATATAGCACTTCTTGACGGCATGGTTACAGACAACGCTGACGAGTTCATAGTTGGTCAACAGCTTGCTGACTATCCTTTCATAGTGTTCAACAATTTTGAAGAAAACTATGAACTTGGCGACAAAGGATACCAACTTGAAGATAATAAAGATGCTTACTCAACAGGCTTCACAAGCTCAGATGGCAAAGTAGCAGGTACACATAGTGCAAGTTCACATACTCTTGAATATGACTGGAGACATTTAAAAAATCTTGTAACATATACAATAAATGGTACTGAACATATTTCAACAAGAGGTATATATGGATATGCACCGGATGATGGAGATTTTTCGCAAGAAGTAATGGATAATATGTTGCATTACGATGCAGCTTCGGCAACTATTACCAATAATGGTTATCTCAATTCTCAAGCAGCAACAGTTGATATTGACAGTTCATTTACTATAAGCAGTGCTGATGATCCGCACGAAGGTGTATATCATTCTGTTACGGTTACTAGACATGGTAAAAATGCTTCTACTTGGGCCGAAATGGAAGCAAACAACACCGGTCTTGATGGGTTAGACCAATTTGGTCAAAACAATTATACAGGTACCGGTGGTTATATATCTCTTATTTTCTACGTTGACTTTTCTGAAATATCAAATTTCTATTTTAATATTAATATTTTTACAAAGAAACAAGGCACACTGACAAAAGCTGGTATTGAAATGGGCACTGCGGCTACTAGTGAAAGTGACAGAGCAAAACATTGGAACTATTGGATTCTTGACCCTAATACAGGCGAATGGGTTGAAAATAATACTAACAGCCAATATACTTTTACCTCAGCTAAGCTTTCTGCTGACCCATATAATAACGTATTGGGCTTGGATGAATATAAGGGTTATATCAAAATTCCGTTATATCATTTCAAATTTAAGTTAGATGGCATTAGCGATGTTTTAGGTAATACAAGCAAATTGGATTATGACGATAACCAAGCTCTTGGTTCAATTCATGCAATTCAATTTTCAGTTGCAGGTGCTTCACCAGAATCTCTTGATGAAAAATCATTTACCATTGATAATATCGGTTTCACATATGAACCAGGTTCATACAATACGACAGTCACACATCCAAGTTATGCAGAAATTTTTGGTGCAAAGTCACTTCCTGCTTCAGAGTTTGAAGATGCTGTTGACGCAATCGACCCCTTTGACGAATCAGCAATTGATGCTGCAACAGCAAATGCAAGAGCACTTTATGAGGCACTTCCTACATATCAAAAGGGAGTGGTTGAAGATGCATATAAGGTTCTTTTGACTTATGAAGCATATGCGGCTGACCATAGCACAATTCCTCAGCCGGCATATCTTGATACAACAGAATTTAATAATGTGATTGCGGCAATTCCGCAAAAGGCAAAAGAAGCTAAAATTATGGGCGTAGAAAAAGATGCGAGTGGTAATGTAACAAAAGATTACGATATCATTTACCCCGGTTACACAGACGGTGCAATTAACTTTGACGCATATGGCTTTGACCCGGCAAAGGTAAGTGAAACTGAAAATCTTGATGACCCAACTAACCCATATACAATTGTTAAGTATTATACAGAAACATACGCCCGATATACGACGGCTGAAAAGAATGCGGTTGATAAAACTTCACTTTTGAATGCCTATAACGCGGCAATGAGATGTACAGGAACTCTTAATAGTATTAAAACAGGTACATATGCTTTCTTGGGTAATATCACAAATCTTTATGATTGCAAGACCAAAGACTTTGTAGCTGATGATGAGACCACAACGGATGTTAATGAGCAGGTAGGTTATAAAAATTTCCTTGATATGTCAGAAGCAAAGAAAAAGGAAGTTAATTCTTTCTGGAATAATATCTATCAGAATATGCCATATTATTCAAAGACATCAATTGATGACGGTGCAATTTATCCGCAGTTGAGAAACACTTCTCGTGGTATTAACTATTATCTTCAGAACACAAACTCTTTCAAGGTTGGTAGTGAAACAATCAACGGCGGTCTTATTAATTTCAAGGAAAAAATGCAGTATGTTTATGATGAGGCACTACGTAAGATAACCGCAAATGAAAGGTTTTCACAATTAGAGTTAGAGTATGTCAGAGATTTACTTGAAGAGTACAATGCATTCCTTCCGGCATATTACAATGTTACAGACTTGTATAACCTTGAATATGACATCTTAAATCTCTTTGCAGCTGCAACAATAGATGTGTTTGATGCAGCAACGGGTGGCAGCTCAATAACTCAGGTTGTTCTTAACAATGATAATGCCGAAAGCACAAAGGCAACGGCTTATGTAGACCTTACATATATTGCGGCACTTCTTGAAAAGAATGTAACTCTTGAGATTTCTTCAGACCTTGTATTGAAACAAATCAGCGGTACAACATATGGAGCACTTAATTCATTCACGGTTGAAGGTTTAACGGCAGATGCACCGTTAACATACACTTACGATAACCTTTATCCTGACGAAACATTTACAAGAATTCCGCTGAACATTGCAGTTGACGAAAATGTGGCAAAAAGAGTTCCACAGGATGCAGTTTATGAGGGTACAATCAATATCAAGGTTTATGATACTGATGATATCAACGCCGGTCTTACAGGTGAAGACCTTGTTCCGCTTGATACATTAGAGTTTACGGTTCAGTTCCAGTCAACTAACGGTGCAGTTCCGGTATTCTATGTAGTTGAAATTCCTGCTGATATGGCGGTCGATTGGGATCAAACAACTGCCGAGGATGTTTCTTATACAGTTAAGAGTGCAACTCTTAACAAGGGAACACTTACAGTAGGTGTTGCAGATAACACAGGTAATTTTGACACAGCAACTAACACAGGTAAGTTAGTTAACGGTGATAATTCAATTGTATACACAGCAAATAATTTTGTTGACGTTACATTTGACACAGATATTACAGCCGATACTAAGCCAAATCCTGCTCCTGAAGTTTTAATTGCTCAGAATGATTGGGATGCGGCGGCTGTCGGCGAATACAGAACAACATTAACATATACCGTAGTCTATGAAGCAGACGACGGTACAACATAAGGGAGGAGATGATGTTTATTATGAAAAAAGCTTTATCCGCAGGTCTCGCGTTGTTAATGCTCTTGCTTTGCATAGTTCCAACCTTTGCGTTGGAGCAATCAATGGAAATTTCCACAAAAGCAGATGTTGACTATGTACTTTCTTTCCCCGCGGATGTGGAAATCCCTTGGATGACAGACACCATGGGTATCGGCGAGGTTAAGGCAGTTAAAATGCTCATTGAACCTGCCAAAACAGTTAAGGTTTCAGTATCTTCTGAAAATGACTACAAGCTTGTAAACACTGATGATTCTCAAAGAACCATTGAATATGGTTTGACTATTGAGAACATCCCAACAGGGTATGAAAACATCACTTTCTTCCCCGGCGATTACGGCAAGGCATTCCCCCTTGCTGTAAGCGTTACAGAAGCACAGTGGTTACAGGCGGCATCAGGAAGACATAGTGATATTCTTACATTCACTATTGAATATACCGACGCTGTTTAAATAGTAATTTATAACTTATTATAAAGGAGAAAACAGTTATGAAAAAAGTTCTTTCAATAGCACTTGCACTCGTAATGATGATGGCAATTTGCGTTCCTGCATTTGCCGCTGACCTTACACAGAAGCCCGCACAGGCTGGCGACGTAATTATCAGCACAGACACAAAAGATAAAGACGGTAATGACGCAGAACAGTACATCGTTACAATCCCCGCAGACACAGTTATTCCTTGGGGCGAAGCTGAAACAGACGTTTCTTACTCAGTTGAAGCTCACCTTACAAGAAACAACAGAGTAAATGTTACAGTTGCAGGCAACGGTGCTATGAAAACTGCAGATGGTGCTTACTCACTTGCTTACACATTCGGCGGTGCTGCTGATGCTACAAATTACACAACAGCTACAGCTAATGTTTATCCCGCAGCTAATGTAGAACTTAAAGTTCTCGTTGCTGACCTTGATTGGAACACAGCAGTTGTTGAAGAGTACAGCGATATCCTTACTTACACATCATCAATCGTTACAGCATAATTTAAGCTGTTGAATTAAAAGTAATAAAAGGAGATAAATATTATGAAAAAGATTCTGGCAATCGCTATGGCTATCGTAATGATGATGGCAATCGCAGTTCCTGCATTCGCAGCAGACCTTAGCGCAAAAGACACAGATTCAGGTGAAGTTATCATCACAACAAGCACAGACAAAGCAGACGGCACAGATGGTGACTGGTATCTCGTTACAATTCCCGCTAACACAACAATTGCTTGGGGCGAAACAAAGACAGCTCTTACTGGTACTTTTGCTGTTGAAACACACCTTCTTTATGGCAAAACTCTTGATGTTAATGTAACAAGTGCAGACTATGTTATGACATATGAGGCAGAACCCGGTGTTAACCTTCCTCTTGAGTTTAGACTTATAGGTGACACAGATTTTAACGTTTCAACAGTTCAATATCCTGCAGTTGAAAAGACAGTTTATGTTGAAGTTACAGAAGACGCTTGGAACAACGCAGTTGTTGGTGAGTACGCAGACACACTTACATTCTCAGCAGCAATCGTTTAATTAACAAATTAAACACTAAAAGGAGATAAATATTATGAAAAAGATTTTAGCACTCGTTATGGCTATCGTTATGATGATGGCAATCGCAGTTCCCGCATTCGCAGCAACTCTTGATACTGCTACTCAGTCAGGTGATGCGGTTGTTATCACAGATACTTCAGGTATCGTTGGTGACGGTACATACACAGTTACTTATCCCGCAACAATGTCTCTTACTTGGAGCGCTGAATCAACAGGTTTTGAGTATTCAGTTACATCACAGCTTAAAACAGGCAAATGTGTTTCTGTTGTAATTACTGACAAAGATGCTAATGGCTTGGTAATGGTAAACGCAGGCGGCGCAACTCTTGCATACTCACTTGGCGGTACAACTGCAACAACAACATCAGCTCCCGTTGTTACTGATGAAACATTCAATTACAGTGTTGATGTTGCAAAGGCAGCTTGGGACGCAGCAGCTTTTGATACATATCAGGATACTCTTACATTCTCATCAGAGGTAGTTGACCTTTAATACTTAAAGTTTAGTTAAGGAGAAAATACTATGAAAAAGATACTTGCTATCGCTATGGCTATCGTAATGATGATGGCTATCGCAGTTCCCGCATTCGCAGGTAACTTCACAGAAGCCGGCGGTGCAACTCAGAATGATAATGTAGTTGTTAAGACAGATACAACATCAGTTGGCGCAGGTTCATACACAGTTACTTATCCTGCAGAAATCATTATTCCTTGGAACAACACAAAAGATGTTACTTATACAGTTGAAACTCAGCTTGCAGTTGGCAAAACTCTTAATGTTTCAGTTGCTGACCAGACTTCAGGTACTCTTACAGGTACAATGACTGCTGCAGGTACTGCTGATACACTTTCATACACAGTTTCAGGTGATGTTTCAGTTGATTATGATGAAGTTAAGAACGAGACAGAAACTATCACATTCACAGTCGCTGACTGGAACAAGACAATTGCTGAGTATTCAGGCTATGTAACATTTACAGCTACTCTCGGCGACAAATAATTAGTTATTCTGACTATTTAGAGGAGAAAAAATTATGAAAAAGATTCTTGCTATCGTAATGGCTATCGTAATGATGATAGCTATCGCAGTTCCTGCATTTGCAGCAGAAATCAAAAAAGATGATGCAAATCAGTCAGGTCAGGCTACAGTTGCTACAACAACTGACGACACAGACGCTACTTATACAGTTACTTATCCTGCAGCTTTCACATTTGCTTGGGATGATGTTGCAACAAAGAACGCTAACTATTCAGTTACATCACAGCTTCCTATCGGCGCTTCACTTAAGGTTTCAGTTGCTGCTGACAACGGCGGTGTAATGACAAGCACAACAGCTACTGCTTATTCACTTACTTACACTCTTGCAGGCGGAGTTGCTGAAAAGACATTCAGTGAAATCAACAACGGTGCAGGTCCCGACACAGATATTACAATCGGTATTGCTCAGGAGCAGTATGACGCAGCAGTTCCCGCAGTTTATCAGGGTACAGTTACTTATACAGTAGTTTACTCAGCTGCTTAAGTTAAATCCTAATTTATAAAGGAGAAAATACTATGAAAAAGATTCTTGCAATCGCAATGGCTATCATAATGATGATGGCTATCGCAGTTCCTGCATTCGCAGGTACATTAAACAGTGCAACAAATGCCGGCGACACAACAGTTATCGTTGATGGTACAGCAGGTGTTGGCGAAGGTACATGGTCAGTTACAATTCCCGCAACAGTTAATCTTACTTGGGGAAATGACGGCGAAGCTGAATATTCAATCACAAGCCAGCTCGTTTCAGGCAAAAGAGTTCAGGTTACACTTGCAAAATCAGTCGATTTGACAAGTAAAACAGATGCAAACTATATTATTCCTTTCACAGCAGCTCATGTAGTTGGCGAAGACGGAATTTCTGACAGTGAAGTAGTTACAGACGAAGCTCACGCATTCAACATCACAGTTGAAGCAGGCGAATGGTTAGATGTTCCTTATGATGTTTACGAAGGACAGATTTCTTTCACAGCAACAGTAGTTGCTGCTTAATTGATTTTTAAATGAGGGCTTAATATGAAAAAAGTACTTTCATTGGCTCTTGCTCTTGTTATGATGTTTGCAGTTTGTATTCCTGCTTTTGCCAATACCAAATATGAAGATGGCACAGCAGGAAGCACAACTAAGGTTTTGGTTGACGGTGTAAAAGATAAGGGCGAAGGCTCATATACTGTTACAATTCCTGCAGAAGTTAAAATCCCTTGGGGAAATGAATTCGCAGATGTTGAATATTCAGTATTCTGTCAGCTTCAGACAGGAAAACTTGTGAAAATTACAGTATCTTCAGCCGATAATTTTACAATGCAAAATCAGGCAAAAACTGCAACACTTAAATATGGTTTAAGTGATACAACATATACCACAACAAAGTCAGTAATTTTATCGTCAGCACCCGAAACATCAGTAGCAAAGGTAAAAATTCCTACTGAAAATTGGGAAAAGGCTTCAATTGATAATTACAGTGGTACATTAACATTCACAGCAGAGCTGGTATAATGATTTTTAAGGAGAACACATTATGAAAAAGATTCTTGCAATCGCTATGGCTATCGTAATGATGATGGCTATCGCAGTTCCTGCTTTTGCTGCAGTTGAATATGATGACGGCACTGCAGGTTCAGAAACAATTATCGAAACTCTTACAACAAAAGAAGATGGCTCAGACCCCACTTGGTACACAGTTACAATTCCTGCAACACAGACAATTTATTGGGAAGCAGACTATACCGATGTTAAATACACAATTAACAGCCAGCTTGCAACAGGCGATGCAGTTTTTGTTGTTGTTTCAGGTTTCAACAGCTTGAAAAATGCTGCAGGCGATATTCTTGAATACGGCCTTGCAAATAACGAGTATACAGCAACAGCTTCTGTTGTAGTTGACGAAGTAGCTTCAGTTACAGTTGATACTAGCGGTGCAAACTGGAAAGGTGTTCCTGTAGATACATACACAGATACTCTTACATTCACAGCAACTATCGTTTAATTAAACGCTTAACACTCTACTTAAAAGGAGAGTAAATTATTATGAAAAGAATTATTGCTATTGCAATGGCTATCGTAATGATGATGGCTATCGCAGTTCCTGCATTTGCGGCAGGCGTTAACCCTATTACAAATGAAACAGCAGACCAGTATGGCACAGCGGATGTCTATACAAAGACAACTAATGCCGATGGTGAGGAAGTTTGGTTCTATACAGTTGAAATTCCTGCAGACCTTGAGATTTCTTGGGGTGATAAGGAAGCAAAGAATATGACTTATAAGGTTGAGTCACAGCTCCTTATCGGTGCAACACTCACAGTTTCAGTTGCAGGTAGTGGTGAAATGTCAGCTACAGGTACAACAGAGAAGTTGGCATACACTCTTACAGGTGGCGATGCAGTAGAGTTTTCAGCTGTAAATGCTGCAAACACAACAGGTGTTAATGCTGACGGTACAGGCATTGTTGACGGCGAAAATGTAAAGGTTCAGATTACTACATTTGACGGTAAACCCGTTGGTGCATACAGAGATACTCTTACATTCACAGTTGAATACGAAGCTCCAACACCTGTTACTCCGTAATCGACCTCCGTGTTGATTAGTTTTTAAAATTTTTCAAGGAGGTGGATTTCATTGAAAAAAGTATTAAGTGTTGTTGTTGCACTTGCAATGGTTATAGCGATGGCTATTCCCGGTTTTGCAATGCAGATTGGTACAACTGTGCCAACTGAGCACAATGTAACAGTTAATTACAACGACGGTGGTTTTGTTCTTGTCAACGGTAAAATTTGCGCTGACGGAGCACAGTTTAAGATTGACAGATTTGGTGAAATCGACCTTGGCGTCTATTTGGAAAACGGCTATCATCTTGACAGTATCACCGTAAATGGTGTTGATGTTACAGATGAATATGTTAACGGAAATCTTAAAATCAAAGATATTGTTACTGACACTTATATTGATGTTACATTTGAGAAATGCTCTGATGACCCCAACGACCAGTGCAAGAAGACTGATGTTGAAGGTACAGTTTATTTAGGCGATAAAGAGCAAAAAGAAGAAATTAAAGGTGCTCAATTGAGCTTCGATTTCGGCAGTGCAACAGCAACTACCGATAATGACGGTCGATATAAGGTTGACGATATTTCTGAAGGCAAGCATTTCGTTACAATTTCAAAGGACGGAGAGGTACTTGCAAATACATCATTTGTTATTGTAATGACAGATGATAATGATAAAGTTGTTCTTACAGAGGCTGAGGACGGCACTCAGGTAGTTCTTGTTCCAACAGGCACAGAGGTTATTTATCTTGATTTCTACATTGCTGATAACGACGGCAATGGAATTCCTGACCAGGACCCCGACAAAACTGACCCCGGTGACCCTAATAGTCCCAACCCGGTTGACCCCGACGGCCCCGGTGATGTGATTTATGACCCGGATGATGACGGTGACGGCATTCCTGATAAGAAAGACCCTGACCATCCTGACCGCGACACAGATGATGACGGAACTCCCGACAGAGATGACGACGATGATGATAATGATGGTATCCCTGACAATGAGGATGACGATGACGACAACGACGGCACTCCCGATAAGAAGGACCCTGACCATCCCGACCGCGATACAGATGATGACGGAATCCCCGACAAATACGACCCCGACGACGACAACGACGGTACTCCCGACGTAGACGACGATGACGACGATAATGACGGTATTCCCGATAAGAAGGACCCTGATAATCCTGGAAGAGATACAGATGATGACGGTATTCCAGATGTTGATGACGAAGATGACGACAACGACGGTTTGCCCGACGGTCCCGGCGATGTAGTTTACGACGATGATGATGACGGTGACGGAATTCTTGATAAAGATGACCCTGACCATCCAAATCGTGATACAGACGGCGACGGTATTCCCGACAAGTATGACCCCGACGACGACAACGACGGCACTCCCGATAAGGAAGACGACGATGACGACGGAAACGGCGTACCTGATAAGGACGACCCCAATCATCCTAACCGCGATACAGACGGTGACGGAACTCCTGACAGCAAAGACCCCGACGACGACAACGACGGAATTCCCGACAAGGAAGACCCCGATGACGATAACGACGGTATCCCCGATGAGCAGGACCCTGACCACCCAAATCGTGATACAGACGGCGACGGTATCCCCGATAAAGAGGATAAGGACGACGATAATGACGGACTTCCCGACGGCGACGAGTATGATGACGACGACTTCACAGATACAGACGGCGACGGTACTCCCGACAAGGATGACGATGACGACGACAACGACGGCATCCCCGACAATAAAGACCCCGACAAAGACGGTGACGGTCATTTAGACGATTATGACGGCGGCGACAAGGATAAGGACAACGACGGCGTTGTAATTGAAATCGGCGGACCTAAAAAGCCAGTTGTTATTCCGGAAATTCCCGAAACTCTTGCGGAATTCTTTGAGAATCCCGTTGCAATGGGTTCGGTAATGGCACTCAGCTTGTTCTTGTTCATTATCATTCTCTTTAAACGCAAAAAGGATGACGAAGAAGAGGAAGAACAGCCCGCTGTTTAAATCTTATAACTTAAATAATTAAAGCCACTCCTCGCGAGTGGCTTTTTAAATGTAAAATGCAAAGTGAAAAGTGCAAAATGAATAATTGTAGAGCGGGGGCTTGCTCCCCGCTGATTTTTACATGCATTTAATGTAGAAAAATGCAATAAATATTAATCATCGCAAAATGCCTCAAATATCAGCCGTATAGCAAACCGCACGCCCTTGATGAATGCATATCTTTCAGAAATGCTATTTGTTTCAGATACAGAGTTGTCATATTCTTCAAGAAGTTCTATTTGTTCATCGTTTAACTTTGCTCTTAATTTTTCTTCTGCTTCGCCGTATTCTCTTATGAGTTCTTTCTCTTTTTCATTTCGTTGCAACGGCACTTCAATAAGATAATATTGCCATAATTCTTCTAATTCTTTTCTCATAATTATCACCTCAAAGCAATTATAAACCAAACTGTACTAAAAATCAATAGTACGAATTGTATTAATTATAATATTTTTTGAGGTGCTTAATATGATATGGAATGATAAAATTAGAGCTTTAAGAGAAGACTCAGACTTAAACCAAACTGAAATGGGAAAAATATTAAAAATTAGCCAAAATGCAATATCAAAATATGAAAATGCAGAAAGAAGTGTGCCTATTGAAATTTTAATACAATATGCAAAATATTTTAATGTCAGTTTAGATTATATTTGCGGGTTAGAATAAATTTCGTATCAATTTTAAACAGACACAGAAGCTATGTAGGGGCAAGTCTCCGTGCTTGCCCGTGAGTTAATGTATTTACTTACGGACGGGCACAGAGGCTCGTCCGTACAAGGTGATTATTTTCGACGTGAAAAAAATATAAAGCGGAAGACTTATTGTCCTCCGCTTTTGTTGTTTATTTAACTTTCTGTACTTGCTACTCCTAAATATTCTTCTAAACATTGATTGTTATTTTTCATTTCTGTGGCGGCGTCAATGCCAACATAACGCCAATGCCAAGGCTGATAAATCATTCCCGTAACATCTGTTTTGTCATCGGGATAACGAAGTACAAATCCATATTTGAATGCGTTTTGCGTGAGCCATTTGTATTCGTCAGTTGAGGCAAAACCCGCACTTGCACTGATGATATCAACTGAGAGCCCTGCGCCGTTTTCGCTACAGCCCGCGGGCTCTATTCTTTTTTCAGCATTCTGTTTTGCCTCGTCCTCGGTCATACCTTGGAAAATAAATGACTGAATTTTGTTGTTGTAAATCGTCTGCTGACCTTGGTAACTACAATATGCCGAATAAGGCGTCAACACATAACCTGCCTTTAATGCGTCAGCATACATAAGCTGATATGCTTCTGAAACTCGGCTGTCAGCGGTGACGGAGCTTCCCTCAACAACAGGTGAAAGAGTGGGTGAATACTTTTTATCAAGAGGATATGTTTTGTTTATAAGTGTCAGTGCCCATTTTTCGCCTGCAAGCTCTGTTAAGGGGTCGTAAGAACTCCATTTTACAGGTGCTTCAGTTGAACTTTCTTCGGGTTCGGTGGTGCTGTCGTCGGGAACTTCTTCTGATGGCTCTTCTTCGTTTGCGGAGGTGTCAAGAGTAGTCGCTTCCGTAGTTGCCTCTGTAGTGCTCTCAGTTGGCGTTTCGATTTTCACCTCATTGTAACTTACGTCACGGCAAAAAGCGATGTACAGAGCCAATAAAACGCCCAAAATCACCACAAGAGCGCTGAATAAGAATATTTTTATTTGTAAACGTCTTTTTTTCATAACTGTTTTCCTTGATATGATTTTGTATATAATAGTTTAGTATTTTTTCTTTTCAATGTCAATATTTGCAAAAATTTTTAAAATAATAGTGACTTAATAAAAAAAGTGTGATACAATATTTAAGAATATACCGTGGTGTTTTATGCCACGTTTGGAGGTCGTTATTTTGAAAGCAAGCGAAAGTCATACTCATTATGCTTCAAAGGTGCGTGAATGCTCCAATTTTGCAGTGAGAGAAATCCGCAAGGTTTGTAAAGAGGTTGGTCCTCGTCCCGCAGGCTTTGAGGGAGAGGCAAAGGGTCAGGATTATGTCGAGAAGCTTATGACACCAATTGCCGATGAGGTTAAAAGAGAAAAATTCACTTTAAGTCCCAAGGCTTTTATGAGTTGGGTTACAATTGACGGCGTTCTCGCTTTGGTTGCGGCTGTTTTAGGAATTTTAGCATTTACAGGTGTTGTTCCCGCTGTGGCAGGCGTTTTGCACATCGTTTCTCTTGTTCTTTGTGTTATTGCAGTTGTATTTCTTGTTGGTGAATTCCTTTTATACAAAAAGGTGCTCGACCCGTTCTTTAAAAAGGCAGAGTCAAGCAATGTAATCTGCACAAGAAAAGCAACGGGTGAAACAAAAAGAAGAATTATCTTCGGCGGTCATATGGACACCGCTTATGAGTGGCGATATACACATCTCGGCGGTGCAAAGCTCGTTTCAGTTGTTGTTGCGGGCGCAGTAGCAAGCCTTTTGATTACTCTTGTTCTTTCAATTGTTGGCTTGTTTGTTGATAATAGTCAGATTCAGCTTGTTCCAATGATAATTCAGGCAATCACAGTTCCGTTCCTTGTAGCAGTAATGTTCTTTGTGAACTGGAAATTGGCTGTTGAGGGTGCAAATGACGACCTTTCAGGTGTTTTCACCTCAATGGCAGTGCTTCTTTATCTTAAAAACAATAATATCACTTTTGAAAATACAGAAGTTGTTGCAATGTCAGTGGGAGCTGAAGAAGAAGGCCTTCGTGGCTCAAAGGCATATGCAGAGGCTCACGCAGATGAATTTAAGAACGACGGCGTTGAAACAGTTTTTGTGGCACTTGATACAATTCGAGATTACGAATTTATGGGCGTTGTCACAAAGGATATGACAGCAACAGTAAAGCTTGATAAACAGGCTTGTGCTCTTATGAAAAAGGCGGCCGAAAACGCAGAAGTGCCCGTAAAATACACCACAACACCTCTCGGCTCAACCGATGCAGCGGCAATGCAGCAGGGTGGTATTAAGTCGGTTGCGTTTACTGCAATGGACCCTGCCCCCGCAAGATATTACCACACACGTGATGATGTTGCAGGAATTATCGAAATGAAAACTATTGAGGATACTTTGAAAATCGCACTTGAAACAGTTTTCCTTTTTGACGAACAGGGTCTTAAAGAGGAATATAAATAAGCATTATTCACCGAAAGGGGAAAATATAAATGAAAAAGAATGTTATGAGAATTTTTAGCTTGGTAATGGTTGTTGCGCTTATGGTGTCAACCTTTGCAGGCTGCGGCGGCTCAGAGGTTAACCGCCCCGAAGCAGTAGCTGTTAAAACTGACCTTGGCGATGTGAATTTCACATTCACTTACGGCGAGCTTAAAAACGTGCTTCCCGGCGACCAGCTTGCAACTCTCTATGAAAATACAAACAAGAAAACTGATGACAAAGAAGTTCAGCTTTCTTATTATGAGCTTGTTTCAAAGTTTGGCGATAAAGATTATTTTGCAGATGTGATTGCTCTTATTTCTGACGAAGAAATGGCAGCGTTTACAGGAAATCAGCAGGGTGTTCTTGATTATTTCAATGAGAAAATCAACGAAATCAAAACAACAGGCGTGGCAAGAGTTTCTTATTATGAAAATTTCTGGATTAACCACGGCGACGGCGTTAAGTTTATGAATGAAAACGGTGAATTGCTTGACGGTCAGGACGAACTTAAAGCCGCATTCCGCCTCTATGCTGATATGGCATTGCAGGATATCGGCAAATATCTTATGAATATCTCAAACGAAGAGAAATATCAGGTTAAAGAGGGCGACGAAGACGACCTTATTGCTACTGATTTTAACGAAGACCTCACAAATATTATTTATCCTCTTGGCGAAAAGCAGGCAAGCACACTCACACTCGCTGACCTTTACACAGATACAAACGCAGAAACAGGCATCGTAACACAGCCCGTTTACACTTCACTTGTTTATACTTATGTTCACGACCTTGACGAAGAGGGTAACAACGCTGAATACACAGAGGGCGCTCTTGAGGGCGAATATATCTTTGTTCCTTCAGAGATTTACAGAACAATTAATATTGCGGTTAAGCCCGATGTAACAAGCGTTAAAAAGGCTTTCACAATTCGTGAAAAAGACGGCATTTTAGAGCAGTTCAAGGTTGCTGAAAACTATCTCAAGGTGAATTCATTTGAAATCGCGTTTAATCCCTGCAAGATTTCAGCAGGCTTTAATGCAGTTAACGACCAGATGACATATGCAACATATGAAAAGAATATGGTAATTACTGCAAACGTAACCTTTGATGGTGCACTTGAAGACTACGGCACAGTGGTTGTAGAATTCCCCTGCACATCTTCACTTACATATAATTTCGGTTGGAAAGTTGAAGATAAAGCAGAATAATGCGTTAAAAAACACAAAGAAATCGAATAATATCATAAAATTGTAGCGGTATTCAATAAAGAATACCGCTGTTTTTATTGATTTTTACTTTTTAAAGGTGTACAATAAAGTATATTGTAATTCTTTTTGAAAAGGGGAATTGTTATGAAAAAAGTATTGGCCGTTATTCTTTCAGCACTTATGATCTTCTCTGTAATGTCAATTGGTGTTGTGGCAAAGGAAGAAGAAAAAGTGCCCGTAGTTATTTTGCAGGGCTATTCAGGCCCAAGTCTTGCTTATGCTGACGCAAACGGCGAGCCCATTATTGAAAACGGCGAAGTAAAGCTTGCTTGGCCTTTGAATTTTGATGATATCGGCACTAAAATTATGGGATTGTTCGCTGATGTTACTCTTAATCAGAATGAGCTTGGCGATGCGATTGTCGATGTTTTGCAGGAGTATTTTGCTCCTCTTGAAATGTATCCCGACGGCACATCAAAGAATAATCTTGTGCCATACCCAAGCGGTGCTGCGGCTACACGTGCATCAACTCTTATTGAAAATGGTATGGAGCAGTATATCCCTGAGGCAGTAGTTGCCGAAATGGCAATTGCAGAAGTTGGCGCAGAAAATGTTTTCGGCTTTACTCAGGACTGGCGACAGAGTCAGGTTGATTCTGCGGCTGACCTTGATGCGTATATTCAAGAAGTAAAAGAGATTACAGGTGCAGAACAGGTTGACCTTTATGGTTTAAGCCACGGCGGTCAGTACGGCACAAGCTATCTTTATTACTATGGACATAAGGGTGACGTAAGACGCGCAATGTTCGGCGACCCCGCAACTACGGGAACATCGGCGGTAGGCTCATTCTTTACCGGTGAATATGTAGATGCAAATCTTGAAGACGTTATTAAATTTATTGAGCACGGGTTTGAGCACGAAAAGAATTGGGAATGGTTAGTACAGCTTCTTACCCTTGATGAGTTTCTTGTTGAAATCGTAAACAGTGCCCTTGTAAATACTGATTTGCTTGAGGGAATTGTGTTAATTCCGTCTCTTTGGGATTTTGTTCCTTATAATTACTTTGAAGATGCTCTCGAATATGTTGGACTTAATGCAGAAGACAACGGCGAGCTTTACGCTGATACAGTTAAATATCATAATGATATTTCAAACGGCGGATTAAACCTTGCAAACACCCTTTCTGACCTTAAGGTTGCGGGAACAAGATTGGGCTATGTTGTAGGCTGTGGCTATGATTCTGTAAACGGTAAATATAATTCGGACATTCTTATTGATACATATCTTTCATCGGGCTCAACCTGTATGCCTTTGGGCGAAACCTTCCCCGAGGGATACACAAAGGCGGGAACGGTATGTTCAAATCCAAATCATTACCACATTTCACCCGAATTTGACATTGACGCTTCAACAGGCTTTATGCCCGATAATACTTGGTATGTGCGCGGTCAGGGTCACGGTATGATTATGCACGACCCATACACAAAGAGCCTTGTTCACGATTTCTTGTGGGGCGACATTGAAAACGTATTCTCAAGTAAGGCATATCCGCAGTTTAATCTTTCTGAAAATCCCGGCGAGGTGCTTTATGCGCGTTTTGATAACACAAGCACAGGCTATCACTCAACAGTTGATACTGCTCTTGAAATCACAAATCTTTCTGCCGAGTCAAATATTCAGATTTGGGCAATCGAGACAGAGGGCGCAGAAATTGACTTTGATTTTGATGCGGGTATGACCGTTGTCCAGGGTAAAACTGTAACAGTTAAAGCAACAAACAACGATTTTGCGAATTCAGGAACTCCGTTTGCGGTGAATGTGAGATATTCAATTATGAATACACAGCTCACTTATGTTGATGAGGTGATTTATTTCACTCCTCTCACAAATGCACAGGTGAATAAGTATGAGTATCTGATTGATGACGGCGTTGAGTTGCCAAATCCGTATGAAGAGCCCACAACCAACACACCATCAACCGACGAGCCAACAACGGACACACCAAGCACAGACGAGCCATCGACAGACGGTACAACGAATGACACAACCGGCGGAAATGAGACCGAAAATGTAACGGGTGATATCCCCAATACAAATATTAATGCCGTAAAATCAACGGCGCCAATAGTTGCTGCCGCCGCTCTTATCGGTGCAGGCGTAATTACAGCGGGCGTTGTAATTAAGAAGAAAAAAGAAGAATAAAGGTTAGCACAAAAATGTGCCCCCTCTGATGTCAGAGGGGGCTATTTCGCGGGCAATTCGTGAATTGCCCCTTGCGGTCGGGCACAGAGACCCGACCCTACAAGAAATGTTCAATAATATTGGTAATTCAATAAATTATCGTCGCAGACCCTTCGTTTTGCATTTTGCATTAATTATTTTAAAATTATTGTTGACAAACGCATAATTTGTGTTATAATAAACGAGCAAAATAAAGCAGAGCAGTAAATTTTGTTCTCACCTTTCGGTAATTAAGCTGAATGGTCAATACATTTTCTATTTATTAGTTTGTATTGTAGTGGGCAGAATTTCTCTGTCCACTTTTTATTTTAAAATTTCGCTAAAGAGGTGTTTATTTATCAGTACCAAAGAATTGCAAATCAATGAAGAAATTCGCGACAAGGAAGTCAGAGTTATCACTGATGACGGCGAGCAGCTTGGCATTATGTCCAGTAAAGACGCTCTTAAACACGCAGAAAAGCGTAGCCTTGACCTTGTAAAAATTGCCCCAAATGCACAGCCACCCGTATGTAAGATTATGGACTACGGCAAATATCGCTTTGACAAGGCAAAGAAAGAAAAAGAAGCAAAGAAAAATCAGAAGGTTGTTGAAACTAAAGAAATCCGCCTTTCTGTTAACATTGATACTCATGACTTTGATACAAAGGTAAATCACGCAATTAAGTTCTTGAAATCAGGTAACAAGGTAAAGGTTTCAATCCGTTTTAGAGGTCGTGAAATGGCTCACGCACATTTAGGTAACGGAATTATGGAGCGTTTTGCTGAGGCAGTTTCAGAAATCGGAACAGTTGATAAGCCTGCAAAGCTTGAGGGCAGACAGATGCTTATGTTTATGTCTCCCAAGTCAGCGAAATAAATAAGGATTTTATATTAGGAGGATATTATTATGCCAAAGATTAAAACACATAGCGGAGCTAAGAAAAGATTTAAGCTTTCAAAGAATGGCAAGCCCATCAGAGCACACGCTAACAAGTCACACATCTTGACAAAGAAGAGCACAAAGAGAAAAAGAGGTCTTCGTAAGACTGCAGTTGCTGATAAGACAAATACAGCACAGATTAAGCGTCTTATTCCTTACAAATAATTATCGTAAATGTATCTATTCAATCGGAGGTAAAGAGAAATGGCACGTATTAAAGGTGCGATGATGACTCGCAAAAGAAGAAATAAAGTATTAAAGCTCGCTAAGGGCTACTATGGCTCAA